>JAHDIE010000019.1:41441-56510 GCA_020630955.1 Saprospiraceae bacterium
ATAAACAAATTGATTCCTAAATTATTGCAAATGTACGGTAAGTTGCTTTTTTTAATTTTGATATTTCAGATGTGTTCATGCAATGGACAGGAAGTTGAGCGTGGAATAAAGTCCAATGGATTAATTCAAAGTAGTCAAAAAATTTCTGAGACAAAACATACCAATCTTCATGGAATGGTCAGTGAATTTGTTAGGAAAATATACCAAGATAAAAACGGAAATTATTGGTTTGGTACAAATGGTGATTTCTTGATTATGTATGATGGCAATACCATAAAACAGTATACGGATAAAGATGGCTTTACAGGCAAAGCAGTACGTGAAATTGCAGAAGATGATGAGGGTAATATTTGGTTTGGAACTTCTGGTGGTTTAGTAAAATACAATGGTAATTCTTTTGTAAGTTATACCGAAGAAGATGGCTTGCCCAATAATGAAATTTGGGCATTAGAAATTGATTCTAAAAAAAATATTTGGATTGGAACAATCGAAGGTGTTTGTATATTTGATGGAAATAATTTTATAAAGTTTGAATTGCCAAATGTATCTGTTGATGGTTATCAATTTATGCTATCAAAAAATTTAGTATTTGAAATTTTGGAAGACAGCATGGGTGATTTTTGGTTTGTTACCGATGGGAATGGAATATTTAAATACGATGGGCAGCATTTTTTACACTTTAGTAAAGAGAATGGTTTGACAGATAATAATGTTGCTGACATTTTTCAAGATAAGCAAGGCCATATTTGGATTGGAACTTTTTATGGAGGCGTAAGTAAATTTGACGGAAGTCATTTTCAGAACTTCACGATGGATAAGGTGATTGAAGGCGAAGAAACTTATAATTTCTATGAAGATCGATCTGGTAATATTTGGTTCTCTGCTGAAAACTATGGCGTCTATAAGTATGATGGTTTAAGTTTTCATCAGTTTACTATGGAGAATGGATTGGCGACCAATACCATTCAAAGTATATTTGAAGATAATAAAGGCATACTTTGGTTTGGTACCTGGGATGGTATCAGTGCCTATGATGGGAATAATTTTAAGGACGCCACAGAACTAATCGATTGGATAAAACGATGATCAAAAAATTTTAAAAAATAGGATGAATACAACTTACCACATGTTTATGATTGCATTGCTTAGTTTGTTCCTGGTGAACATAGAAAATGCAAATGGCCAAACAAAAGAATTGGAAATTAAGTTTGAGCGCAAAAGCAATAACAGCGTAGATTTTTATTTTACTAAATCGTCTATTGCTAGTTATACAGTATATCTTGAATTTAAAAACTTAAATAATTCATTTTATTCTCAGAAACCTATTGTTGTTTCTGGGAGAACAGGAAAGTTGCTTACCTTGAATCCGACGGAAAGGGATAAACGTATTTCATTTTCATTTAAATATACCTATATAGCTGGACATTTAAATCCGGAAGTAAACCGTGAGATAATCTATCTTTTACCATTTGTTGATGGTGTTGAATTTGAGGTATATGAAACAAATGAAATAAAGAACACATTCTTCGGAAGCGAAGAACCTAAAAATTGGAAGTCATACTATTTTCTTACGAATAAGGCTGATACAGTCGTATCTACAAGGAAAGGAATCGTCACCAGCATAAATGATCAAAATGAAGAAGCAGAAGGCAATTTTATTATTATAGAGCATAAGGATGGAACTTTAGCTAGATACAAAGGATTTGATAGAAGTAAAATTCTTGTCCAAATTGGAGACATGGTCAATCCAAATGATCAAATTGGCGTTTTAGATACAGAAGGTGAACTTCATTTCAATGTTTCATTCCTTGCAGAAACAAATATTAAAGATCGTTTAAAAGAAAGTTTCCTAACTAGAAAAAGTTTGTACGAATATATTACTCCCATCTTCTTTGTCAATGGAAAAGAAAACGAATTAATTTCTGGTGAAAAAAGTATGGCCAATAGTAAAGAGGAATACATACAACAAGAATGGAGTAAAAGGGAGATAAAAAAGTTCAAGAAAAAATAAAGTTGGGTAAAATGTGGAAACTCGTATTGTTTTTATCTTGTTTGTTAATGATTAATTGTACAAATACTACTAAGTCTGATTCAGAAATTAATAATTTCAAGATGATACCGATCACCACAAAATCCGCTGAGGCAAAAGATCAGTTTTTGGAAGCTCAAAGGTTGGTGCAAAATGGTTTGAATGGAAATCCAACCGACCAGTATAAAAAAGCAATATTACTTGATAGTACTTTTGTAAGGATGTATAATTTTATATCAATCTATGCTCCCAATGATTCTATTAAGAAAGAGAATCATGAAATGGCAAAAAAATATAAACATTTGGCATCAAAAGAAGAACAAATGCTCGTGGATGCTACTGAGTATAGATTTAAAAATCCCAAAGATGTGAATGAAAAAATATTATTTGATTTAACTGAGCGTTGTCCATCGGATAAATATTTGTGCCATACGATCAGCTATTTGCTTTTTAGAAAGAATCCAAAATTTGCAATAAAAGCCGGGTTGAAAGCAATAGAGATTGACAACAAGTATCCCTCGGGTTATAACATTCTTGGTTATGCCTACATTAACAATGAAGAGTTTGAAAAAGCGGAAGAAGCATTTAATAATTATATAAAGTTTGCACCGAATAAAGCCAACCCTTATGATTCAAAAGCTGATTTATTGAAACAATTAGGAAGATATGAAGAAGCATTGATGCTTAAAAAGAAAGCCTTTGAATTAGATGGTTCACTTGACTGGATTCCTGAGGAAATCTTAGAACTTGAGCTAATAATAAATAGTAAGCCTAAAGGTTGATCATATTTATGTTAACTCAATTCAAATGCAATGTTAATGGTAACGAATACTAACTTTTTTGCATTCATTTTGGTTTAGCTTTGAATAGCTAATATTTTATTAAATGAAAACTAAATTTTTGTTGGTATGCTTGCTGCCTATTTGTGTCATCGCATTATTTTCTTGTAAAAAAGAAAACAAGGTAGCAGGTGCTTCATTTCAGATTCCGTCTTATGATCATGATTTGGGATTCATTCCATTTAATAAAGAATCAGACAATTCAGAGTATCTAGTTTGTGATTCTACCAATGTGGCTTCGGGTAGAAATAGGGTACAGTATCATGGTGGCAATAAAAGGCTGAAACAAGATATTATTTCAGCCTTTCAATTCAATGCGAGTTATGCCAATTTTGATGGGTTTATTACTATTCGATTTTTGGTTAATTGTAAACATATGCCTGGTAGGTATAGAGCTCAATCATTAAATTATGATTTCTCCATTGCAGAAGCACCCAGTAACTTGTTGTCAACCTCCTTAAATATAATTAAAGAATTGGATGATTGGATTGTCAAATCAAATAATGACGAACCTCAAGATTACTTAAAATTTATCAATTTAAGATTTACCAATGGAAAGATTCAGCATGTTTTGTTATAAATTTTTAGGTGCTTTAATTTTTGCTGTTTTGATTCCAAATAGTAAGATTACTGCGCAAGGAAACTGTTTGCTTTTTGAAGCCAATAGCGGAGAAAGAAAGGCTTGTGAGTTATGTTATAAAGCAAGTAAATTCCGGCAAGGTAGCAAAGCTTCACAATTGTTGTTTGATGAGGCCATTAAGGTGGGATCCAAATTTGCTTATGCTTACTATCAAAAATCTGTTCCTTTTTTTAAGCGAGGAATGTTTGCAGAAGGAAAAATGTTAATTGATAAAGCTATTTCTTTAGAACCACAAAACTATCTCTTTTATAGGGCCTACTATTATTTTTATAATAGATCCTATAAGCTATGTCGTCGTGACCTTGAAGAATTGTATTCAAATCATGGAGCTAATTATGTGACCACTCCTGGGGGAGAATTAGAAATGCGAATATTGCTGGGTATCAGTTATGGGATGGAAGGCAAATATAATGAAGGGATAAACTGGATGCTGAACTTAATGGAAAAATACAAAGCCTTGCCGCATCTGAAGGGATTCTATGATCATTATTGTCTTGGACGATTGTACTATGAAAATAATCAAACAGATTTGGCGCAAGCAGAGTTTGAAAAACAACTTTTAATAAATGATCAATTTGCTGACACTTTTTATTATTTAGGTTTAATCAAAGAAAAGCAAAAAGAGATTGAAAAAGCTACTACTTATTATCAAATGGCTTTGGATAAAATGAATGGGAAAAACGGTGGTTTTTCTTCCAGTATATTCGCAGATTATAATGTCACAAAAGATATGGTGGAGATGAAAATTACTGAAGTTCAATAGTGGGTTAATCTAACGCTTTTTTGATATCCAATTTTAATTAGTATATATTGAAATCAATATGATTAATTAATTCTTGGATGTGAATCGCTTTGTAAGTCTTGAAAAATTAAATCCTGACCAGAAAAAACAATACAAGCAAGCTATTGCCGATGCCTTTCCAGCGGTAATTACTGAATCTAATACAATTAAAAAATACTGGGATAAAATAGAAAAGAACTTTCCAGAATATCAGCAATTTTTATTAAGCCCTAATAAAGACCTTGTTGGTTTTATAAATTTAGTTCCCATTCAATATAATGGATTCTTGGATGATTTGCCAAATAGGGGATGGGATTGGATGGTAGAAAAAAGTATCAGTGATTTTCAAAACAATAATAGACCAAACAATTTAGGTGGCTTACAAATAATTGTGCGTGAAGAATACCAAAAACAAGGGTATAGCAAGGTGATATTGAATCACGCAAAGGAGTTACTTAAACTCCACGGTTTTAAACAATTGCTTATCCCAATTAGACCCACAAGAAAGCATGAATTTCCTGAGATGGAAATGTTAGATTATATAAAACTTAAGGAAAATCAAAGAATTTTCGACCCATGGATAAGAACGCACTTAAAAGCTGGCGCAGAAATAATCAAAGTTTGCAATCAATCGATGACGATGCAAGGCGATATAAAATTTTGGGAAAAAATCCTAAATATTCCAAATCTTGAAACCGGGAGGTACCAACTTACTGGCGCTTTGAATTTGGTTTCGATAGATCGAGAAAATGACTATGGGTGTTATATAGAGCCAAATATTTGGATTAAGTACAATTAATTTTCCTCAGTGATTGCTTTTGTTATGATTGATATCATTCTTGTTTGGAAGTTTGGTATCGGTACTGTAACATATGATGTAGCTCTTGTTCTTGGCTTTTCTTAGCCCTGTGATTTTAGATCCTATAATATCGAGACTAACCTTGCAAAACGAAAATTAAGCTTTTATTTTTGTCACAAAATTATTAGAATCATGTCAGCTAGTCAAGAATTAGTATCTATTGAATGGTTAAAAGGAAATCTTTCCAATGACAAACTAATAATTTTGGATGCTAGTCCAAAGAAAACAGCAAGCGGTAAAGTTTCTAGTGTTAATGGGAAATATATTCCCACTACAAGAATAATTGATATCAAAAATAATTTTTCAAAAATTGATGCTCCGTTTCCAAACACTTTTCCGGATGTTTTGCAGTTTGAACGAGAAGCGCGCAAATTGGGAATTAATAATGATTCTGAAATTGTAGTTTATGATAATTTAGGAACATACTCTAGTCCTAGAATTTGGTGGATGTTTAAAATCATGGGACATGACAATATTAAAGTGCTGAATGGAGGTATTGAAGAATGGGTAAAAAACGGTTTTGAAACCATCACCAAAGATCAACTGATAAGTGAGTTTTCTCCTGGCAACTTCAATTGCAAATTCGAAAAGCAACAGCTGGTTTATTTTAAAGAAGTAATGGAAAACTTAAAATCGAAAGATTTTTTAATGATTGATGCTAGATCTAAAGGACGTTTTGATGCAGAAGAACCAGAACCTCGAAAACATCTTCAAAGTGGCCATATCCCCGGATCTATCAATTTACCTTATCAACTATTTTTAGACAATGGAAAATTTAAATCCAGTTTTGAGATAAAAAAGATATTTGAACAACATGTGCAAGATCAAGAAAAATTGGTATTTACTTGTGGTTCAGGAATGACTGCTTGTATTGTACTCCTTGCCGCTGAAATTGCATTCAAGAAAAGTCGCTTTGTATATGATGGTTCCTGGACTGAATACGCAGAGTTGAATGGCTTATATGCCAATCAATAATCAATATCCATCAATACTAAAGTTTCTAAACTTAAAGCGCCGCTTGCAATCATGTTGTCCTTTTGAAATTGGGTCAAGGCATCGTAAAGTGGTCTGTCTAAAATTCCATCAATTGGGCCACTATAGTAATTGTGATTTGATAGATATCTTTGTAGATGTTTCTTTACGCTCTCAGTAAGTTTATTGTCACAGATGACTTCTACCCATTCATGATGACCTCCTGACTGAATAGGAGTTAGATGCTCATGTTGAACCAACTCCCATTGGTCAGTCAAACTGGTATCCACCACAATGGTATAATTTTTTGTAACAGCTGGAACTTCTATTAGACACCATACCAAACAATCATCAGGATTATTACTTAAGCATTTTTTATCCGCTTTCTTTTTCACCCATTTGGTTGTAGCAGGAGTAGATTCAAGTGTAATTTCTTTGGTATCAATCTGTGGGTCATTTTCTAATCCAGTATACATTGGTACATCTGTAATATGATTAACTGAGGTGATATCAGGCATGGTAGCCTTTGCAAAACAAGCACCAGGCTTAGAAGGCATATTTGAAGGCAAAGACCTGGTTCGCTGTATGTTTCTATTATTGGGTTGATCTTGCCAAACAATAGTAGAAGGGGCAAAACAAGCACAAAAGAATAGACAAATAAAGAAATAAAAGCTGAATTTTCTCATGATTAGAAGTTAGTTAATACTAAAGTATTGTTTTTAGCTTAGAGAATTGATTCTACTTTCTTAAAGTTTTCTTAAATGGTTTGTGAAGTTAAATAATGTGCCGTAAAACATTGGTAGTAATAATTGTCCATATAATTTAAATTGAATTTGACATTTTCATTTTCTTATCATAGGTCAAATTAAATGTCCAATGCTAGTCCTATCTTTGTTTCACAAAAAACATAAGATGAATTATTTAGAGTTGTTAAATAAACGATATGCTACAAAAGCCATGAATGGAGAAGTGGTTCCTGAAGAAAAAATAAACAATATTTTAGAAGCCATTAGATTGGCACCAACATCGAGTGGGTTACAACCTTTTGAAGTATTGGTTGTAACCAATAAAGAATTAAAGAATCAGATAAGAGAGATCGCTTGGAATCAATCACAGGTTACAGATTGTTCTCATCTATTGGTTTTTGCGGCTTGGGATCATTACACAGAAGAAAGAATCAATCATATGTTTGATTTGACCAATGAGATTCGAGGATTTAAAAATGAAGGGTGGGAAAATTACAGACAAATGTTATTGTCTTCATATCCACAACGAGATCCTCAAAAGAATTTTGAACACGCTGCTCGACAAGCTTATATTGGATTTATGGCTGGAATTTCGCAAGCAGCAGTAGAGGAAGTTGACTGTACACCGATGGAAGGCTTCGATCCCAATGCCTTGGATAAAATATTAAATTTACAAGAGAAGAATTTAAAAAGTGTGCTGCTACTACCTGTTGGTTATAGAGATGCTGAAAAAGATTGGTTGGTAAATCTTGTAAAAGTAAGGAAGCCAATGTCTGAGCTTGTTACAACGATCAAATAATCGTTATTAAAGTAATTCAACGCCCTTGATAAGGTAAATCTTAATACCATTAGAATTACGCTGGAATATTGGTCCATTTTTTCGTAATTTAAGATTGGTATGAAATATCTCTGTAATATTGGTTTGTGTTTATTTATTTTAATTGGGATCAATCAAGGCTTCAGTCAATGTCCTGTAGGGAATGTTATCTTGAATACACAAGATCAAATTGATGAGTTTATAATTGATTTTCCAAATTGCAATCAGTTGAATGGTTCCCTGAGAATTGAAGGAGCTGATATTACTAATTTGGATGGTTTGATAAACCTAACGGAGTTGAATGGTGGAGTACTAATGATCAACAACAATGATTTAATTTCCTTAAATGGATTAAATAATGTAGAAAGAGTGGTAGGGGGATTGACAATTATCGATAATGAGCTATTATTAAACTTTGAAGGATTAAACAGCTTGAATCACATTGGAGGAATGTTCCAGCTCGAAGCAAATACAAATCTGGAGAATTTTTCAGGATTGGAATTAATCGATAGCATCACAGGGCAGCTATTTATTTATAATAATCCTGCTTTGGAAAGTCTTGATCAATTGGAAAATTTATCTTTTATTGGAGGTAATTTGATCATTACGCTGAGTCCATTCTTGACCCATTGTTCTATCGAGGCAATCTGTAATTATATTGATAATCCAAATGGTGTTATGGTATTTAGTACCAATGGTTCTGGATGCAATAGCGAACAAGAAGTGCAGGATGGATGTGAAGATTGTATTGTTATGAATGTGTGGGAAGGACCGAGTGGTGCACATTGGCATGAATCAGAATATTGGTCTTTGTCCATTGTGCCAGATGAATGTCATGAAGTATTAATTCCTGCTGATAGCAATATGAAAGTATTGGCTGGCATGACTGCCACTGCATACAGTTTGATCATCGAGAGTGGAGCAATTTTTGAAACGCAATCAACCGCTATTTTGGATGTGGTAGTAAATACTAATTGAAGAAATGCTCATTGAAATCAATCACTACTTTCCTACCAATAAATTTCTGACTAATTTAAGCGTTGTAATCATGACCAATATATAAGAAGCAGTATGAATGGCTTGGTATTGTGCAGGAAATTTAACCAATGTCAATAGATTTAAAATTAATGCTGCAACGATGACTGACCGTAAAAATGGCCATTTACTTTTTAATAGAGCGAAGAATAGAATTAAATATACTGGACTCATCCAAACTAAATTCCAATTGGATTTAGTTGAAATGTGATCGGTGCCGAACCACATGAATAAAAGAATCAAAGAACCAATTCCTAATAATAGGTACCATGCTCGATCATAAAATTGTATCACCTTTGTTCCTCTCTTCCATTTCATAAAATAGCTTCCAAGTAAAAACATTTCGAGAATTAAGAGGATGAGAAAAATATTATATGGTGTAAATAAGGTATTAAACGCTTGGTTTGTTTTAGCGATATGATCAAGCAGTAAATTCTCATTTTGCACAAGTTGTTTTCCATCTAGGAAACTATCTTTAATAATATCGTGTACATATAGTGGTAAAAACATTTGTTCTTTAACAGTAGTTGTGTCATCCGCAATGCTTCCTATTATTAAGTCAATACCAAAGTCTGTCCATGGCATTTTTCTTTGATGTTCATCAATCATATCCCGGAAAGTTACTGCCCTTCGATTTTTTGGATATTGAAGTGTCCCTATGTTGTCTTCTATCCGATCTCTTATAATGGTTGCACAATTTTCAAAGAAAAAATCATACAAATATTCTCTATTTTCTGGCTTGTAATTTTCTAAAAGAACATCATAGAATTTTACTTTTTGTTCTTGGTTTAGATTGAGGATTTGTTCGTATACAGTTCTTTGTGCACGATGGTATTGCGATAAAAATTGATCCATTTTTTGAATACCCATTCTATACATTAGCTTGCCTCTTAAAAACTTCATTACAAAATTCGGTGTATTGAAATCATACAAACCATAGTGGAACACGATATCCAAATTTTGTGTTAAGTCTTTGATTCTTATTCCCGTGTGTCCATAGGTATCGGCAATTTGATTGCCAGGTCCAACCGTCAAAATCGATATACTAGCATTCGGACCTATTGATTTTTGTGAGAACACATTTGCCGTAAGGCTAATAAAAAAAACAATGCTTGCTAAGGTGCTCAATTTCATAATTCCAAAAATATGAAAATTAAGTCAATATGTTTGGCAACTTTTTTCTTCAAGAAAATGAAGTGTTGCCAAATATAAAAGAACCGAATGAGAATTGAATTTATCTCACAATCATACCTGAATCCCAACCTTTATCTGGAGCAACAAAACTTAGTTTGCCATTGTTGCCTTCAGCCATAAGGATCATTCCTTGAGATTCTACTCCTCTTATTTTTCTTGGAGCAAGATTGGCAACAAGAGTTACTTCTCTGCCAATAACCTCATCAGGAGTGTAATGTTCAGCGATGCCTGAGACTACTGTTCGCTGTTCAAATCCAAGGTCTAGCTTCAATTTTAATAGCTTGTCAGCTTTGGGTACTTTTTCGGCTTCTATAACAGTTGCTGTTCTGAAGTCTATTTTAACAAAATCATCGAAGACAATATTTTCTTTGATTGGATTTTCGTTTTTGACATCCTCCGTTGCAGCAGGCACTAATTTTGCTTTCTGAGCTTCGACGAGCTCATCGTCAATTCTAGAAAATAAGTGTGTGGCACTATTGATTTTATGGCCAGCATCAATCAGCATTTCTCCGAATGCTAGTTTGTCCATCATCTGCACAAAATCACCATCTTCTGCAATAAGAGGGATGTTGAGCAAATTGCAAAGTTTGTCACTTGCAGTAGGTAAAAATGGATGGATTGCACAGGCAATAGCAGCAACATATTGTAAGGAAAGATTCATGACTGCTTTCACCTTATCTTCATCCTCTTTGATGGTTTTCCAAGGTTCATTAAATTGAAGAATCTGGTTTCCTTTCGTGCTGATTTCCATCAATTTGGAAAGAGCAGATCTGAATTCGAAGCTACGAATTGAATCTGCCATTTCGTTTAAATCATCATATAGTCTTAATAGCTCGCTATCATGAAAAGCAAATTCATCATTCCCTTCGGGTCCAAAAATTTCTTGATCTTCATCAAACTCAGGAGTGATCCCTTCGTAGTATTTGTTGGTTAATACAACAACTCGATTGACATAGTTGGCAAGATTATTAACCAACTCATTGTTGATGGCATCCTGGTATCCACTCCATGTGAATTCAGAATCCTTTTGCTCAGGCATTGTTTTGATCATAAAGTATCGGAGTTCGTCTTCTTTATTTGGAAGATCTTTTAGATAATCATTGACCCAAATGGCCCAATTTCGTGAAGTAGAAATTTTGTCGCCTTCCAAATTCATAAATTGGTTGGCTGGGACATTGGTTGGTAATATATAATCACCATGAGCTTTTAGGATGGATGGAAATATGATGCAGTGAAAGACAATATTGTCTTTGCCAATAAAATGTATTAATGCGGTGTCTTCGTTTTGCCAATAGTCTTTCCAATTCTTGCCGTTTTCAGCGGCCCAAGCTTTGGTAGATGAAATATACCCAATTGGTGCATCCATCCAAACGTATAATTTTTTACCATCGGCACCTTCAATTTCTTGAGGAACATCAACGCCCCAATCTAAATCTCTGGTCATTGCTCTGGGCTGAAGACCACCATCAAGCCAAGATTTGCATTGTCCTACTACATGGTTTTTCCAATGATTAGCATCGTGATGTTCTATACCATCAATTTTACCATGCTCAATCCACTCTCTTAACCACGCTTCATCTTTATTTAAAGGTAGGTACCAATGTGTTGTCTCTTTTAAAATTGGCGTCTCACCTGTTAAAGTGCTCAATGGATTGATGAGATCAGTTGGACTCAATGCAGAACCACAGTTTTCGCATTGATCTCCATAAGCTGCAGGATGATCACATTTTGGACAAGTGCCTTTGATATATCTGTCTGCAAGAAACTGATTTGCCTGAGCGTCAAAATACTGTTCAGATGTCCTCTCTTCAAATTTTCCTTCGGCATATAATTTTCTGAAAAACTCTTGTGAGGTTTCGTGATGAAGAGGATCTGAAGTTCGGTGATAATAATCAAAAGAAATACCTATTCCTTTAAACGCCTCTTTGAACTCCTCATGGTACTGGTCAACAATTTCTTTTGGTGTGGTATTTTCCTTGATTGCTTTGATGGTAATGGCAGCACCATTTTCATCAGAACCGCAAATAAACGCAATATCTTTACCCATCATTCTTTGGAATCGAACATAAATGTCTGCCGACAAATACGCACCTGCTAGGTGACCGATATGAAGGGGGCCGTTGGCATAGGGCAATGCGGAGGTGACTAAGATTCGTTTTGCGTTTGTCATGTAGCGATTAATTGCAGAGACAAATTTAAATTTTTATATTTTATATATTACTTTTTTATATGTTTTTATTGTTTATTCAGCATTCTGTTAACAAATGGCAGTTCCTTATAAGATCATTTGATTAGAACAAAAGAGCTGTTTAGATTTGTGTCTAACATTTATATAAATAAGATAGAGATGAGAAATTTAATAATTTGTTGTTTGCTTTTTTCTTTCATGGGCTGTTTTCCATTGATTCAAAGCTTTGAAAATGCATATGTTCCTGCATATTATAACAAATATGATGATTTGATTCCTGCTGATGAATCCAAAATATTTAGTGATTATACCTCTCTGGTCACCTTGCGGGAAGATGGGATTTATATTGAAAGGAAATTTTATCCAGATTCTAGAACAGAAATAGCTTATCAAGAATACAAGGACAAAGAACTCAATTCCGCTCATGGAAAAAGTATGAAATGGAGTGATTATGGTGTCCTTACCAATGAGAGTAACTTTTCAGATGGAAAGAAAGTTGGCTTAGAGAAAAATTATCAATATAAAACAGGTAAGTTGATTTCAAAGGGAGAATATAGTGATAATGAAAAGCAAGGAATTTGGACTTACTATATTGATGGTCGATTGCAAGAAGAGATAGCGTATCTTGCAGGAAAAAAAGAGGGTAATTTTGTAGTCTATAATGATGAAGGGGAGCTTGCTGCAAAAGGTACTTATACGCAAGATAGTTTGATCGAGTCCAACATATTTCTAGCGGGTGATTGGGGTAGTCATAGAACAATGGAAGACGTAGATGAAAAACTTCCACTCTTTGGTGATGGATGTCCTGAACTTTCGGAATATCAAGAGAAGAAAAAGTGTTCTGAAACAAAAATGCTTCAGTTTATTTATAAAAATCTAAGATATCCAAGCTCAGCTCGAGAAAACGACTTGCAGGGAATGGCGATTGCAAAATTTGTGGTTGATTCAGAAGGTCAGGTTATGGATATAGATGTTGTTAAAGGCTTATGCGATGATATTCGCAATGAAGTAAGTCGCGTAATTTATATGATGCCAAGTTGGGTGCCAGGAGAAAAGGATGGCAAGAAAGTAAAAGTTTTATACACCTTGCCTGTGCGATTCAAGCTAGAAGGATAAGCTATCTATCGAGTTCAATTAACTTGCGCTTTAAATAGCCTTCTGCAACCAAAAGGCTAATGGCTTTTTTCATCTCGATGGAAAACAGTTCTGGGCTATATTCTTCCTCGGTGCAGTTGTAGTATTCTTTTTCATTGAGTAAATAATATAATGATTTGTCTTTTAAGTCGGCCCTCAAACTCATTCTAAATATTTCCTTATCACCATCTATTTGGAAGCCATAGGTGATAATTTGGTATGGGGTTTTTTCTCCTTCTTTAGAACTCTGTTTTCCCAAATCAAAAAGTTTGATATCTTCTACATTGTAATCACCAAATACTATTTCTTTCCATATCTGCTTTGTTACCGCTTTTGCAATTCCTTCATGAGAGATGAAAACTGGATCCTTTGAAGTTCTGATTCCTTCCGTTATGCTTTTTGATTGGTTTTTGTTTGCATTGGTTTCAGAATTGCATGAACTAAAAAAGAAGGCTGATATCAAGATGATAATAAATATTCTTCCACACATAATACCAAATATAATACAATTTTGATTAGGCTTGGACTCAATTTGAGGGTTTGGAATTAACAATAAAGATATAATTATAAAGCTTGTAATAGGAACTTTAATGATTTGGAAATTGGCAAAAAATATACATTAATAATCCACCTTGATTATCAAACTTCATTATCTTAAACCCAATTAGTGAATCAATTAAAAATAAGCCTATGAAAAAAATTTTACTTTTTAGCTTTTGTGTATTGTTGAATGTGGGATTAATTGCACAAATCGATACGGTATTGTACGAAGATTTTCAATTAGATGTTTTCTTGCTAATGGATGATGAAGCTACAGGTGATAATGTCAATTGGGTAAATTATGATGCGGATGGATTAACAACCAATGCCGGCACCGAAGAAACCAAAAAATGGTATGGTGGTGAGGCTTTGTCAAATGCTGTTGATTCTATTACTGGCGAAACAAATTTTGTAGCTATATCAACTTCCTATTTGGATTTGTTTTTACCTGGTAACAGAAATTGGATGATTCTACCTCCTTTGGAAATTTCAGATGATAGTTACATGTTGCATTGGAAATCTGCACCATCACAACTTCCTAGATACATGGATGGTTATCAGGTATTGTTATCTGTAGGAACAAATGACCTTAATGCTTTTGCAGATACTTTATTTACTGCCGCTTCGATGGATCAGATTACGGGAGATGGACAAAGCACAGATTATAGCAATTTTAGTTTTACGCCAGGTTACCTACATGCAAATGGTGGGATGGATACCAATTATTTTGTTGAAGGAACAACTGCACACTTTGGTTTATTAGAGCCACATTCGGTGGATCTCTCTTCATATGCTGGCCAGACTGTTTACATTGCATTTTTCCATGATAGCGATGATGATGAAAGAATTCAAATCGATGATATTTTATTGACTAAAGCTGGTGAGCCAAGTAGTGTTAATAATCTTTCTGAAAAGTACAGATTCGAAAGTTACCCAAACCCTGTTGATGCTTTTGTTAATCTGAATTTTAGATTAGACAAGGCCATAAATAATTGCATTTATTCTATTTTTTCCACTCAAGGTAAATTGGTCACGCAAGTTAATTTAGGGCAACGGTCTTCTGGTATTCACACTGAGAAAATAAATCTATCTTCTTTGCCTAGTGGTAATTATGTGCTGAAGATAGAGTTGGATGGAGATGTTGTGGTTAAGAATATTGTTAAGAGGTAACTGCAATAGAATTTGGTCAGAATTAATAACATTCTGACCAAAGTTTATGATTCATGTTCTATAAAGGGAAGGTTCAAACGTTTTGATATTTGTGTATTTCTCTACAGGAATAAAGTACAGTGGTG
>JAHDIE010000002.1:0-140591 GCA_020630955.1 Saprospiraceae bacterium
TGAGGTAGAAGCGGAAATGATTATACCTGAAAATAATAGAACAATGGATCCAATATACATCCAGAATTCCCTTGAGTAGATTGATTCTTCTTTTTTAGGAGCAGGTATTTGCTTAAAGCGATAAAAGAAAAAGGCGAGTGACATCACCAAGAAAGCTGTTACAAAAGCCACCAATTGCCACTCTAATCCCATCTTAGTAAATGCATGTACTGAGGTTTCTCCTAGGACACCGCTTCTTGTGAGAAAAGTCGAGTAGAGGATCAAAACAAAAGCTAGCATATAAAACAAGTAGCTGGATTTAATTGAGTACCCAGTTGCTTTTGAAATTAAATTTAAATGTACGCCTGCAATTAAAATCAACCAAGGGACCAGCGACATGTTCTCAACAGGGTCCCACGCCCAATATCCTCCAAAAGTTAATGCCTCATAAGCCCATGCCGCACCCATTAATATGCCGGTTCCTAAAATACAGCCCGAAAACAAACCCCATTTCAAGGCAGGCGTTAACCATTCTTTATGTTTTCCAGACCACAAACCTGCAATGGCATATGCAAAGGGTATAGTTACAGATGCAAAGCCTAAGAACAAGGTGGGTGGATGAATAGTCATCCAATAATTTTGCAATAAAGGATTCAGTCCTGTTCCTTCAATCATTGAAACATAATCTGGATTGCTAAAAAGAGGAAAGTCCATTTCTTGCCTAAGAAGTAGCAAAGGATTTGAACCAATTTTTATTGCATTTTCTCCATCACCAAGATAAATTCCTAACAACATAGATGTTAGAAATGTCTGCACCATTAGCAAGGTAGCCATGACATGAGGCTGTAATGAATGTTTTTTCCGAAGAATGAATATTCCTAATATGATGTGCCAAAACATCCATAATAGAAAGCTTCCTTCCTGACCTCCCCAAAATGCTGACCATATGTATCTGAATGGTAATTCGTCGTTGACATGTTCATACACGTATGAATATTCATACATGTTGTTGATCATCGCATAGAAAATAGTCCCAATGACAGCAAATATTGATAAGCTTTGTAGCCAAAATCCTAATTTTCCGTATTTATTCCATGAAAGTTCTTCTGTATTTGCAGCTTGAGTAAAACTATAGATGGAGAAAAGCCCTGCTACAAAAGATAATAGAATAAATACATGCCCTAATTGACCAGGAAGTAAATGTTCTCCGTTATATATTCCTGCAAGTATCAACTTTCAGATCTTATATATAGTTCTTCATCCTTATATTTTGAAGGACATTTGGTAAGTATTTCGGTTGCAACAAAGGTATCACCTTTTCTTGAACCTGTAACCACAACCTGTTCGGATCGTTCAAAGTCTTGGGGCATGGCTGAGGCCATAATTACTTCAAGAGATTTACCATTTGTATCCAACATATGAAAGCTAAACCTATTGGCATTTACGGCAGGATCGTATTTAATTTCATGGTCTGGATCCAAAGTGCCATTGACTTTTACAATTCCTGCTTGTTCGGTGGCAGTTGTAAAATTGTAATAAGTTGCGATATCATTGCTTGCATTCACAAAGATTAAAATTGCGGCCACAAGCATCAACATTGCCAATATATAGTTCTTTTTCATGATCTCTTCCTTTTAATGATTGATTGGTCCTTCAAAGATACGCTAATATGAGTAAATTAGTTGTTATCGAACCATCAATTTGAGTGCTTTTGATACTTCTGTAACGGGGAGTTTGCAGGTCTTATTTTGGCATACATAAATCATTGTTTCTCCCTCCAAGTACTTCCCTTTAAGCAGCGGTAATTGACTTTCTTTGGTATCACCAAGCAAGATGCTATTTCCGAGATAATGTGCGCTTATTTCGGCTCTAAGTGCTTCAGCGTTTTCTCCAACTATAGCAATTTCATAAGCTGGTTGAACCATGTTAATGTATAATTGAATCCAATTACTGTAGAAAGATCCAGCTTGATCTTGAGAAATTTGATTTAGCATCGTCGACAACATTTCTTCAGCCTTGTCGGTCCAGTTTTTCTTATAAAAAAGGCTACCTAATTTATATAGGTTGGCGGCCATTACCGAATTCGATGAAGGTATGACATTATCGGTATAATCAGTTTTTCTAACAATCAGTGGAGCATCATTTACGGAAGTGTAGTAAAATAATGCTTGGTTTTCATTGCTAAAATTATTGATCACATATTCAGAAAGCTCCTTAGCTGCATTGAGCCATTTTTCATCAAAATCATTCTCGTATAGCTTAATTAATGCTTGGATAAACAATGCATAATCATCAAGAAAAGCGTTTATAGTTGCTTTCCCGCTTTTGAAATTTCTATATAATCCTCCATCCTTTTTTCTCATATTGTTTAGGATAAATGAGGAAGTTTTAACAGCATCTTTATAATATGCTTGATTGCTGGTAGCTTCATAACTTCTAAGCAAACCGTCAATCATTAAGGCATTCCAAGAACAAAGAATTTTATCATCTGTTCCAGGATGTTCTCTTTTTGACCTTTCGGTAAATAACTTTTTGTTGGATGCACTAATTATGTTATTTAAGTTTTCAGGCGATAGTTGGTATTGATCACCAATTTTGCTTGGAGACTTAGTAATATGTAAAATGTTATTATGTTCCCAATTTCCCCGCGATGTGACACTATAGTAAGATTTATAAATTTCCGCATGATCTTTTAGCAATGAATCAATTTCTGATTCATCCCAAACATAAAATTTTCCTTCTTCACCTTCCGAGTCGGCATCCAATGAAGAATAATAAGCTCCGTTATTATCTTTTAATTCTCTATTGCAAAAAGCTATCGTTTCCTCTATGACCTTTTTGTACAATGGATTTTGATCTAATTTGTAGGCATCAGCATAGAGTCCAAGTAATTGTCCATTGTCATAAAGCATTTTTTCAAAATGAGGAACCTTCCATATTCCATCAACTGAATATCTCGCAAAGCCACCACCTATTTGATCGTATATGCCGCCGTAAGCCATTTGCCTAAGCGTAATATCAATAGCTTCTTTTGCTTTTTCAGAGTTTGATAACCAAAAATATTTCAGAGCCATTTCGAAATTATTTGGCATTGGAAACCTAGGTGTTCTGTTATTACCACCATGCTTGTAATCAACTCTTGAAAGAAAGTCATCTAGAATTTTATCTAGAATTTTGCGATCAAAATTGGCGTTTTCTGGAGCTTGTAATAATTCTGAGTTTTTGATCCCTTCTGTAATTCCAGTGGCTGCTTCTTCAAGTTTTTCAGGATTATTTTCTTGAAGCTTGACCATTTGTTTCAAAATATTTATCCATTGATCTTTTGGGTAGTATGTTCCTGCAAACACAGGTCTTGTATCAGCTAAAGCAATGGCATTCAATGGCCAACCTCCACTCCCAGAAATAATGTTACAAGCGGTCATGTAGATGTCGTCAATATCAGGTCTTTCCTCTCTATCTATTTTTACCGGTATAAAATATTCATTCATTAATTGAGCAACTTCGGGATCTTCAAATGATTCATGCTCCATGACATGACACCAGTGGCATGCCGCATATCCTATACTGATGATAAGCATCTTATTCTGTTCCTTAGCCAATGCGAGGGTTTCATCATTCCAAGCTCTCCAATTGACTGGGTTATGCGCGTGTTGTAATAAATAAGGACTTGATTCTTTGATTAACTCGTTGGTATACTTATGTTTTCCTTCCAAAGTTTTATGGTTATGCTGATTGCATGCTCCTCCCAAAATGCAGCTAAGTAAAAAGAGAAAAAAGTATTTCATGGGTTGAATATTATAGGGCAAAGGTGGGGATAATATTCAATAAATACTAGGACTTAATTGATTTCACCTCCACAAGAAGAACCTGCACCTGCTGTGCATCCAAAGCAATGTTGGTTAACCAATATGTTTCTCTTCGATAAGGCGTCTAAATTAAAGTCATCAATGTGTTTCGAATTAGCAGCAACCTTCAAGTCAAGCATTTGGTTGAAATCACAATCATAAATGTACCCATCCCAACTAATGGATAAGGTGTTTTTACACATCAAGCCATCAACAGTCATGGGATTAAATGCATTGATCAATTTTTCCATATATTCTTCATAGTTCTCTGTTTCTATGAGATAATCCAAGAACCGACTTACTGGAAGATTTGTGATCGCATATAATTCATTAAACTCAATATTAAACTTTCTACTTAATTGCCGCTTAAATTCTTTTTGTAACTGTTCTTGCGAGGAGGGTAGAAATGCCCCTGAGGGGTTATATACTAGATCTAGCTTAAGGCCAGAACCATCGATTCCATAGCCAACTTCATTTAATAATTGTAAGGCCTTAATTGAATCCTCAAAAACACCGTCTCCTCTTTGACTATCTGTTCTGGATTTAGAAAAATATGGAAGTGAAGAGACAACTTGTACATTGTGCTTTTTGAAGAATTCTGGAAGATCATGATATTTCTTATTGGCCATAATAATGGTCAAATTACATCTATCAATTACCTTTTTACCTAAGTGAGAAACCTCTTCTACAAACCACCTAAAATGGGGATTCATTTCAGGAGCTCCTCCAGTGATGTCTACAGTATGGATAGAAGGCACTGTTTTTATAATTGCAAGACACTTTTCCAAAGTCTCTTTGTCCATGTTTTCTTCCTTCCTGTCAGGTCCTGCATCTACATGGCAATGGGCACAAGTTTGATTACATAATTTGCCTATGTTGATTTGGAATATTTCAACCTGTTTAGGTTTGATTACAGGAATGCTGTGTTCTTCTAATTTAGCACTAAATCCAATTTGACCTTTACCCAATAGTTCTTGGTTACTAAGGACTTCTAGTTGCATAAATGTTGAAGATAAGCCTTTTCCTTGAGCCTTTAAGGATTTTGTTTTTTGTTTGACTCCCATTTACATTGAAAGTTTGTTGACATGATTCATCATTTGGACCCCATAGACCAATGATGAGCCGCTTTTTATCGCAGCGGCTACATGTACAGCTTCCATCATTTGCTCTTCGTCTGCCCCCTTTTCCAAGCAAGAGGATGTATATGCATCTATGCAATAAGGGCATTGTACAGTATGAGAGACTGCTAGTGCGATAAGGCATTTTTCTCTTTCTGTTAAGGCAGTGTCACCTTTAAAAACATTGTTGTACCACTCGAAAAACTTGCCTCCCATTTCTTTCTGAAACTCGGTTATCTTCCCAAATTTCTTTAGGTCTTCTGACTTGAAATATGAATCTGACATAGTTGTATTAATACTTGAGTTATAAATTTGTTTCTATGAGCTGCAAATTAGTGTATTCTATTAGATAAAAGCGTTCATATGAGGACATATTCAGCTTTCTTTATCTTATTTTGAAGGATTAATAGAATTCTTAAATGTGTACGATGATTTATTTCCTGCAAGTAATTAACTTATATTAATGCAGAAAATAGCCACTCATGGATATCAGTCATATGAAGTGGAGAAGATTAAATGGAGACCTTGTAAAGCAACCCATAAAAGCACGTGTTGAAAAAATTCTTCTCCATGAACAATCAATTGGAAATAAATTAAAGATCTGTATTGGAACAGATTCGCAGAGAAGAGGTAATAAGACAGAGTTCGCTACTGTAATAGTTTTCCTTAGAGAAAAAAAAGGAGGATTTATGTTAATTTCCAATTTTCACCAACCCAATATTGATTCTTTAAAGGAGCGAATGATTTTAGAAGTATCAAAAAGCGTAGAAGTAGCCTATCACCTATGTGACTTATTTGACTTATATAACGTTGATCTTGAAGTACATGCCGATATCAATACTGATCCCCATTTTAAATCACATTTGGCATTGAAAGAAGCAATGGGTTACATTTTGGCAATGGGCTTTGGGTTTAAGGCTAAACCTGATGCATTTGCTAGTAGCAGCTGTGCCGACAAAGTGATATAATACCGTCTCAAGGAGTGGATTTATATAAATAATCCCTAAGAACATAGAAAATAAGCCTGTCGTTAACCCAATTTCCTTACTTTTGGGCAACTTTAAAATCAACCACAATGAGACTAATATTAAGCTTATTATTTCTTGGATGTGCTCTGTTTTCTCAAGCACAAATGAATTCCATAAAATTTGAAGAATACGATCTTGACAACGGTTTACATGTCATTTTGCATGAGGATCATACAACTCCAATTGTTGCAGTTTCCATCATGTATCATGTTGGATCAAAAAATGAGGAACCAGATAAAACAGGATTTGCCCACTTCTTTGAACACTTATTATTTGAAGGTTCTGAAAATATTGAAAGAGGAGAATATGACAGCTATGTTGAAAAAGCTGGTGGTACCCTAAATGCAAACACAACCTACGATAGGACTTTTTATTTTGAAATTCTTCCTTCAAATCAACTTGAACTTGGACTGTGGTTAGAATCGGAAAGACTTCTGCATGCAAAGGTTGAAGACAAAGGGATAGAAACTCAAAGAGAGGTTGTAAAAGAGGAAAGGAGACAAAGAGTTGATAACCAGCCATACGGATCTATTTTAGAAGAAACCATGAAGAGAGCATTCAAGGTTCATCCCTATAAGTCCTCAGTTATTGGTTCAATGGCTCATTTGGATGCAGCCGTAGAGTCTGATTATAAGAATTTCTATAAAAACTTTTATGTTCCAAATAATGCAGTTTTATCCATAGCAGGTGATATTGACCCTGCAGAGGCTCGAGTTTGGATAGAAAAATATTTTGGAGGTATTCCTAGAGGTTCAGGAGAAATTTATAGACCTAGCGTTGTTGAGCCTCCATTAGGCGGAGAGGTTAGAGATACGGTTTATGACAACATTCAACTTCCAGCAGTAATTCAAGCATATAGAAGTCCGGCCCAGGGGACTGATGATGCATATGCAATGGAAATGTTATCAACCTTGCTTTCTGCAGGGGCTAGTTCAAGGTTGAATAAGCGATTAGTCGATGAGGAACAAAGTTCATTGTTTGTTGGAAACTTTATGTTGAATTTAGAAGATCCTGGTGTTTCATTGGCATTTAGCATTTGTAATAATGGTGTTGATCCAAATGAAGTAGAAAAAAGTATGGATGCTGTTATTAAAGAGGTACAAACCGAAATGATAGGAGATCGAGAATTCCAAAAATTGAGGAATCAAATTGAGAATGATTTTGTGAGTTCCAATAGTAGAGTAGCTGGAATTGCTGAAAGCCTTGCAAATTATCATATGTATTATGGGGATACCAATTTGATAAATACCGAAATTGATAAATATTTAGCTGTGACAAAAGAAGATATCATGAGAGTTGCAAATAAATATTTCAATAAAGACAACAGGGTAGTTTTATACTACCTGCCAAAACCTCAAGAACAAAAACCATAAATTAAAAACACAAAGAATTTTATAAAAATGAAAACATATAAAATTATCATTATAGCTATTTTTTCTGCATTTGCCCTTACTCAGTGCACACCAAAGATGACAGAAGAAATTAGCAAAACTGAAGAAATAAGCTCTGTTGAAACGGAATCCATTGAAAATACAGCTACTACCTGGAGATCTATGGCACCAGCAGCGGGTCCAGCTAGAAAAATACAACTTGGAGAGTATAGTACTTTTAAATTGGAAAACGGCTTGGAAGTCATTGTAGTTGAAAACAACAAACTACCAAGAGCCTCTTATTCTCTTACACTGAAGAATAATCCAATTATAGAAGGTAAGCAAGCAGGTTTTGTTGACATTGCTGGTGATATACTTGCTAGAGGAACTACAACAAAATCGAAGGCTGACATTGATGCTGAAGTAGATTTTATCGGTGCATCCTTGAGTTCTTACTCAGGAGGAATTTTTGCTAGTTCGCTTACTAAACACAAAGATGCCTTGTTGACCATAGCATCAGATATTCTTTACAACCCTACCTTCGAAGAAGAAGAATTTGAAAAATTGAAAACTCAATACATTTCGGGAATTCAAACTGAAAAAACTGACCCCAATAGCATGGCAGGAAATGTTGCGAATGTTTTAAATTATACTAAAGGTCACCCATACGGAGAGATTCAAACAGAAGAATCGATTAACAATATTAAATTAGAAAGTTGTAAAAAATATTATACTGACTTTTTTAAACCAAACAATGCTTATTTAATTATTGTGGGTGATGTGTCTTTGGAAGAAGCTAAAGCTGATGCAAAAAAATATTTTGGATCATGGAAAAGAGGGGATGTACCAACTAATGATTATGGAGTCCCAAGCGCACCTAATGAGAGTAAAGTTTCATTTGTGAATAAAGAAGGTGCAGTGCAATCAATTATTAATATTACCTATCCGATCGATCTAAAGCCGGGAAGCGAGGATGCCATAGCTGCTTCATTAATGAACTCTATTCTAGGAGGAGGAATTTTTTCGGGAAGGTTGATGCAAAACCTTCGTGAAGATAAGGCCTATACTTATGGTGCAAGATCAAGGCTTAACTCAGATCCTTTGGTAGGTGAATTTAATGCCTTCGCAAGTGTTAGAAATGAAGTTACTGATAGTTCTGTTACGGAATTTATATATGAAATGGAGCGTATGATTACAGAGGAAGTGGATGAAGAGGATTTACAGTTGGCTAAAAATTCAAATGCTGGTGCTTTTGCTAGATCTTTAGAGAGTCCTCAGACCTTAGCCAGATATGCCTTAAATATTGTGAAGTATAATTTGCCTGCTGACTATTATGAAACTTACTTAGAAAAGTTAGAAAAGGTATCTGTATCGGACATAACAATGATGGCTAAAAAATACATCCGACCAAATAATGCCAATATCGTTGTTGTTGGAAACAAGGATGAAGTTGCTGAAAAATTAAAAAGATTTGATGCTGATGGAGAAATAGATTATTACGATGCCTATGGAAAGAAAGTTGAAAATCAAGCCATTATTCCTACAGATATAGATGCGCAAGGTGTATTGAATAAATATATAAAAGCCATCTCACTGAATAATAACTTAGCAGATATTAAATCATTACATCAAGTATATACCTTATCCATGATGGGGCAAACGATAAATATTGATTTGTTTATTAAGGAAAGAGCCAAACTTGCTATGAAAATGATGATGAATGGAAATATCGTAAATGAGCAGATATTTGATGGTCAAAAGGCAATGATGTCTGGGATGGGTCAACCAGCCAAAGTTGTTGAAGAAGGTCCCTTATTTGATCAAATGAAAAATCAAACTCAAATAATAGAGCAGGTATATTATGTAGAAAATGGATATTCAACGGAGTTAAAAGGAATTGAAGAAATTGATGGAGATCAAGTCTACAAAGTAGGAGTTGTTTCGCCACGTGGTGAAAAATCAACAGAATTCTATGAGGTTGAAACTGGATATTTACGTCGAACTGTAAAAACAGATTCTGAATCGGGAATTACAACAATGACTTCGTTGTCAGACTATCAAGAGTATGGAGGGTTTATGTTTCCGATGAAGATAGTTACAGAAGGAGCTTCGCCTGCACCGATAGAGATGATAGGGAAGTCTGTGAATATTAATCCTGATTTATCTGATGATTTGTTTATAATCAAGTAGACAGAATACAAAGTAATATATTGAAAAGGGTAGCTCATTGAGTTGCCCTTTTTTAATAGCTTAACCTATAAATGCAATATTGGCTATAGCTTTTGTCTTTGGTTATTGTTGTAGTGGGAAATTCTTTGTTATTGGGAGAATCAGGGAAATGTTGGGTTTCGAATGCAAAGAATTTTTTATTTCCTGTATAAAACTGAATTCCGGGTTGGTCTGTATACACCTCGAGGGTAATATCAGTATTCGGACAATAGGCAGCACTAGCAAGTTCGATTTCGCCATTATTTGAAAGGATAAAATTTCTATCAAAAACTCTACCCTCTAAACGTTGAAATACCGATAGATTATTCTGGCCTACAGTTGGGATAACTTTTCCAGTTGGAATTAATTGGTCATCTAATTCTAATAAGCCATTTGATTCAATCATAAAAAAATGATTATCCAAATTATCAACATGGTCAAGATTAAAGTAAGAATGATTTGTGAGATTAACTATTGTCGGTCTATCGGTTTTTGCACCAAACTGTATGATAATATCGTCCTCTTCGAGTGAATATTTACAAGTAAATTTCCTATTACCAGGAAATCCATCTTCCAAATGACTTCTTTCAGCTTCTAACAAAAGCTGAAAATCTGATTGTTCAACTACATTCCACTGATAAAGATGTAATCCTTTACTGCCTGAATGCAATGTATCGAATCCTTTGTTTGCTTCCAACTGATAGCTGACACCATCTAAAACAAATTGCCCGTTTCTTATTCGGTTGGCAAATGGCCCAATCGTAGCACCAGAATATTTTCTGCTTGTTTTAAATTCTTGTAGGGTAGGGTAGCTTTCTACAATTTGTTTTGGTCCTTGTTGTGTTGGAACTATCAAAGAGATTATTCTTGCACCTAAAGGATGAATTGTCAATTGTAAACCTGAAATTGAACAAAGTTCTATGCCACCTTGAATAGGTGTCATTGAGATGATCTACAATAATCTGCTACTTCTTCAAAAAGAAGATTAATTTGTTCTGAATATAAATCAGAACCAGCAATATCTATTTCATTGGTTTTGAGGACTCTTGTAACTTCATTTTCTTGAATGACATTGACTTCAACACTTTCTTCATAATCAAATTCCAATCTAATTAAATTACCATTTTTACGCTTTGTGGTTTCGATGTCATAGAATTCCGCGAGATTAAAAGAATACAGTATATCTCGGCTCTCAAAGTCTGACCTTTTAACTGCACTTTCGCCAATAAGCATGGCACATTCGCATTTATTTTCTTCAGAAAATTCAATTTCTTTATTAACTACATTAAAGGGATATGTGTTTGATTCTGCATTCGTGAGAATGTCAACGATGTCCTTGATCATTGCGTCAAAATCTGCAACATCTACATCAGTAGTTTTTTCTTTCTGCTTCTTTAATTTCTTTAAGATCTTATCTTTTGCAGATTGCTGACCATAAGAAATAGAGGAGAAAAAAAACAAGAATGATATGAATAATAAATGTTTCACTAAAGATTATAAACTAAATATAAATTTATGTCTTATTTTTGATTATAATTCAAATTATAAATTTTTAACATATATAATAATTACAATCTATTATGAAAAAATACATTTTCACTACTTTTTTCTTTAGCCTTTGCCTTTTAATGGTCAATGCGCAAGTTAAGACGCCTGCGGCTAGTCCTTTTAGTAAAGTAGAGCAGAGTGTTGGTATGACTGATGTCTCTATCGAATATTCGAGACCAAGTGCCAAGGATAGGACTATTTTTGGAGATTTGGTACCATATGATAAAAAATGGCGTACCGGTGCTAACCGAGCGACAAAAATTGACTTTAGTACTGATGTAAATGTTGGAGGAGTTGATCTTAAAGCTGGCAAATATGCATTGTATTCAATGCCAGGTTCAAACTCTTGGACATTCTATTTTTATACTGATACCAGTGGAGGAGGAGTCCCTTCTGATTGGGATGAATCAAAAGTAGCAGCTAGCTTTCAAGTAAGCCCTAAAAGAAGCTCTGATATGATTGAAACTTTCCTAATTAATGTTAATAACCTTAGAAACGATGGAGCTACCATCGATTTGGGATGGGAAAACACGGTGGTATCTATTCCCCTTTCTGTTCCTTCTGATGATATTGTAATGGAGTCTATAGAAAAAACCATGGCTGGCCCATCTGCAGGTGATTATTATAATGCAGCAAGATACTATAGAGAGTCAGGAAAAGATCTTAATAAAGCTTTAGAGTGGATGAACAAATCTTTAGAAATGAATGGAGAGAGATTTTGGACATTGAGACAAAAGGCATTACTTCTTGCAGATATGGGTAAGATGGACAAAGCAATAGAGGTTGCAAAAAGATCAATTGAACTCGCAAAAGAAGCAGGGAATGAAGACTATGTGAAAAATAACGAAAAGTCGATCAAACAATGGATGAAGTAAAATTCATTCTTTTTGGTTAGAAATGAAATGTAGGCTGGGATATAATTATCTCAGCCTATTTTTTTATTGAATTAAACTAAATTTGGCAATTGATTTAATAATTAATTATGCTATTATATCCAGAAGATATTTTTGAAAAACTTGAGTTTGATAAGATTATCAAATTGACTCAGAAATACTGCAAAGGAGAAAGAGCCAAGGAAATTCTATCTAAGCCTGCAATTTTTAATCAAAAGGCTCGAGTTGTTAGGATGCTTAATGAAGTAGCTGAAATACGACAAATGGCCGAAGAAGGTAATCCCCTAAGTCTTCGCCCCTACCATGATATCAATGAAGCACTTTTCTGGTTGAGAAAAATTGACTCTGTTTTAGAAATAGAAAATATTCTTCAAATCTATGATCAAATTTGGTCTATATATGAACTAAGCGAAATTTTTAAAAATCCAGCTTTTAAGAAAAATTATCCTCATCTAAAACAAATAATAGAACAAATAATTTTTGATCAAAAATTAATCTCCGAATATAATAGGATTTTTACCGAAGAAGGAGATATTAAACCAACAGCGTCTCCAGAATTAAATTCGATCATTAAACTCATCAATTCCAAGCAACGCGAATTGAATAAGACTTTTGACAAATTAGCATCTGAATTTTCTGCTAAAGGCTTGCTTAAAGATAATAAGGAAACAATGAGAGGAGGGAGAAGAGTGATGAGTGTGCCTGCGGAACACAAAAGAAAAATTAAAGGTATCATACATGATGAATCCTCTACTGGTCGAACTGTTTTTATTGAACCAGAGGAAGTATTGTACATTAACAATCAATTGTTTGAGTTAGAAGCTCAACGCCGACATGAAATACGAAAGATTATCAAAAATCTTTGTTCGACATTGCGACCATTTTGTGATGAATTTGAAATGTGGCAACGTATTATTGTACGATTAGATATCATTATGTCTAAAGCCCAATTAGCGAAAGAATATAATGGACAAATCCCTGAAATAACAGATGATTATAGTTTAGAATTTCGAAAAGCTTACCATCCGTTGTTGTTCTTGTTGCATGCAAAATTAGATAAAAAAGTTGTTCCTTTTAATCTAAAATTAGATCGGGACAAAAGAATTTTAGTGATATCGGGCCCTAATGCTGGTGGGAAATCAGTTACCATGAAGGCGGTTGGTTTAATGTGTCTTATGGTTCAAAGCGGAATGCTAATTCCTGCTTTGCCAGATTCAAAAATTGGTTTATTTAGTCATATTTTAGTAGACATTGGCGACCAACAATCCTTGGAAGATGATCTAAGTACTTATAGTTCTAGATTGAAAAATATGGAAGTTTTCTTGCACAAAGCAAGTTCAAAAAGTTTATTCCTGATTGATGAATTTGGAAGTGGAACAGATCCTAAACTTGGTGGTGCAATTGCCGAAGCGATACTTGAAGAATTAAATAAGAAAAAGGCAATTGGATTGATTACTACACATTATTCAAATATTAAAATGTATGCTTACAATAATCCTAATTTGATAAATGGAGCAATGGAATTTAATAAAAAAGAACTATATCCTACGTACAAATTAATTATTGGAAAACCGGGTAGTTCGTTCGCTTATGAAATCGCAAAGAGTGTTGGATTGCCTGAAAATGTATTGAAGAAAGCAAAGCGTAACGCAGGAGAAGGAGCAAAAGAAATTGATGAGTTATTAAATGATCTTCAAGAAGAAAAAAGAATGTATGAAAAACGGTTAAGAGAAAATGAAAATGAAAAAGCTAAACTTCAAAAGTTAATTGAATCCTATGAAAATGCATACGGAGATTTAGAATTTAAAAGAAAGAAGTTAAAAATGGAGAAAAAAGAGGTTAAGCTTAATGAATTAAATCTCCATGAAATTGAATTAAACAAAGTAATTAAAGAGCTCAAAGAGGAAAAGAAATTAAAAGATGCACAAAGGTTAGCGGCCAAACTAAAAGATCAAAAAAAAGAAGTTGTAGAACGAATTGACGATTTGAAAGAAGAAATATACTACAATGATAATTTTGATTATAAAACTTTAAAAGTAGGAGATTTTGTAAAGTTACGAACCGGAAGTGAAGCAGCTGCAATTTTGTCTATTAAAAAAGATATTGCTTCTTTATCTATGGGATTTATGAAGCTTAATGTTCCTTTGAGAGATTTGGTTCCAGCCAAAACACCAATGAATATTCGAGCTAAAAAATCTGTTCAAACGGAAACCATAAACAACCCTATGACCTTAGAAGGTAAGTTGGATGTTAGAGGGTATACGATGATAGAAGCTGTAGATCACGTCCAAGAATATGTGGACAATGCCTTAATGAGTAATCTTTCAAGCTTAAGAATTATCCATGGAAAAGGAACTGGAGTATTAAGAAAAGCTATCCACGCAAAGCTTAGAGAGTATAAGGATATAAAAGAATTTTGGCATCCATCTGCAGAAACTGGAGGAGATGGTGTGACTATTGTTGATTTCTAATTGAAGTTCATCGTAATGCCAAATCCATGTGGTGCTGATCCTAATCTTAAAGATATATCTTCATCTACATCAAATTCCATTAAATGCCTGTCTACAAAAGCATCTGCAATGTTGAGTACATGTGCAACTGTTAATGCAATAATAGAATAATCTCTATATTTTTTAAATCGATCTCTCTCTTCTTTCATTCCTGAAGCACTGCTAAATCCTTTTGATATTGTAATCTCTCCTCGGAGTAATCCTTTGTATCCAAGATCATAACATTTATATAAATCACTGTAATACACAATAAAACCAATAGCGGTCCCTTCAAGACCCCATACAATTGGAGCTTTTAGCCATTTTTTGTTGTAAAGTTGACCACTCCCTGGAATGATAGCTGACATTAAAGCTGCACGTCCTGGTGGACCTTCAAACATGGCAAAAAAACCATCTTCATTTTTGGATGTGGATTCTGCATAGAAAATATCATCTTCCAACAATGTAGAATCTTGCGTTAATCCAGTTTCTCCAATCTGAGCATTTAAGTTCATTGATATGCAAAGAAAAAAGAATAATAAGATTGAAGAATTGTACTTTTTCATGCTTTTAAAACGAAAATAATTACAAGGAATTCTGTCTTTCTACATTCTTGGCAAGGTAATAATAAGTTTCCATCTGAGATCTAATTGGTACCTCAGAACTTGTTTTTCTATAATTATTGTTCTTTTTATAATGGATCCGTCTTGCTTTGACATTATCTTTTATTTGAATTTTTAGAATATCCTTAATCAGCTTTTTAATTTTCTTATCATATATCGGTATCATTGTTTCAATTCTATGATGAAGATTCCTTACCATCCAATCTGCCGATGAAATATAAATTAATTCATCTCCACTATTGTAAAAAAGAAACACCCTGGCATGTTCTAAGAAACGATCAATATGACCAAAAGCAGTTATGTTTTCACTTACTCCAGGTATACCGGGAACTAAACAGCAAATGCCTCGAATTATTAAAGTGATTTTTACACCTGCGTTGTTGGCGTCATAAAGCAGATCGATCATTTCACTATCTTCCAAGCTATTCATTTTGAGAACAATTTTCGCTTCCTTTCCTTTTTCTGCTTGCCTAATTTCGTTCTTTACTAACTTTTTTAATTTAGCTTTTAATTCAAATGTACCTACTGCTATATGTTCGAATTCATTCTTGGGTCGTTTCTTAGTTGCTAAATACTCGAATACAATTTTTGCCTCATTAATTAATTTCTTGTTCGATGTAAAAAGTCCAATATCTGAATAAATTTGGGCAGTCCCTTCATGAAAATTGCCAGTTGAAAAGTACGCATAGTCTTCTTCAATTCCTTTTATATTTCTTGTAATAAGTGCCATTTTAGAATGTACTTTAAGACCTGGCATTGAGTAAAAAACTTTGACACCTGCTAGCTCAAGTTTTTCTCCCCATTCAAGATTAGCAGCTTCGTCAAACCTTGCCTTAATTTCTATAAATGCTGTCACTTGTTTCCCATTTGCAACAGCTCGAATCAAAGCTTCCATGATTCTAGATTTGTGTGCAACTCTGTACTGTATGATTTTTATATGCGTTACATAGGGATCTATTGCCGCTTGCTCAAAGAAATTTATTACTGGTAAATAGGAATGATAAGGAACATGCAATAAGTAATCTTTCGAATCTATATTTGAAAATATCCTACCATTAATCAAATCGTTGATGAGGAGTGGTTTCAAGGGAGCTTCAGAAAGGCTCTCTATTCCTAACTTTGGAAATTTAAATAGGTCCGCATTATTATGATATCTTCCTTCTGGTAATAAATCAAAATTGGTAAGCTCAAAAACATCTTTTAGAACTTCAAGAAGTTCCTGAGGCATTTCTCTATCGTATACCAATCTAGAAGCCGGACCTACCTTCCTTTTGGTAAGGCTTTTTTTAATTTTGGAAACAAGATCTCCTTCAAATTCATCATCTATATACAATTCGGCATCTCTTGTCAATTTAATGCTAAAGCTATCCAAGATTGTAAATCCTGGAAAAATTATACGTTGACAATGTCTGATAATGTCATCAAGAAAAATGATGGATGTTTTATCTTTTTTGTCAATGGGAAAAACGATAAATCTCTCTTGAAATTCAGAAGGAACTTTGACAATTCCATATCGCTCTTGATCTTCTGGATTTTCAATGTCTTTTAGCCTTAATACAAGATATAGAGCACCATTATTTAAGAATGGTCGTATCTTTTTATCCATAAGGACCAATGGTTGGACATATGGAATTAGATTTTCGTTAAAATATTCTTCAACGAAAAATTTTTGATGATCCTTAAGATCTTTCATTCGAAGAATACGGATCCCCTGTTTTCTTAGATCTGGAATTATTTGGTTTTCCATGATAATAGAAAATTCCTCTTGTTGCGCATTGACCGTAGCGAGAACATTTTCTAGCAATTCCTTAGGCTCAAAATCCAAGCTTCTTTGGGTCTTTTTCCCTACTTTAATCAGATTTTTAAGATTGGCGACTCTAACTCTGAAAAATTCATCCAAATTTGAAGAATAGATGGCTAAAAACTTCATTCTTTCGTACAATGGTACTGTCTTGTCAGAGGCCTCTTGAAGTAGCCTAAAATTGAATGACAGCCAGCTTAAATCTCGATGAATATATGGGTAATCTTTGCTCACAATGGTTTTTAAGGTAGAATCTTATTTTTATGATTCGAATATGACGTTTTATACTGATAATAGTATATTTTGCCGCTACTAAAATTCAAATTTTATAATAAATAAATACTTTATGAGAAGCCAAATTGCAGCTGGAAATTGGAAAATGAATACAAATATTGATTTTGGTCAAGATTTTGTCGCTAAACTTGAAGATAAGGAGCTACCTAAGGATGTGGAGGTAATCATTGGAGCCCCCTTTATATCTATTTCTCCATTAAAACAAATCGCGAAAAGGATCAAAATTGCTGCTCAAAACTGTCATGATGAAGAAAGTGGGGCATTTACTGGTGAGGTATCAGCTGCAATGTTGAAAAGTACTGGCTGCAATTATGTGATTATTGGACATTCAGAAAGACGCCAATATTTTAACGAAAGTGATGAGCTAATATTAAAAAAGATATTAAAAGCTTTGGAGCATGAACTTAAGATTATTTTTTGTTGTGGAGAACCTCTTGAAATTAGAGAAAATAATGACCATGAAAGTTTTGTCCAATCTCAGTTAGAAAATAGTATATGTAAGTTATCAAAGGAAGAGTTGGAGAATGTTGTCATTGCTTATGAACCAATCTGGGCTATTGGAACAGGAAAAACTGCAAGCCCTGGACAAGCCCAAGATATGCATCAGCATATTAGAAAGGTAATGCGAAATAATTTTAATGAAGACTTAGCTGAAAACATATCAATTCTATACGGTGGATCAGTGAAACCTTCAAATGCTAAAGAAATTTTTGCCCAAAAGGACGTTGATGGGGGATTGGTTGGTGGGGCATCTCTTAAAATTGATTCCTTTTTTGATATTATACAGTCATTTTAATCTTTTCTTTAGGGGAAATTTGATTGAATAATTTTTCAATATGTTCATGTCTATAATCAAAAATATTGTTAAGCTGTTTCCTTATAAAAAGTTGATCAGTAATACCACCTAAATGAAAAGGAGAAACACTATAATAGACGATATCTGTCATTAGTGTACCTTCTGGTACGGGCTTAAAATGATGCTGATGATGCCATAATTTATAAGGACCAATAAGTTGATTGTCAATAAATTTAAACGGTGGCTTTACATGAGTAATCTCTGTTACCCATTTCATTGGGATGCCCAAAATAGGACTAACTTTATAAGTTATAATCTGTCCTTCATATATATTTTCAATTGGTTCTGAAGTCACGAGAAAGTTCATTGATTTAGGAGTAAGCGCCGCAAGATTGTTTGGATTTGAGAAAAAATCCCAAGCTTCTGTTATACTTGCCTTAATTATTTGCTTTTTCCTTATGTAGTTATAATGCATAAAAGATTAACATGATGCAAAAAAAAATGTTCAAAAAAAAATAGGGTCTGAATAAAAATTCAGACCCTATCGTATAAATGCGTGTTTGTTTTCTTTATAAAAAGATAAATTTGCCTCTAGCCCCACAACTTGCTTTTCCATAATATCCTATTCCCCAATTCAGTTCGAAAACCAAGCCAGCAAAAAATGGTACTGAGGTATTGTAACCTTCTGCATAAAGGGCATCTTGAAAAACAGGGAGGCCTAGATCTTGGCCCATAGTTTGATCAACCATATCAGTCAATCCATATTCAAATCGCAATCCAAATATTCCACTAAATCTACCATCCGTTCCAATTAAATAAGTTCCAAATCCCAAAACTCCTGAATATGAATTATCAACATAATATTCTGAAACATCATTAGCTACACCATCTGCCCCCGTGTTGGTTACATCTCTTAAAAGATTCATTTTGGGACCTAGTTCTAAGTAGCCTCTATATCTGCTTAATCGGTACAATAAATAAATATCGGTAGTAGCATATTCAGTTATCAAATTACTTACTCCATTGTCAAATTCAAAGCTAGATTCACCTTTGCCAAGTAACACATCTACTGTAATCCCATGATCTTCAAAATTAAAACCAACTTTTCCGCCAAAAGAAAAACCATTTCCTATGTCATAACTCCAATTGGGGTGATTATTAACGGATTGATTAATTAATGCAGTTGCACCCATTTGAGCTTTTACTCCAGCATCAATATAAAAGCTTTGTGCCGCTAGTGTACCAGCGAAAAGAAAGCTTAATAAAAAAGTAATGTACTTCATAAGTTCTTATTTAGTTACAAGATATTATAAAAATATTAAATATTTAAATTGTTGCTTAATTTGACGCTTTATCTAATGCAGAGAAACCATCTTTCATGTTATAGGCATTCTCAAAGCCTAAGTCCTTCATCATAGAGACAGCTTTCGCGCTTCGTCCCCCCGATCTGCAGTAAACTATATATGTATCCTTTTTGTCAAGTTTGCTTATTTTTGTTTTAAAGCTGTTTTCTAAAAAGTCAATTTTTAAAGATCCAGGAAAACTACCTTCCTTTATCTCATCTTGTGTTCTAACATCAACAATTTTAATTTTATCATTTTCTGATAACATCATCAATGCAGTTTTAGCATCTATGTTGCTGTCATATTGATTCGAATCTTTTAAAACTTTTTTCGATATTTTTTTAAGATCTTTATTCTCATTCTCGCTCCCGCCTTTAATTTGATTTACTTTAGAGCTACTCGCAGAAGGATCAGTTTTGCAAGATATTAAACATGTGAAAATCAAAAAGACTAAGAAATGTTTATTCATAGTATTAATATTCTATTGGTGAATTAAATGTTGCATATTAAAGATCAAGGACATTTTTCATTGTAAATATCCCTTGTTTATTTGAAATCCATTTTGCAGCAGCTAATGCTCCTTCTGCAAATGCTGCTCTGTCTAGTGCTGAATGATGTAACTCAAGAAACTCAAATTGTGATTTATATGTAACGGTGTGATCTCCTTTAACTTCTCCTTTTCTTTCTGCGTTTATCAATATTGTCCTATCCGTATAAGAATTTTCCTCCATGCTCCACTGATCATATTGACTGTGGTTATTAATGATGTCATTTGCTAAGGTTAAGGAAGTTCCACTTGGGGAATCTAATTTATGGACATGATGTATTTCATTTATCTCTGCTTTAAATCCTTTATTAGACATAATTTTGGCAAGTTTCTGATTCATTGCAAAGAAAATATTCATTCCTAAGCTAAAATTACTTGCATACAAAAAGGATCCTTTTTGCTGTTTAAAAATATTCTTTATCTGATCATATTGTGAAGTCCATCCAGTTGAGCCACATACAGTTGGAATATTATTTAAGGCAAGTTTTTTTAAATTTTCAAAGGCATTTTCTGGTCCAGAAAGCTCAATTGCGACATCAACATTCTTCAAGTTAGTGGGAGTGAATTCTAAAAGGTTTTTAGAATTGATTTTTAATACAAGATGGGTATTTTTGTCTTGTTGAATTTGCTCCTCAATTTTTTGACCTAATTTGCCAAACCCTATTATCGCAATGTTCATCAAATTTTTATTAAATAAGAAATATTAATATGGGCGAAATTAATAATATATCTTAACATTGCGCTATCTCTTTGATTATTAACCTTGTTTATATTGTTAATAAAATGCATATATAAATAAGTTTAAGTTCATGCCTTATTTTAACAAGAATCATATAATTTTATTACAAACTAACTTGTATGTCTGAGAACGGAACAGAAAGAAATGATAATAAAGGCTGGTTTAAAAGATTTAAAGATGGTATCCAAACTGCCACAAAATTTAAAAAAGATACTCCTGACGGACTATGGCATAAATGCAAAGGGTGTGGTGAAACAGTAACCATTAAGGAGTTAAAGGAAAATCTTTATTTATGTCCGAAATGTGATCACCATACAAGAATTGGAAGCCATGATTATTTTGATATTCTTTTTGATGGAAAATATAGTTCTCATTTTGATGAAATTATATCAAAAGATTTTCTTGAGTTTGTGGATTTAAAACCATATGAACAAAGGTTAGAAAAGGCAAAGATCAATACACAATTAAATGACGCCATTACAGTAGCGCGTGGCAAGATCAATAAAAAGGAAATTATTATTGCCGCAATGGATTTTAGTTTCATTGGTGGTTCTATGGGAAGTGTTGTTGGTGAAAAAATCTCCAAGGCAATTGACTTGGCCATTGAAGAGAGAATTCCATTTATGATAATTTCAAAGTCCGGAGGTGCAAGAATGATGGAGTCTGCTTTCTCCTTAATGCAAATGGCAAAAACTTCAGCGAAACTAGCTCTTTTATCAAGACATAAGATACCATACTTTAGTTTTCTAACTGATCCAACCACAGGAGGAGTTACCGCTTCTTTTGCAATGTTAGGCGATATTAATTTTTCAGAACCTGGAGCTTTAATAGGATTTGCTGGGCCAAGGGTCATTAAGGAAACTATTAAAAGAGACCTACCAGAAGGTTTCCAAAGTTCTGAATTTTTGTTAGAACACGGCTTTTTAGATTTTATTGTTCACCGAAAAGAGCTGAAGGAAAAGTTATCAGATCTGTTATTTATTTTTTCTGTTCCTGATTCAATAAGTCAAGAGGTTGCATAAAGAAAACGATAAACTTTTTTTCTAAAGGATTTAACTCTTTTACCAACTTTGTGATCAGCCCGAAACCATAGTCATTGATATATTGAAAGATATTTTCTTTTCTTTCTTGCAGTCCCTTTGAAGGGAAAAGCTTATTTTGAACTTTTGCTATTCGATTAAGTTCTATCTCTTCTTTTTTCTTGATTGCTTTATGAATCTTTTTTTCAATTGCCTCAATTCCTTTTTTCATTTTTGCAACTTCCGCTTGTGCAAATTTCTCAAGAGTTGGATCTACGTTTTTTGCTTTTTCAATGGCTGCCCCCATTATTTTTTGTAACTCCATCTCTTGAGCTTCCAAAGAATATGAGTCTTGGTTTTTTGAAGACATATAGTATTTAATTAAGTCATCGGTTTGCTGGAAGTAATTTTTAAACTCAATGTCATTCTTCATTAATAACTTTTGTAAACTATGGCTTACTATCATTGCTGAATTACGTCGGATCAGCATAGGAAATGGAATTTTGAAATATTCAAATTGTACTTTCCGTTCAAGCCAATATGCTATTTCTCCTCCTCCTCCTATATAGGCTAAATTTGGTAGAATGCTTTCTTGATAAATTGGACGCATTACAACATTTGGAGAAAAAGATCCAGGGTTGTTTTCGATTTCAGTTTCAAGCTCATCTTTGGTCCAATTATTTTTATTATCGTTTGTCGTAAAATTCAATCCATCGAAGATAATTCTTGATCTTGACTTTTGGGTTCTATAGAAAAAATTAATATTTCTGGCATGTGCTTGAGGTTTCCATCCAAGCTTCGCTAATTCTTTTTGAGTGTTTAGAATGAGCTCTTCACTTGGTTGGTTAAAGATTTCTTCTTTGATATGCTGTATAAACAAGTGTTTTAATCTTTCGTCATCCATTGATAAAATTAATATCCCTTCTTGTCCAAATAATTCGTGGGTTAGTGCTCTTGCAAACTCACTGTAATTTTTAGCAGTCTTAAGTAAAGGTAGGATTTTTGATTCAAGCCACTTTCCTATGTAAGAGTCTTGGCCAAGGATTTGGGATATACTTGAAACTACTTGATCAATTCCATTCGTACTTGCCTGACCAACAGATCCTCCATCCCAATCATTGTCTTCCCATACTATGTCTTTTCCAAATAAACTTAAATGGTTAATTTCTTCAAAATCATGATCTTCTCCTCCTGTAATAAAGCATGGGATAAAGTTATAGGAAGGATAATTGTGTTTTAGCTGCTTTGATAAATTTATTACAGAAGCAATTTTGAAGATGTAATATAACGGACCTGTTAGCAAGGATGGTTGATGTGCTGTCGTAATGGTAAAAGTATTCTCACTTTTAAGTTGATCAATTAAATCAAGCTGATTTGAAGTGTTTGAATATGACTCGTATTGTTCTTTTAATACTTCTGCAAGAACATTTCGATTTATTGATTGCTTTGATTTAAGCTCTATAAGAGATTTGAAATTTGCTAATTCGGGTTTTACAGAATAGTAGTCTTTTAGCCTTTCTGTTTCAAGAATGTACATTTTATCTTTTAGAGAAAGCTGAGTTAATTGATTGTAATTATATTTTTTAATATCCATTGGTGTGGAATAATGCGATTTATTCTGCAAATTTAATTTTTATTTTATCAGATTTAATAAATGCTGCAATTCATAAGTCAAAGATTTGTTTCTGGAGTTCTATCTTTAGTTTTTATTGTTGTGCTAATATCTACAATAATCTACATGGGCCCAGTTGATCCTGCCACTTTGAGTTTTGGCCAGCAGATGAGTTCCAATGCTTTAGCACTGAAACAAAAAGAGCTTTCTTTGGACCAACCTGTTAGTAGTCAGATACTATATTATCTCAACGACCTTTCTCCTTTGTCAATATATCTTTCAAACTCTATAAAACTCGAAAGGGTAGGCGGAGTAAAACTAATCGACGGTGAAGAAAAGTCATTGCTTTTAAAAGCGCCTCACTTTCGTGAATCTTATCAAACCGGAGAAAGAGTTTGGACCATGATTAAGCGCGTAATGCCCAATACTTTTATTTTAGCTTTATCCGCAATTCTAATTGCAACAATTCTAGGTATTGGTTTAGGCATGATTGCAGCGCTAAATAAAGATAATTTGATTGATGGATTGATTGTAGCAATTTCGACCTTGGGCTATTCAGTTCCAAGTTATGTTAGTGCTATTATACTTAGTTTACTTTTTGGGTTTTATTGGAAAAGTTGGACAGGATTAAATATGCAAGGATCATTACTTACACTAAATGACTTAGGAGATGAAATAATCCAATGGAAAAATTTAATACTTCCTGCTATCGCTCTAGGCGTAAGGCCAATTTCTGTGATTACTCAAATTAGCAGAAATGCAATGCTTAATGTAAAGGCAAAGCCTTATATTTTAACAGCTAAAGCCAAAGGGGTTTCAATTATTCAGTTGATTAGGAATCATATCTTTAAAAATATGTTAAACCCAATTGTAACCACTGTGAGTGGATGGTTTGCTTCTCTGCTTGCAGGAGCATTTTTTGTAGAAAGTATATTCAATTATAATGGAATGGGACTACTTACCGTAAATGCCTTATTGAATTATGACACTCCTTTGTTGCTTGGATGTATTATTGTAATTGCAATATTATTTATTGGACTAAACCTATTGATTGACCTAATTTATGCGTATTTGGATCCAAAAGTCAATTTCAAATAGAAGGCAAAAAAAAAGAGCAGAATCGTTATTCTACTCTTTTGACTTGTAATTTAGGCAATTAAAAAACGTCGGAAATTAGAACGATGTTCCAATTGTAAGTTTAATCTCGCTAGGTCTAGTTTTAAAGCTGTTTTCCTGATTTCCTCCAAATGTCATATTCTCTCCAATAGCTTCAAAAGCATGGATGTATCGTACATCTACAGAGAAGATACCTAGATCGACCCCAAACGCTGCTTGACTGCCTAAATTTATTTTAGAATCTTTGATTTTGTACCCAACAAGTTCAGTAAATTCGGTAATAGTTGCCAAATTATACCTTACAACTGGTCCAACTCCAAGTCTAAATTTTCCTAATTTTCCTCCTGCAAGAACAGGAATTTCAATGTTTCGATAAGATTCATTAAAAATCTTAGCTGTCTTGTCCTTTTCTCCAAATCCAGTCACATCAAAGCTTGAAGAAAAACTTGTGTGAAGCATTCCAAATTGAATAAATGCATATTCAAAAGTTTTTTCAAGTGAAATTCCAACTGATTTGCTACTTGAACTTCCTAAATAGTCAATTTCATAGGCAATCCCATCAGAAGCCAAATACACAACAATAGATTCAGGTTGTGTAATATGTGCTCCGATGCCGATTCTTGGTCCAACTTTCCATTTGGATTCTTGAAGCTCTAAGGTTTCCTCAGCAATTTCATCTAAATGAAGCTCCTGAGCAGATAAGGAAAAGGTCATAAGGGTGGTGAAAATTGCAAATAAAATGTGTCTCATTGTGTTTCTTTTTGCAATTTTGAGTAATTGGTTCTGCTTTTTAAAGCAGTATTAAATTTTTTTGCTTAGATATTGACGAGACATAATTTTTTTAGAAGTCAGAATCCTGCACTGTTAAGGAATAAAATTCTGAATAAAAACATTATTCAGTCTATCTCTAAGACTTCGCAAAGATTAACTATTTTTCTTCTTGAATGCTTTATTTGTCTCTTCAAAAGATAGATTTGTAAAGCTTTGTACATTTGTTACTCAATAATATTGCATGATAGAAGACAGATACCAAAAAAGAGGCGTTTCAGCAGGTAAAGAAGAAGTTCACAAGGCTATAAAAAATATGTCCAAAGGCCTTTATGAATACGCATTCTGCAAGATTTTGCCAGATATCGTTGGTGGAGACGAGGAATTTTGTAACGTTATGCATGCTGATACAGCAGGTACCAAAACAAGCCTAGCTTATTTATATTGGAAAGAAACTGGTGATATTTCTGTTTGGAAAGGTGTGGTTCAGGATGCAATGGTAATGAATCTTGATGATCTGGGTGCTGTAGGAGCTATTCAAAACATAATTGTGTCATCCACAATCGGACGAAACAGTAAATTTGTACCAGGTGAAGTTTTATCTGTTGTAATACAGGCTGCTCAAGACTTTATAGAACAAATGGAATCATTAGGTATTAGTATTTATCACTCTGGAGGTGAAACTGCAGATGTTGGTGATATTGTGAGAACTATCGATATTGGCTTCACTACTTTTGGTCGACTTAGGCGTTCCGATCTGATTGTTAATGATATAAAAGATGGTGATGTTATTGTAGGTCTATCTTCTTCAGGACAAGCAAGCTATGAGCATGAATACAATGGAGGAATGGGTTCAAATGGACTTACTTCTGCAAGACATGATGTACTTGGCAAAGTTTATGCTGAGAAATATCCTGAATCATATGAAAACGCTATTCCTCATGAAGTGGTATATTCAGGATCCAAAAGCTTAACTGATACCATAAATATTAAAGGCCAGGATATTCAAATTGGGAAGTTGTTACTTTCTCCCACTAGAACTTATCTACCAGTTATTAAAGAAGTATTAAAGCAATTAAAAGGGGATATTTCTGGAATTATTCATTGTACAGGTGGAGCACAAACTAAAGTTGAAAAATTTATTAAAAACAAGCATATTATAAAGGATGCTATGTTTGAAATTCCTCCTTTATTCAAATTGATTAAGAAAGAAAGTGGTACATCTTACAAAGAAATGTACAAGGTCTTTAACATGGGACACAGACTAGAAATTTACTTGCCTTCAGATAAAGCACAGAATATCATAGATATTGCCTCGAGTTTTAATATTGAGGCTAAGATTATCGGTAGAGTAGAAGAGGCAGAGCAAAATCAAGTAACCGTTCATTCACCTGAAGGAATAATCAGTTACAAATAGTTAGCCTTTCTTATTTTGTTTATCCTGCCAATTCTTCTTTGCCAACTGTTGCAAATCTTCAACGGTATCGGTCTCATCTATAATTTCTTGACCTAATAATGTTTCAAATAAATCTTCAAGACTAACCAGGCCTACAATGTTACCGAATTCATCATTGACTACACTTAAGTGTTGTTTTTGTTTTGTCATTTTATTGAATAGTTCTGGAAGTGCAGTGTCGTGACTGATAAAGTTGACAGGATTTTTTATATCCGCCATTTTAACATCTTTTTTCCCTTCTGCCAATAATTCTAATACCTTATCTTTTAATACAATTCCTGTTATATTGTCATTTTGATCTTTGTAAATAGGAATTCGTGAATAAGGGATGTTAATTCCTTCTTTGTAAAAATCATCTAAGCTTATGTTTTCCTCTACCATATACGCGACGGTCTTGGGTGACATAATATCTCTCACAGTCTGCTGTTCGAAACTTAATAGATTATTGATGATCGTAGATTCATTTGCTTTAAGTGCGCCACTTTCCGTCCCTGCTTGTGTAATAGCCATAATATCAGATCTTGAAAGAACACTTTTGTCTTTATCGGATTTTAACCTTTTAGTAATGAATTGAGAGACCCAAACAAAAGGTGCCAAAATGAAAAGAAGCATTTTTAATGTTGATACAGTAAAAGGAGCCAGTGACTTCCAATTGTTAGCTCCAATTGTTTTTGGAATAATTTCAGACAAAATTAAAATTGCCAATGTCATAATTCCGGCTACAAGAGATTCGTAACTAAGATGCATAAAACCAAGGTCAATATCTTTGTCAACAAAGATCTTACCTGCTACAGATCCTACTCCAATTGCACCTACAGTGTGCGCAATAGTATTTAAAGTAAGGATAGCAGAAAGCGGTTTATCAATATCCTCTTTGTACTCTTGAAGCGCTTTTCCGGTGGCGCTTCCTTTGGAAACTTCAGAATTAATATAGGAAGGGGTAATACTAAGCAATACTGCTTCGAGTATTGAGCAAAGAAAAGAAAACCCTATGGACAATAGAAAAAATATTATAAGTGTAGTATACATCGACTTTAAATTGTTTGGACAAAGATAACAGACCATTTTATTAAATAAAATTATCATATGTGCCATTATTTAAATAGAATTTGGCTAATTGTGGCAAAATGCCTAATAATCTTTCTTTCATAAGTAAAGACTAGGATTATCCTTGCGTTCGTTTAATCATTAACGATTTATAATTTGCTATTTAATTGTCAATTCTTTAGAAAGCTAAGAACATTGTGGCAATACGATTTTTATTAATATAACTTTCGGGTAACGAAACTATACACAGATGTACAAAAGGGTGAAAAACTCAGGAACTGGATTCCTGAAGTTGGGTGTTATGCTATTTCTTAGTTTAATTCCCATAAAAAATGAACTAAAGTCAGAAACCAGAGAGGTGGTTTTAAAAGTTCCAGTCTTAAAAATAAATGCTTATTTGATGGGAATGGAGGAAATGGATCAGGATATATATAGCAACTTGCAAAACAATATTGATTTTTTAAATCAAGAATTTGAAGGGAAGATTGGATTCGAATTAGAAAATCTCCATATCGATGAAACTGGTGCTTATCTTCCTGATTTATATAGTAACTTTTACAAAGGAGAAGGAGAATTAGTAGATGAAATCGTTTCGCCAATTGAACAAGAAGGAGCTGTAAATGTTTTTGTATTTCATACCTATTGTCACGAAGGAACCGACCAAGCACTCATGGGTTTTACTCCTGTATTGAGATCAGCACATCACAAGTATCAATCTGTTTCTCCTACTTTTGACAGAATATATATCGCCTATGAAGGATTGGAAAATCAAACAACATTGGTTCATGAAATGGGACACTTTCTTGGTTTGAAACATCCCTGGGAAATTTCGGAATATGATAAAAAATCAATCGGTATCCATCATGATAATGAAAACCATAATCATATGGCCTACGGAAATGATGTCGATCATTTTACAAGGCAACAATTGGATTTAATGAGGAGAAATGCAATTGACTATAGGCAGTATTTAGCAAGTCGAGTAGTTTCGGTTTCATTTCAACCTTAAGCATAAAAAATCCCAAACCGCCAAAACTTCTTTAAGTTGTGCCTGTTTGGGACAAGTAATCTTAAACTCCTAATTCAAATATAATATTTTCTGCGGTTCTTTTCGATACATATATAGAATAATTTTAGATATTATTATTATAAATATATAAACTGTTGATAATTAGGCATTCATTAAAGGGTTGCAATGTGATTTAGATGAAATATTACAAATAGCATACTAAAAGGAAGAGGCTTTCAAATTATCTCAAGAACAAATAAATAATTCAATAGGCTTAGACCAAGTAAATATTACGACTTAAATTGCAGATCAATTCTTATTAATGGATCTTAAAACAATCGTAAAAAAAATATTAAAGCTGAGTCCATTTGCCCTGAGTAAAAATCACGCTTACGATCTTCAAACCAAAAAGATATTGAAACAGGTACTAAAAGAAAATAGTAATTGCGTAGATGTCGGATGTCATAAAGGTGAAATCATAGAGATTATGCTTACTCAAGCACCAAAAGGGGTTCATTTTGGATTCGAACCTATTCCAATTTTGTATCATAATTTAAGAAAGAAATATAGTTCAAATCCAAATTGCATCATAAGCTCTATTGCCGCAAGTAATCAAGTGGGTGAATCAAGTTTTAATTATGTCGTTTCAAACCCTTCTTATTCAGGACTTAAAAAGAGGGCTTATGATAAGAAGAATGAACAGGATAAGAAAATTTTAGTTCAGACGAACAAACTGGATAATGTAATTCCAGATGATATGGTTATTGATCTAATAAAAATTGATGTTGAAGGCGGAGAAATGTTGGTTCTTGAAGGAGCCAAAACTCTAATTGAAAAACATCAACCTATAATACTCTTTGAGCATGGTTTAGGGGCATCAGATTTCTATGATTATGGGCCAGAAAAATTATTCTCATTTTTTGAAAAATTAGACTATTCTATATACACGCTTAATGGATTCCTAAGTTATGAAAAATCGCTTTCGAAATCTGATTTAATTGATCAATTTTACCAAGGTTTGAATTACTATTTCATAGCAAAAAGTAGTCTTTAGAATTTTCACTCAACACATCGTCTCAGCAATGCGTCGTATCTTGTTCTCTTGTTTAAAACTGTGGCAATCAAATTTAGACAACGAGGATTAGAATTGCCCTGGATATCTCCATTAGGTAACTTTCCAAATTATCCTAGGTTTAGAGTAGATGATGATGAAAAATGTGATCCGACTATCACAACTATTTTTGGAGAGCCAGTTTTTTACAAGAAAGAGCTTGATGTTTATTCCAATCCAACAAATGATATTATTAACATAGATCTTCCAGATGAAAAGAACGGAAGGCTGATGTTGTACAATATAAATGGTGAAGTACTTTTTAATGAAAACAATCAATTCGGTAGAAAAACAATTCATGTAAATCATCTTTCTTCAGGCATTTATTTTATAGAGTTTATCCCTGATAACAATCCAGAGTTTCTAATCTATACTTCTAAGTTAGTCATTGAGTAAAGTCTGTAATAAACCAATACTCATATAAAATTTTACAATTCTAATGAGTAAGGCTTGAACTTATTTTTTAAAATCTGATGGATCCTAAATTTTGTATATCAACAAAATATTTAAGGCCCTCTTGAAAGAGAGCCTTAATCTGCAAAACACCAAAACTATGTGTTTTGATAATTAGTTATTGTGGTATTCTTGGTTATGCGCTAAAGCTCCTCCACAGTTTGAGCAATTTCCCGCTCCAGCTGCACCGCCAGCACATCCTGCAGGACAAGTGTAATGGTAAACGCCATTTGCATTTTGTGCTGGAGAAGGAGAAGGAGAAGGAGTCGTTGTAGGTGTAATAGGCGTAGTTAGAGTGTTTGCTTCATCTCCACCTAATATTGGTTGACTAGTTATAGTTGTTGGAGAAGGACTTGGCGTTTGATTGTGAAAAGCGGCATTGTGGACATACGCTGTTCCACAAGTAGGACAATTGCCTTGCGCATCTCCGCCACTACCTTCACAACTATTAGGACAATAATAATGAGGTAAGCCAGCAACTCCTGCTGGTGCGGAAACAACTCCAGCAGCCGCTGCTGCTTCTGCAGCAGCATCTGCAGCTTGTTTTTGCGACTCAGATAGCAAAGCTTCTGGTCTAGATGGTTTATCTGCACAAGAAGAAATTACTATTGCGGTCATTATTAATATAAGGATTCCTAAATTTTTCATAATCTGATTTTCTTAATAATGTTGAAAATTGGGTTGAAGTGTGAATTTTAACTATTTTTTCCAAATATATGACTAAAAAAGTGATTGTCTCTAATTTTTAAAACGCTAGCTAATATTTGTAGAGATAAGACATATAATAAAAAAACATAATATATTTGTTTAAAAGCTTTCGTGGTGAATCAATTATTAACTAGATCTATTTTCTTTTTCGCACTGTTTATTCTGTCTTGTCAGGGTAGTCAATCACAAAACCATAAAGAAGCAGGTATTGATCTTGGTTCTGAATCTTCCTTAAAGTTAGGTCTAGAAAATACCTTTGCTTACTTTCCAATGTTAAAAGACAAACGAGTCGCCTTGGTTGCAAATCATACAAGTGCTATGAAAGGGATTCATTTGGTTGATACACTTTTGAAAGAAGGGTTTAATATAGTCAAGGTGTTTGCTCCTGAGCATGGTTTTAGGGGAACAGCAGATGCTGGAGAAAAAGTTGAAGATGATATCGATGAAAGTACTGGTATCCCAATTATATCTCTTTATGGAAAGCATAAAAAACCTAAACCTGAATCCCTTTCAGATGTAGATATTGTTTTGTTTGATATTCAAGATGTTGGCGTAAGATTTTATACCTACATTTCGACCTTACATTATGTTATGGAGGCCTGCGCAGAATCCAATAAACCTTTAATTGTTTTAGATAGGCCCAATCCTCATGCTCATTATGTTGACGGTCCGATAATGGAGGATGAATTTAAGTCTTTTGTTGGTATGCACAATGTTCCTATTGTTTACGGTCTGACCATTGGAGAATATGCTCAGATGATCAATGGTGAAAAGTGGCTTTCAAATGATGTGCATTGTGAATTGATTGTAATCCACAACTTAAATTATAATCGCTATCAATTATTCGAAATACCAATCAAACCATCACCTAATTTACCAAATGCCTTGTCTGTTCAATTGTACCCATCTCTATGTTTCTTCGAAGGCACTTCAGTAACTGCAGGGAGAGGTACAGATCTGCCTTTTCAATGTTATGGTCATGTTGAAATGAATACTCATTATATATTTACACCACAAACAAATAATGGGTCTAAATTTCCAAAATTTAAAGATATCCAAATCAGCGGAGTTGATTTATCTTCTGTTGATTTAGATGATTTATTTAATCAAAAATCTCTACGTCTTAGTTATTTATTAGACGCTTATTCCAGGATTAATAATGATCCTGAGGTATTTTTCTTGAGCAATAATTTTTTTGAAAAATTAGCAGGAACAAGTGATTTAAGAAAACAGCTCATTGAAGGAAAAAGTGAAGAAGAAATTAGGATGAGCTGGAAGAATGGGTTGTTGAATTATCTAGAGATTCGTAAAAAATATCTTTTGTATTAAAATCTGAAAACGATTTGTGCTTTTATTTCTGTTTGCTTATTTCCAACGATTTGGTTGTTGCCACTGCTAATCACCTCTAAATTCTCATATTGCGTTCTAGCAAATCTTATTTCAGTAGTAAGCCATCTTGTAAAGTCATACCTTAAATTGATATAAAACCTGGATCCTCTGTTTGCAAAAGCTGGGATATAAAATTCATACAAGATGTCATTTTCATATGCATAAATTCGTGTGTTAAAATCATCAGTATCAAACAATGCATATCTTGCTGTGATTCTGAGAGGTGAGCCGATAGGTCTAAATAGAAAATCTTGATAAAACATCATGCCTTTACTTTGGTTTTCACCATGATTATAAAAGCTAAATTCTAATCTACTTCTAAGTTCCAGTGCTTTGTTTACATGATAGGAAAGATGGGTTCTTAGTTTATGTCTTTTTACCAAGGCCAGGTTGTTAGTACCATGCATCGATGGATTGTAATTTCTTTCTTTAACTTCATAAACGTATTGCATGTACAAATTCAGTTTGCGCTTTATGATGTAGTCAATTCTTGCAAAATATTCCATTCCATTGGAAGGCCGGTCTATTTGATATTTTAACCATCGATTTTTCCAAATATCTCCATAAAAACTAATTTTCCAGGCGTAAACCGGGCGCAATTCAATTCCAATATAAATGCCTTCTTCATTCTGAATTCCAGCCGATTCGGCAAAGGCATTTGGTGATATTGAAATATAGTCAGGATCATATTTTCTATAAAGTGTTGCAATGCTAATTGTTGGATCAATTCCTAATAATAATCCATGCAATTGTGCCCATCCGGTGCCATTGCTGGTAGCAACTTCTCCAAAGAAATTCCAATTTCTGAATCGAAATGAATAGTCAGTACTAAGGTTGTTTAATATTGATGGTACTTGCTGGTATTTCTTATATAGTCTTGTATTTTTTTCAAAACTAGCCCCAAACTCTGTTCTTAAATAATTAATAGCTAGGTGATGATTCTTTTTTTTATACTTAAGAATACCACCACTTTGGAAGCTCGTAATTGCTCTTTTGTTTTTGATTTCAGATTCAGTTCTGTGATATCCATCTATTCTGATAGAACTAATTTCAATGTTCAATGGATCTGGGTCAATTATTATTCCTTCTTCTGGCTCACTAACTGTGGCGTCAATTTTCTTAAAACTTCCCATAAGTGAAAGTTCTATGTTTTTTATAGGTCTGACTGTTGTACCAAATCCACGGAAGTAATCATTTTCATTTACGGAATTATACGGTTTGAATGCTCTTCCTCCTTTTTTTATGCTGGTAACCCAAGATGATTTTCCTGCACCAAAATTATTATGTTCGATAAGTCCTTGACCTAGACTAAAAGAATAATCTCCAACAACCAAATCTTTCAAATAGTGTGTGTAATCTTTTAAATATAAATGGGCTGTTGTATAATCAAAACCTTGTTTGTTTGAGCCTCTAAAGAATTCCTCTCCAGGATCTTTTTCGAGAGTCAAACCATATCTTAACCTATTTTCATAATTGTGGCGAAATCTAATAAAGTATCGGTCATTATTTCCTGCATAGGGAGTAATTCCATTTTCATCTTCAAGATATCCTTTCTGATTTTCAACTATGGTTCTTGATTTTATAAAGATTTCATTTTTGCCTTCAGAAATCATGCTTAAAATTGAATTCTGAAATTTGTTTGGATCTGTTACGGAAACAAATGGCTTTAGTCTTTTGATGGTCTCTAAATCCAGATTTGGGATTACTTGAAGTTCTTCTAGCCTAATGAAATCACCATAAATATCTCTATGATTTAAAATGTTGTCGATTTGAAGATCTGAAAGCAACATGAGGTCTTTGAATTCATCATATTCAGCAATGTTTATATTCAGCGGATTTTGATGGTAGCTTTCAAGCCTAATGATAATGTCAGATATATCAAATTCTTCTAATTCTTGATCTTCAAGAAATTGCTCCAAGACCAATTGTAATTCTTGAGGTATATCTTGACTATGGGCATGAATATAGCCAATACAACAAAAAAGAAATATGAAAAATTTATTTTTTATCATTATTCAGGATAAATCTCCGACATTTTGCATTTTTCTGAAATGCTTCTAATCCAAAGAAAGAAATCAAAATAATTAAATATTCTTTTATCATAACTATGAGTTTTGGTTTTCTCAATTTTGACTTTGAGTTTGTTGACCATAACTTCATAATTATTGTCCTTCCAATTTTTATTCAGTAAAGTGAAAATCATTGTTAAGGTACTATTTTGTTCGCTATTTTTTTCAAAAGCTCTTTTTACTGAAGGGATTAGATTTCTAACCAAGGCATGGTGAGCTAGATGATAATTTGCAATTAAATTTAATAGCTTGGCGTAACATAATAAATCTTCTCTAAGTTGTCCTTTTTTTGGTTGAATGATATAGTTTAAATGATCGATTGCTTCTTGATGGTGCCCAGTAGCAATCTTTAGCCAAGCAAATTTATAATGAAACATCATGACTCTATGAGAATCAATCTGTAATCTATATTCTTGCATTTCTTTAAATACTTGCTTTTCTAGTTTATTGGTTGAACTAAATCTTTTATTAAGGATTAATTCATTAATCTTTGCGTTGTAACCATATATGTAATTTAGCAACTTGGTTGTTTCATTAAATTTTTCCTTGTTGGCTTTAGTGAATAAAAAGTATCTTTTTAGCCAAGCATCAAAATCATCTTTATTCTTTAAATAGAAGTTATTGGTCAAAATGTAATGCATCCCACGTAGGTATAAATCTGGGTCTTTGAATTGCATATTTTGATTTCGATCAAAAACATCAACCCATTGAATTGCTCGGCTAAGGCTGTTTTCATAATCCAAAGTCATGTAGTGGTACCAAACATAGCTTTGTTGCAATAGCACATCTTCGTAAAAACCTGGATTTTTGCTGATTATTGAAGGGAGATTGCTGTCGAAGTAGGACTTAACCAAAAAGTGTTCTTTATCATCCTTAACGAATCCCATTTTAATATATAAGCCTTGAATCATCAAACTCAAATTAGAGATTTTGGATGTTCTAGATATCGTAACATTTGATTTGTCTGATAATCTGATTAAATCTTCAACCTTATTTTTAATTTTTCTACTCCTAGTTATGTGTCTTGATTCTATAAGTTTTTGAAATTCTAGGATTTCAAGCAGTATAATTTCTTGGTTACTAATCTGAGCAAGCGGAGTAATTCTATCCAATATTTTTAACGATTGTAGATATAAACTTTTACCGTATAATATTTTTGCATAATCTATTTGTTCTCTTATTTGGATGTCAATATCATGTCTGCTATGAAGTTGTCTTAAGCTTTTGAGGATTAAAGAGTATAACTGTCTCTTTAGATTTACAAAGTCGCTTTTTTTAATATTATTGAATTGTTTGTTGACTTTTTTGTCATCATAACTTTTTAAGCTTTCTAAAAGATCGAAAAGACTGAGATATTGACTGGTTTTATTACTGTCCAGTCCTTTCAAATAAAGTTTAAAATGTCGTTTTTCTGCTTTTTCTAAACTTTGTATTAATTTAAATAATTCTTCATTTTTAGCAATGGGCATAACAAAATGATAAATTTTAATTTATTGAAAATCAATTATATATGTTGTAAATGTTGTAATTGGATATTGCAATTTACAAATTTAATTCAATTTTAATTTATTGAAAATCAAACTACTTTTACATCATCAATTAATCAATAACATATTTCAAATTATTATCTACAATGGGAAAATTGAAGCTTGAATACATTTGGTTGGATGGAAATCCAGGAACACAAGGGATGAGAAGCAAAACTAAAATTATTGATGACTCAAAATTTAAAGGTAAAATAAAAGAACTCCCAATTTGGTCCTTTGATGGATCGTCAACAAATCAAGCAGTTGGTGGTTCATCTGATTTGTTACTTAAACCAGTAGCAATATATGATGATCCAGATAGAAGGCATGCAAAATTGGTAATGTGTGAGGTGCTAAATTCTGATGGGACCCCTCACGAAACAAATGCAAGGGCAACGATTAATGATGATGATAGCGACTTTTGGTTTGGTTTTGAACAAGAATATACCATTTGGGATCCTGAAACTGACAAACCAGTTGGTTTTCCGGAAAATGGTTATCCGGCTCCTCAAGGCCCATACTACTGTTCTGTTGGAACAGGAAATGCAGTTGGAAGAGAATTGGTTGAAGAACATTTGGATCAGTTAATTGATGCAGGAATAAATGTTGAAGGAATAAACGCAGAGGTGATGTGTGGCCAATGGGAATATCAGATTTTTGCAAAGGGTGCTAAAAAAGCAGGTGATGAGATTTGGGTATCACGATACCTATTAGAAAGAGCTGCAGAAAAATATGGTTTGAAAATTAACTGGCATTGTAAACCAGTAAAGGGAGATTGGAACGGTTCAGGAATGCACGCTAATTTTTCCAATTCTACGCTTAGAAAGGCTGGAAAGAAAAAGGTATACGAAGAAATATGTGAAAAATTTAGACCAAAATCAAAAATTAAAGAAGCTATAGCGGCTTACGGAGAGGATAATGAACAAAGATTAACTGGTCTTCATGAAACTCAATCAATTAATAAATTCTCCTATGGTATCTCAGATCGAGGTGCTTCAATCCGAATTCCAATTGCTACTGTTGAAAGTGGCTGGAAAGGCTGGTTAGAAGATAGAAGACCAGCGAGTAACGCTGATCCTTACAAAGTCGCATCAGTCATAATCTCTACGGTTAAAAATTAAATATTTAAAGCTCTGTCTGAAGGCAGAGCTTTTTTTTGCCCAATTGTTTTATTTACCTTCGATAGTATAAAGAAAGATAACAAATCATATGGCAAGTATTATATTAAAGAATACTAGAATAGTAAATGAGCATAGGATCTTTGAAGGTGATTTAATGATTAAAGATGGAAGAATAGAAAAGATAGATTCAATCATTGATTTTAACGCAAAACAGGAAGTAGATCTGGAAGGAAAGATTCTTATGCCAGGAATTATTGATGATCAAGTACATTTTAGAGAGCCTGGTTTAACACACAAAGCTAATATTGCTTCTGAATCAAGAGCTGCCGTTGCTGGAGGTGTTACCTCATTTATGGAAATGCCAAACACCAAACCACAATCAACAACTCAGGAAAACCTTCAGGAAAAATATAATATTGCAGCAGATGTATCCCCAGCCAATTATTCCTTCTTTATGGGGGCTACCAATGACAATGTTGAAGAGGTTTTAAAAACCAATAAGAATGAGGTTTGTGGAGTTAAGATTTTTATGGGATCAAGTACAGGTAACATGTTAGTAGACAATGCTAAGACCTTAGAAAATATTTTTAGTAAGGTCCCGATGTTGATTGCAACGCATTGTGAAGATGAACAAACTATTAGAGATAATCTTGCAAAAGCACAATTAGAATTTGGTGAAGACATTCCTTTTGAGCAACACCCGATTATAAGATCCCATGAAGCATGTTATCTTTCTTCAAGTATGGCTGTCGATCTAGCCAAAAAATATAATACTCGTCTTCACATTTTACACATCTCAACAGCGAAGGAATTAGAACTTTTTGATAATACTATTAGTCTTGCTGATAAAAGAATTACTTCAGAGGCATGTGTTCATCATTTGTTTTTTAATGATAGTTATTATTCAACTTTAGGTAGTAAAGTCAAATGTAATCCTGCTATTAAAACAGAGAATGATAGACAGGCAATATTTAATGCTGTCTTTGATGGAACGATTGATATTATAGCAACGGATCATGCTCCTCATACCTTGGAGGAAAAATCATTGAATTATCATAATGCCCCTTCTGGACTTCCTTTAGTTCAACATTCAATTAATATCATATTGGATTTTTATCACAAAGGAGCGCTTAGTCTTGAACAAATGGTAGACAAAATGTGTCATGCTCCTGCTGAATGCTTCAAACTACGAGAGCGGGGTTATATAAGAGAAGGATACTATGCAGATTTAGCAGTTTTGGATTTAGACGCAGAATTTGAGATAAAAAAATCAAATATTGAATACAAATGTGGTTGGTCTCCCTTAGAAGGGAGAATAATGAAAGGAAAGGTAGATAGTACTTACGTAAATGGGCAAATTGTCTACAAAAATGGGGTAGTGCTTCCTTTTTCAGCTGGTAAAAGGTTACAGTTCCATTAATTGTCTAAATAAGATAAGTTCAACAATGCCTCAATTATAATGCTAAGATTTGGGCCATCTCAATCAGGTCTCTGTTGATTTCATTTTCTTTACTAATTGCTTCCGAAAAATTAGTATAAACGACCTGCCCATTTTTAACACCTACTGCTTTGCCAGATTCGTTATTGAGTAATGCTGTGACAGCAGAATGACCCAATCGGCTAGCCAAAACCCGATCATTGCAAGATGGTGATCCTCCTCTTTGTAGATGGCCAATAATAGTCACCTTTAAATCAAAATTGCTAAGCGAACCTTTGACTTTTTCCGCAATTTCCATGGCTCCACCATTTTTATTACCCTCAGCAACAATAACAAGATTGAATAACTTTTTCCTCCTGCCTTCTTTTTTTAATTGGGAAATTAAGCCATCTATATTTCCTTCAGTTTCTGGAAGGAAAATATTTCCTGCTCCAGAACCAATGCCTGTGTATAAAGCAATATAACCTGAATGCCTACCCATCACCTCTATGAAGAAAAGTCTATTGTGCGAGTCCGCTGTATCACGAATTCTATCGACCGCTTCAATTGCTGTATTGATTGCTGTATCAAACCCAATCGAGTAGTCTGTGCCATATATATCATTGTCAATTGTTCCTGGTACCCCAATGATCGGAATGTTAAACTCTTCTCCAAAAATCTTCGCTCCGGTGTAAGTACCATTTCCACCAATGGCAACCAAGCCTTGAATATCAAATGCCTGAATAGATTCATAAGCCTTTTGGCGCCCTTCTTTTGTCATAAAATCCATTGACCTTGCAGTCTTTAAAATGGTGCCTCCTCTTTGAATGATATTTCCTACATCTTTTCTTTCAAGTCTTTTAATATCTCCTTCAATCATTCCATGGTAACCTTGGAATATCCCAAAAACATGTAAATCATGATATGTTGCCGTTCTTACAACTGATCTAATGGCTGCATTCATACCCGGAGCATCTCCTCCCGATGTAAAAACTGCTATTTTTTTTATTTCCTTCATCTCGTTTGATGGTATTTTAATAATTGGTTTAATGGTGTTTTTAATACTGTTCCTAATTTATATCCATTTCTAATGCAAGAATCTTCTAGTTCTTGTTTGAAATGAAAGGCAATCGAACCAATAAAATTAATTTCAAGGTCTGTATTGTGAGCAATTGGTTTTATTTTGTTTCTAAAAAACCTATCAAAGGTATGTGTGCAAATTTCGTCTCTTAATTTTTGACTAGATTGAGACAACATTTTTGTATACGCTGCAATTTTTGAGTTGGGATTGTTGGTTTCATAAAGAGGATTAATAATATTGTCTCTTTTACTTCCGTAAAGTTCTTCAAATAGTTTTACATCGACTGGGTCCATGTTTTTGTAAAAGTATCGTTTTATAATCTCTCGTCCAATATGGTAGCCTGATCCATAATCATCAAATAAATATCCTAAGCTAGGAAGTTTTATTCCTATATTTTTCCCATCAAAATAACACGCATTAGTGCCAGTCCCTAAAATGACTACATAGCTTTCTCGATCAGGGGATACAGCTCTACAAGCAGCCAGTAAATCGTTTTTAATTTCTAACTTATTTAATTTATTAAGATGCTTGCACAAGTTGTCCTTGATAATTCTTTTAGATTCAGGAGTATTTACACCAGACCCATAAAAATAAGCTTCTTCGACGTTGTTTTTATATTTTTCTGGAACGCTCTCAATATATTGAACACTTGGTGGGTTCGAAGTTGGATTAATTCCTGGTAGGTTAAAACTATCAATCTCATTACAATTCTTATCACATATGATCCACTTGCAAATTGAGGAACCACTATCTATTATTGCTATCAATTGTCATGAATTAAAGTTACTAAATTTGAATATAAAGTCGCATCGTTCGGCTTTACGTCCAATAAGCTTCCAGAAGCCCGAATACCGGACTGATTCTGGTAGATAAGTTTCATTCCATTTGGTTAAATTGACATCTATATCGATGTCGAAAGAGTAGAATCCTGTTCGATATTCTAACTGATACTCTCTTGCTAGAATTCTAAAATTATTAGCATCAAAATATGTGCTCATTTGCCGAATAACTGTCTTAGTGTTGTTGTTAGTAAATTCGGGTTTTAGCTCCACATCAAATATATAGCTAAAGTTACCATTATATGGAATTTGAGAAACACTATAGTTGTAATATTTTCTCATTTCTTTTGAAAATATTGACAACTTAGTGCCTAATAGTGGAACTTTTACATCATGACCCGGCTTGAATACGAGAATTTTGAGCTTTTCGATATTTTCTTCAAACTTCGAGTCGGGTGGAGAAATAGATTCAATTGTTTGATTTACACAGATTGTATCTTTGGTATAAAAGACTCTATCTATGATTTTGGATGTTAAATATCGATATTGATTTTTTCGTCGATAATAATTTTTACTATGTTCTTTGGATATGACATTCATGTGTCTGCAAGAGTCATTCATCTGTTGAATATGAATACCCTTGTAATAATTTAAGACTTTGTTTCTCTTGTCTTTAAATTCAATTTTTTGATCAAATTGATGCCCATAAAATCTCAAGTTTTTAAAAGCATCATAGAAGGATTCATCCGAGAGTACCAATTGAACAAATGAATCTATATTTAGAATAGGATCTTCCGGTTTGATCGTAATAGAATCCAAAAGAACCAGAGCAGAAATTTCTTTCCAAAAACTACTATCAATCTCTGCTTTGGGTGTTTGAGATTTACCTTGAGTGGTGCATAAAATTAGACAATAGAACAGGCCTAGGTTCTTGAAGAATACCTTATTTTTACAGAATTTTAGAAGATTACCTTTTCGCACTTAATTCAATTAAAAGCTTAAACAAATTTAATGAAAAATATAACAGTTATTGGGGCAGGGACAATGGGAAATGGTATTGCACATGTCTTTGCAATGAATGGGTTTGAAGTTAATTTGGTAGATATTTCAGAAGATGCATTGGAGAATGCTTTGAAAACAATAGATAAAAATCTTTGGAGAATGGTTGCCAAGGAAAAAATTTCAACAGATGCAAAGGAGGAAACAATTAAAAACATTTCAACCTCTACAAATCTCAAAGAGGCTGTTAAGTCAGCGGATCTGGTGATCGAGGCAGCCACAGAAAATGAAGAAATAAAACTTAAAATATTCAAGCAAATGGACGAATGCTCTCCTGCAGATTGCATTCTTGCTAGTAACACATCTTCAATATCTATCACTAAAATAGCATCTGTAACTTCTCGACCATCGAAAGTGATAGGGATGCATTTTATGAACCCTGTTCCTGTTATGAAACTGGTCGAAGTTATTAGGGGTTACAATACTTCAGATGATGTTACCAATCAAATTATGGAACTTTCCAAATCATTGGGAAAGACCCCGGTTGAAGTAAATGATTATCCAGGGTTTGTTGCAAACAGAATTTTGATGCCCATGATTAATGAAGCGATATATTGCCTTTATGAAGGTGTAGCTGGTGTTGAAGAAATTGATACGGTTATGAAGTTGGGCATGGCACACCCTATGGGGCCACTTCAATTGGCTGACTTTATTGGCTTGGATATATGTTATGCAATTATGGAAGTGCTTTATGATGGATTTAACAATCCTAAATATGCTCCTTGTCCGTTGTTGACTCAAATGAAGACAGCTGGAAAACTAGGTAAAAAATCTGGAGAAGGTTTCTATAAATATGAAGCTGAAGGCAAGAGTATTAGTGTTTCACCAAGTTTTAGCTAAGAAAATTAATCTTCTAGTAAGTCTAAAATGTCGTTAAATTGGTCATCAGAATCAAAATAGATGACATAACTTCCTTTGCCTTTAGCATTGCGTTTAATATCTACTTTAGCTTCGAAATGATCACTTAATCTGCTTTTAATTTTCTTTAACTCAATCTCTAGCGCAGAGGGTCTTCCAGGTTGTTTCAAGACTTTAACAGGACCAGTTTTGTAAGATTTAATAAGGTCTTCTGTTGCTCTTACAGATAAACTACTTTTTATGACTCGTTTATAAATGTCCATTTGAGCTTCCTTTGGAGTTACTCCAATTAGTGCTCTTGCATGACCCATCGAAAGTTCATCATTTTTAAGTGACTTTTGTATTTGAGGGGGAAGTTTTAGAAGTCTTAAGTAGTTGGTGATTGTACTCCTGTTTTTATTTACCCTTGAAGCCATTTCTTCGTGACTAATATTGCATTCGTCAATAAGTCTTTGGAAAGAAATTGCAACTTCCATAGAATTAAGATCGGCTCTTTGTATGTTTTCTACAATTGCCATTTCTAACAATCCTTGGTCGTCAGTAACTCTTACATAGGCTGGGATTTTTTTTAGTCCTGCTTTTTTTGACGCTCTCCACCTTCTTTCACCTGAAATAATTTGATATTTATCTCCGCCTATTGCTCTTACCGTGATAGGCTGAATAACCCCATGAGTTTTAATAGAATCAGAAAGTTCGTTCAATTCGATCTCATTAAAATCAGTTCTAGGCTGAAAAGGATTTGCTTCAATTTTTTTAACATCTATTTCAGCTGTTGCTTTAGAAAGTTCTTTTTCAGCTTTCTTTTTTGTTTCTATGCTATGTTCTTCACCATCAATATTTGATATTAAAGCTCTTAACCCTTGTCCTATTTTATCCTTCTTTCCCATAATTAAGCAATAAGTTCTTTCTTATTAAAATTAATAAATTCATGTGCCAGATTTAAAAAGTTCTTTGAACCTTTACAAGCTACATCATATAGAATAACTGGTTGACCGACACTTGGTGCTTCACCTATTTTTGAATTTCTATAAATCACTGTTTCATATATTCTATCTGGTAATGAAGATCGCAATTCTTCAATTACCATATTAGCAAGTCGAAGCCTCTTATCAAACATTGAAAATATAATTCCTTCTATTGTTAAATTTGGGTTTAAGCCTTGCCTTACAATATTTATTGTGTCCTTCAATTTACTTAATCCTTCAATTGAATAAATTTCACACTGAATTGGAATTAAAACTGAATCAGCAGCGGTCAATGCATTAACGGTAATTATTCCTAAGGAGGGTTGACAATCGATGAAAATAAAGTCATAATTTTCTTCAACTTCGTCGAGCACGTTTTTTAAAATGAACTCTCTTTTTTTTCTACTTATCAATTCTATTTCAGCCCCTACCAAATCAATCGAAGAAGGCAAAAGGTCTAGATTTTCAATCTCAGTTTTCTTGATACTTGCTGGCGCCTTTGCATCACCCATTAGGCAATCATACACACTATATTCCTCATCTAAAATTTTAATCCCTAGTCCTGACGAAGCATTGGCTTGAGGGTCTGCATCTACAACCAATACTTTATATCCAAGAATTGCAATACTTGCGGCAAGATTAATGACAGTTGTTGTTTTACCAACTCCACCTTTTTGATTCGCTACAGCGATGATTTTACTCATTAATATTCTTTAATTCTTCCTATTTCTAAAAAATGAATTTCTTTTCCGATCTCTCTAAATTTTGTGATGACAAGATTTTGATCTACTTTAATAATAGGCATAGTGTCATAATGACAAGCAATAATTTGCTTGCAATCTACAAAATCAGATGCAATAATTGCTTCTTCATAGCCCATAGTGTAATTATCACCAATTGGTAATATTGCCAAATTTAGTGGTGGGCAAAGTAAAGGTATCAACTTCATATCCATTGTGAGGCCTGTATCTCCAGCGATATACAAACATTCTTTTTCAGTCCAAATTACAAAACCACCAGGATTTCCAGCATAGGTACCATCTGGTAAACTACTGGAATGAGTTGCATATACATACTTAATGGTGCCAAAATCAAATTCGAATTTACCTCCATGGTTCATGGCATGTCCTTTTATGCCTTTCTGTTCATACCAATTCACAATTTCAAAGTTACTTACCAAGGTAGCTCCTGTTCTTTTTGCAATATCTTCAGTATCTGCCACATGATCTCCATGGCCATGAGTCAATAATATATAATCAACTTCAATATTATTGATATCAATTTTGTTCTTATGAGGACCGCCACTTATAAATGGGTCTACCAAAAGATTGGTTCCATTAATAGTGATTAAAAAAGCTGCGTGGCCTAAATACTGGATTTTCATGATGGTATTTTAGTGTAAAAATAAACGATAAAACGATTTTGAGTTAAATGTGTTATTGTATTTATAACTTCATGGCATGATAACAATACTTGCGGGTACCAATAGAGTCAATAGTCGTACAGCTTTAGTGGCTCAAAGATATTCAGATATTTTAATGCAAAAAAATGTCGACCACAAATTGCTAACACTTGAGGCTTTACCAAAGGACTTTGTTCATGAACATATGTATACAGAAAATGGTCTGTCAGATGAAATGATAGTTATTCAAGAGGAATTCATCTTACCGGCTCAAAAATTTTTTGTTTTAGTTCCAGAATATAATGGAGGAATGCCTGGAATCTTTAAATTATTCATCGATGCAATATGTGCAAGGAATTACTTGGATAATTTTTCAAAAAAGAAAATTTCATTGACAGGAATTGCAGCTGGGAGGGGAGGGAATTTGAGAGGAATGGAATCTTTAACTGGAATTTTTAATTATTTAGGGGCTATTATTCAACCATCGAAGCTTCCTTTATCAGATATAGAAAAGTTAATTAAAAATAATGAATTAACTGAAGAAGCAGTTACATTGATTACAGTCCATATTGAAAGTTTTCTTGAGTTTTAAGAAAAAAATAAGCCGTTCCAACCTATGTTGGAACGACTTAAAGATTAAATAAGGGATAGGTTTTATTATTGTTGGATAACGAATCTGGTTGTACTAACGCTGCCGTCTTGGTACTTTGTGCGTATTAAATAAATTCCATTATCCAGTCCTTGCAAATTAATTTTGTCTTTACTTGCGTAAATTCCTTCTATCACTACTTTACCATTCATGTTGTAGATATCAATTGATTCAACCATGGATATGTCCTCATGTTCGATGCGAATGAAGTCAGTTGCCGGGTTAGGGAATACTGTGATTCTTAAACCTTGTAATTGTTCACTATTTAAAACAGTTGGTTCTGAATTGTCAAAACTTCTAAGCTCTGTTTCTCCATCTTCTTGAATATCAGCACCACTAATATTGATACAATAATCTTCAGTTTCTCCATATGCGAATACTTCACATGGTCCTGTAGGGTAACTATTTAACTTACAGGCAACTCGCATGGTTGTAGCGCCATTCCAGATATTATTCCAAGGGATGGTTATTGTTCCTGAAATAGTTGAAGAACCTAATCCATAAGCAATGTATTCTCCTTCGTCAGTATAATCACCATCCATATTGAAATCCACCCAAACTTTCCAAAAGCATTTTGCCTTTGATCCACCAAAACCTGGTGTTAACGAAATAGGGTAGCTTCCACCAGCCTGCACATTAGCGCAGTGATTCGTAAAATCCTCATATCCACCATCATTACCAGAGTTGTTTTGCAAATTGCCAAAACCAACACCAGCAATATGTAATAAATCAGAGTTTATTCCTCCTGAATTACATTCACTGTCTGGAACTGTCACATCAAAAGAACAATATTCGATATTACCACATTCGTCGGTTGCCTTATAGGTAATTGTGGTGGTACTTCCAGCGTTAAAAAATGAACCCGAAGTGGGACCACTGATTTGTGTGACATTTACACATCCAGGAATTTCCATAATATATTCAAGTATACTATCATTATATTGGTCATTCCACTGCCCATTATTAAGCATTTCGCAATAATCTTGATTATTGCCATAATTGTTTGGCTGTTGTGGGTACCAATTCGTATAACCTAATGGCTCTCCACTTGTCCAAGTGAAATTTCCTTCATCATTTACATCATTAAGACCAATCCAAGCTGATTGTAGGGTCAGAATGTTTGCCAAGAAGGTATTTTCTTCAGCGCTTCCTATAGAAGCCAAATAACCGCCATATAGTGAGCAGGAAGTGTTGGCATTCTGCCAAGTGGTAGGATTAACCGAGCAATAATAATAATGTCCATTTAATGATCCCATATAAATAAATCCCGGAATATAACCTCCTGCTGTGCAATTTGTACAACAAGAGTTGGCTGTTGGCTGAGGCCAACTAACATGCACTCCTGATTGTCCTTCAGGGCAAACTTGAGTAATGTTTTCAGGACATTCTATTGATAATGATGGCTCAACGGTTACAGTAAATGAACAAGTTGTATTTCCGCATGAACTATCTAATCCATAGGTGATGGTATGAGTTCCTACTGTAAAAAATGATCCAGAATTAGGTCCTGAAACTTGCGTTACCGGACTGCATGGTATTTCCATGATATATTCGAGTAACTTATAATTGTATTGATCATTCCACAAACCATCTGGTAACATTTCAACAAAATCCTGATTGCCATTATAATCATTTGGTTGATCTTCATACCAGTTGGTATAAGTTACTGGATCACCGTTTGTCCAAACAAAATTTCCTTCATTTGCCTCATCATTTAACCCTATCCAAGCTGTTTGGTTGGTTAGAATATTGGCAAGAAAATTATTTTCTTCTTGATTGTTGACAGAAGCTAAATATCCTCCATTCGCCAAACAAGCAGCTTGTGCTTGTGGCCATGTTGCAGGGTTAACGGAGCAATAATATTGGCTACCACCAAAAGAACCCATGTAAATAAATCCTGGAATATTAGCACCAATTGAACAAGAAGAAGTACAGGTTCCTGTATAATTAGGTTCATTCCAGTTTACATAAGCTCCTCCATTGTTTCCACAGGCCACAACTATATCATCAGGACAATTTAAATTTCCTCCTGCACTAATAACGGTAACATTAAACGAACAGTGAGATATATTTCCGCACACATCTACAGCTGTATAGCTAACAGTATTAGTGCCCATCGGGAATATGTGTCCGGGATTATGAGTTGATGTAAAGGATTCCAATTCACAATTGTCATCAGCCGTAGGCTCTGTCCAAATTGCTGGAGATCCATTACTAACAGTTATATCTATTGGGCAATCCCATATACCTGGTGCATAGTTGTCAACAAGAGTTATTATTTGTGTACAACTTGATGTTAACATAGTGTTCATAGGTTCTGTTGCGGTCCAAGTTCTATATACTACTTTGTCTCCACATGTTCCTGAAGAAACAATAACATCATTGAATGTCACTGAAGGTGTTCCACAATTTGTTGATCCAGTCGCTGTTGCATATCCGGTAATATCCGGCGTCATTGGACTCCAAGGACATAATGAAACATTATTTGGGCAATTGATCATTGGTGGTTGATTGCATTCGTTGTTACAAGTAACTGTTACATTAAAAGAACATTGAGCCGTATTTCCACAAGCGTCAGTTGCTGTGTAAGTTACAGTGGTAACTCCTAGTGGTAGTAACTCTCCAACCGTATGTGTAGAACTTAAGCTAGGGGAACCACAATTGTCGGTTGCTGTTACGGCAGTCCATGAGGCAACTGCATCGCACCAAGGACCTCCATCTATAGTAATGTCTGTTGGGCAATAAACAAAAGTTGGTGCTTGAGTATCACCGATGGTTATTGTTTGAACACAACTAGCGTTTACTGTTGGGTCATTAGGATCAGTGGCTAACCATGTTCTATAGATGACCTGCGCACCAGCGCAAGGTCCTGAACTAACTATTTGATCACTATAGGTAACTACTGGTGCATCACATGAAGATAAGCCAGCGCTAGCAGTAGCATAACCAGTTGAACTCGGATGTGAAGATGCTCCAATGCAACCGATATAATTTGCTGGACAATTTATTATAGGAGTTGAGCTACATCCTTGATTACTACATGATATTGTTACAGAGAATGAGCAAGTGGCAGCATTTCCACAATTGTCTGTTATAGTATAGATTACTTGGGTTGTACCTGTTGAAAAAACAGATCCTGAACTATAATTAGAGCTAATACTTGCGATTCCACAATTGTCTGTCACAATAGGCTCCACCCAATTTACTACTGCAGTACAGCTAGGACCTGCTAGCACAGATATATTGTCAGGACAATTTGATATAGTTGGCAAAGAGCTATCATCTAATACAATAGCTTGGATGCAACTTGATGCATTTGTCGGATCATTTGGATCTTTGGCAGTCCATGTTCTGTAGATGGTTTGAGCTCCTACACATGGTCCACTACTTACGACTTGATCGCTATAAGTCACAATAGGAGGATCACAGTTGACTCCGCCAGGTATGGCAGTTGCATAACCTGTGGTTGATGGTAATATTGAAGTACCAACACAAGCATTCCAATTTAAAGGGCAAGAAATAATAGGTGCTGCTGAGCAGTTTTCTATAAGGCAAATTACTGTCACATTAAAGCTTGTTGTGCTAGAATTTCCACATGCATCTGTGAATGTGTAACTGACAGTTGTTGTTCCTAGATCAAAAATACTTCCTGGGTTATGAGTAGAACTACTAGCAGGGCTTCCACAGCCATCTGTTGCCACAGGAGCCACCCAAGTAACGATTGCTTGACAATTTTCATCACCATAAACACTAATGTCACTCGGAACATTTGAAATTGTCGGAACAATATTGTCACTAATATTTATTGCTTGTATACAAGAACTAGATAGTGTTGGATCTACAGGATCTGTCGCCGTCCAAGTTCTATATATGTATTGTGATCCAGGACAAGGACCAGTACTTAATATTTGATCTGAGTAGCTTAGAATTGGTGCTGCACAATTAGCGGATCCAGCTATTGCTGTAGCATATCCAGTTATGCTTGGATCTGTGCTAGTACCCGGACATCCTGCGTAATAATTTGGACAATCAATAATTGGGGCTACACAACTTGGTGCACAACTTACTGTTACTGTAAATGTACAATTGGTGATATTGCCGCAATTGTCAGAAATTGTATAAGTAACAACAGTTGTTCCTTCTTCGAAAATTGAACCAGGAGCATGAGTTGAACTAATATTAGCTATACCGCAATTATCAGTTGCTACAGGTGCTGTCCAGCTTGCTATAGCATGGCAATTAGAATCACCCATAACTGAGATATTTGATGGGCATGAATTTACTACTGGTGGTATATTATCGCTCAAGATAATTGTTTGAACACATGAACTATTCACTGTAGGGTCATTTGGATCAAATGCAGTCCAAGTTCTGTGTATTGATGTTGCTCCTGCACATGGTCCATTGCTCACTACTTGATCACTGTAACTAGTTATAGGCATATCACATGAGCTTAAACCAGGTAAAGCGGATCCGAATCCTGTTGTAGATGGATGGGTTGATGTTCCAGGACATGCATACCAATCCGCAGGACAATTTATAATTGGTACGACAGAGCATCCAATATTGCTTGCAAGAACAGTAACGTCAAATGAACAAAAACTTTGGTTGCCGCATCCATCCTCAAAAGTGTATATTACTGTTGTTGTTCCACAACTAAATGATGATCCTGAATTATGGGTTGAGCTTATTGTTACTGCTCCACAATTGTCATATGCGGTTGGGATGGTCCAATTAGCAATAGCACTGCAATTGCTATCTCCTGTAAGTACAATATCATTTGGGCAACTTGAAACAGTAGGAGCAATAATATCAGACAAGGTTATAATTTGTAGGCAAGTAGAGTATACGTTGGCATCATGTGGATCTGTTGCCGTCCAAGATCTATGAATCAATTTTTGTCCAGCACAAGGTCCACTTGTAATTAGTTGATCAGAATAACTTAAAATTGGTGGATCACAAGATCCTAAACCCGGACTTGCTGAAGCATATCCGGTGACTGATGGATTTGTTGAACTGCCTGGGCAAGAATTATAATCTGCAGGGCAATTTATGATAGGGACGACACTGCATGGTAAATTTTCACAAATTACAGTTACTGTAAATGAACATGTACTTGAATTGTCGCAATTGTCGTATGCAGTGTAACTGATGGTAGTGGTTCCTTCATTAAACCAGCTTCCTGGTGAATGTGAAGATATGAGTTGTTGGATTTCACAATTATCGCTAGCTATAGGTTCATTCCATAATACAATTGCTTCACAATCAGTTCCATTAGAAATGACAGAAATATTGTCAGGACATCCAGCTAGAACTGGGTTAAGCTCATCTTCAGTTGTTATTGTTTGAGTGCATGTTGAAATTAATGTTGGATCATTAGGATCTTGCGCTGTCCATGTTCTTGTGATTACTTGAGCTCCATCGCACTTGGCAGTGGGTTGGACATAATCAGACCATGAAACAATTGGAGTATCGCAGTTTATTCCTCCTCCTGCTATTGCAGTTGCATATCCTGTTGCATTGGGATGAGTATCTGCATCAACACAAATGCTTAAATCAATAGGGCAAGTGATAATTGGAGGTGTGTTACATGTTGCAGGAGTAACAGTTATATTAAAGCTACAAGTTGCAGAGTTACCGCACTCATTGGTTCCAGTAAAAATTATATTGGTTGTCCCGATGGGGTAAAAGTCTCCACTGTTATGTGTGCCATATATTGACTCCATTCCACAGTTATTATCTTCAAATTCTGGAATTGTAAAATTAACCAAGATGCCTGATTCACTATTAGCTTCAATAATAATATCAGTTGTGCAACTTACGAGTGTAGGTAGTGTTGCATCATTTATTTCTATAAATTGGATACAGCTATCTAACAAAGTTGAATCTTCAGGATCAGTTGCTGTCCAGGTTCTTTTAACTGTCATTCCATTTGGACAGCTTGGAATATCTAAAAATACATCTGCCCACGCGATTATTGGTTCATTGCAATAATCACCACCTTCTATCGCCGTTGCGTAGCCCATTCTATCTGGATGGTAAGCTGCGGGTCCTTCTCCTGGGCAAATGCTTCTATTTGGTGGACAAGTAATTACTGGATTATTTTCACATACTTGTTCAATAACATTTACCGTAAAACTACAATTGAGGAAATTTCCACAATAATCAATTCCTGAATAGGTCACTTCAGTTGTACCTACGCCGAAAACGCTTCCACTTGTGTGAGAATAATTCATTGTTGAAATACCACAATTATCATTAAATATTGGATCAGTCCAAGTAGCAATTGCTCCCCAAGGATCTTCCGTTAATATTGTGATATCATTCGGACAGTAAGATACTGTTGGATTTTCTTCATCAGTTAACATAATTATTTGAACACATGAGCTAGACAATGCACTATCAAATGGATCAACAGCATTCCAAGTTCTGATTACTTTCAATCCGCTGTCGCAATTTGCTAATGTTTGTAATTCATCAGACCATGTGATGATTGCATCTTCACAATTGTTGGCTTCAATGGCGGTTGCATATCCTGTAATATCAGGATGATAACTTGCAGTCCCTCCACCAGGGCATAAGTTTTGATTTGTTGGACAAGCAATCACAGGCGCATTGTTGCAACAGCTTCCTTCCACAGTAACATTGAAACTGCAAGTACTCGAGTTACCACAATTATCATAAACAGTGTAAATGACCGTAGTCATCCCTTCCGGAAATACGGTACCACTGCTATAATTTGGACTAGCCGTACTAACACCACAATTGTCCGTATAAACTGGCTCAGACCATGTAGCTATTCCTACACAGTCTGAATTCATTGAAACAGTAATATCAATAGGGCAATTTTTTATTAATGGATCTGTATTGTCAGTAAGCATAATAATTTGAGTACAATCAGCGAACAACCAAGGATTAATGTTGCCCGGGTATTCTGCTGTCCAAGTTCTATGAACTTCATATTGACAACTTTGATTAACCACGACTTCATCAACATAACTTACAATTGGTGCTGGACAGTCTGGATCTCCTGCAACAGCTGTTGCATAACCAGCGTAACCTGGTTCAATCGACCAACCAGGACATCCTATATACATAGAAGGACAAGAAATTATAGGTGCGGTACTGCATACTATCATCCCTTCCAATTGTTGCTCACCAAGGTTTGCATCTAAGCATAGATAGGAATCATCAGACGCTCTAAGGCTATCTGATTGACCGAGGCACAATAGCACTCCGAGCAAAGAGATTCGCCAAAACCTTCGTACAAAAAAATTCATGTTTTTAAATTTGGTTAGAAAAATTAATCTCTGTTTTTTACAACTTGATTACATGACTAATACGAAGTCATTAAAGCATGCGCTTCCTTGAATAATATAATAATGCTATGCTTGTTGTATTTTGAGAATAACTAATTGATATTCAGTTCTTTAGGATTTGTTAAAATTTCTGTAAATAATGATAATAACGAAAAGGTCATTGACGTTTGCAACTACTCTTATACTGTTTCTCACAGTTAGTTTTTCATGTAAACCTGATCTTAAGTCCTCAAATGTTTTCAAATACAATTTGGTTAACCACCCTAACTCCTTAGATCCAGCTTTTGCTAAAAGTCTTAGTAGTATTTGGATTTCAAGCCACATTTTTAACACACTTGTTTGTGTTGATGATAATTCGGAAATTATTCCTTCATTGGCGAAATCCTACGAAATATCTGATGATGGCCTTGAGTATGTATTTTACTTACGAAACGATGTCTATTTTCACAATCATCACTCGTTTGGTCCAGATAGTACTAGAGTTGTCAATGCTTATGATGTAAAATATAGCTTACAAAGAATTATCTCTGAACAAGTTAATTCACCTGGATCGTGGATTTTTGAAGATAAAATTTCAACAACAGAACCCTTTGTTGCAAAGAATGATTCAACCTTTATAATTAACTTAGAATCACCCTTCAGACCTCTGTTGAGCATTTTAACGATGCAATATTGTTCTATTATTCCAAGAGAAGCCGTTGAGTACTTTGGAGAAGATTGGAAAAACAACCCAATTGGGACTGGCCCCTACAAATTTAAAAAGTGGATAAAGAATCAAAATATATATTTGAGCAAGAATGAAAATTATTGGCGTCCTCTTGGTAATCTTGATGGTATTAAAATCGATTTTATAGTGGATAGAAAAATTGCATTCCTTGAATTGCTGAATGGCAATTTAGACCTCGTTTCAGGGCTTGAGTCATCTTTCATCAATGAAATGCTTACTGCAGATGGGAAACTGCAGAATAAGCATCATGACGAAATTAAATTTTTAAAATCAGCTTATTTGAATACAGAATACATTGGAATCAATTTAAGTCTGGTTAAAGAAGACCATCCTTTGCAAAATAAAAACTTTCGAAAAGCTCTAAACTTTGCAATCGATAAACAATTGATGATGAAAACACTAAGAAATGGGGTTGGTTTTGCAGCTCAATCAGGTTTCACACCAAAAGGATTAAATAGTTTTACAGATCAGTTGGTTGGCTATCCTTATGATCAAGAATTGGCAAAAAAGCATCTTTCGATGTCTGGAATTGATCTTGCAAATTTGGAAAAGCTTACGATTTATACTAATCAACCTTATGCCGATATTATGCTATTCATTGCCAAACAATGGGAGCAAATAGGAGTTCCTTGTGAAATTGAAGTTATGGAAAGTTCAATCTTAAGAGAAGGAATGCGCAAAGGAGCAATACCCTTGTTTCGAGCTTCTTGGATTGGCGACTATCTTGATACAGAAAATTTTATGTCAGTATTTTATGGTTCTAATTCTGCACCGCCAAATTACACTCGATTTTCAAATAAAGACTTTGATGAATTATATAGGAAAAGTAATTTGATACTTGATAATGCAGAGAGAAAATTATTGTTCCGACAAATGGACAGTATCTTAATTGAAGAGTGCCCGGTTATTTTTTTATTTTATGACCAATCCGCTAATTTTTATAGAAAGGCTATTTCTGGTATGTCACACAGTCTTAATAATTTACCTTTTATTGAAAATCTTTCTAAAAACTAACCTTTTGCGTTTCCTCTTTTTATCATTTCAACATTAATTTCAATTGTATTTCCTGGACTCAATTCCAAAGGGATATCATTTTGTTTAAAAATCCAATTACTTGCTCCGTTTGGAAAATCATCTCTGATGCCAAGTATCAACTTTTGTATAATAATCAAATCGAGACCATTAATTGATCCGTTGTTATTACTATCACTTGCCAACAGAATATCAGGATTCGTAATTTCATTGATATTTAATATGTGTTTCTGAATTGTGATTAAGTCTATTCCATTTAGCCCTTCGGTTAGATTACTTTCTTTACTAAAAACCAATTTTGGGGTAATGATGCCAGGGTATTCTTCATTCAAATCAATAATTTCGATGGCATTAAGACTATTTACGCCAAGTGGGTATGTGTTTGAGTTTAATGGGCTCTGATCAGCTATGTGAATATTTACATTTTCAACAGATTTTCCAAAAGCATCTGTAAAATTAAATTGCAGACTAGTTGGCTCAGGCATTTCTTCTTCTTCATTTACTGGTACTGCACCAGTCTCCAAAATAGCCTCATGCACTTGTGTCAAATTGGATGTACTTTTAAAGTAAACAACATTTCTGTCAGGAGCGATCACTGCAAAAGCTGGTGTGCCCCAATAGGTTCCAAATTCACCCATGCGATAAGGTTCTGTTGCTTCATAGCCTCCTTCAGGTCCCGAAGCGGGAATGGTAACATCCAGTCCTGATAGATAATTAATAATACCAATATCTGTATCTGAACTTTGTGTACTTAATTCAAAAAATTCAACATCTGCTTGTCCTTCTCCCCAATCCACATATAGTTGTTGGACATCTGGCGCAATGTTGGTACAAGGTGGGCACCCAACAAAAAATAACTTAAGTACAACCGTTTTACCTTGGTCCAAATAATCAGTATATAGATTATGTTCTTCTCCAGAAGTGTCTGTTATAGTGAAGTCTGGGGCAAATTGTGCATTAAGAGAACATGATAAAAAGATAAAAAGGGAATTTAAAATTTGTTTTCTCATATCATAAACTACTTTTGCGCTATAGCTTTAAATTAATAAAAAAGTAAAATGGCAGATGCCCCTTTGGTTCAATTGCATTATCTAAAAAATTTAAAGTACAAAGAGGTTTGGGACTTTCAAAAGACGATGCAAAGGAACCTAATACAAAATAAACGGAAAAAGTTGGGAAAAGATGCATTTATTGAGCTGATTAACCCTTCAGGACACTTTATTCTTTGCGAACACAAGCCCGTGTACACAATAGGAAAATCTGGAAACTCTGATAACTTGTTAATCAATGAGGAGGAGCTTGCGTATAAAGAAATTGAATATTTTAAAATCAATAGAGGAGGGGATATTACTTATCATGGACCTGGTCAACTAACTGGCTATTTAATTTTAGATCTTGATGACTACTATCATGATGTGCATAAATATGTACGTGATATAGAAGAAGCAATTATTTTGTTTTTAAGAAATTTTGGAATCAATGGAGAAAGGATTGATGGGTTTACGGGCGTTTGGCTAAATGATGCAAATGGTCAAAGGAAAATTTGTGCTATTGGAGTTCATATGAGTAGATGGGTTAGTTTGCATGGGTTTGCATTAAATATAAACACTGATTTGTCATATTTTAAAAATATTATTCCTTGTGGAATCAATGAGCAGGGTAAGGAGGTAACAAATCTCTCTTCTGAACTTGGAAAGGACATTTATGTCAATGATGTTTTCGAAAAATTGCAATACTCATTTACGGAAGTATTCGGCTTTGAATTAATAAATATAACATGAACATAAAGGATAAAACTGTTTCGGACTCTAAAACAATCATGACCGAAATGATTATGCCAAACGATACAAATCCTCTCGGAAATCTTATGGGAGGAAACTTGATGAGATGGATGGATATAGCTGCGGGAGTATGCGCTGCAAAACATGCGGAGGCTCATGTTGTGACTGCTGCTGTTGATCATGTTTCTTTTGACTTACCAATTAAACTTGGAAATGTGATAACCATAACGGCACAGATAACCAGAGCGTTTAATAGTTCTATGGAAGTCTATGTAGAAGTGCAAGTAGCCGAAATAACAGGAGCTAATCCTAGGAAGTCCAATCATGCATACTTTTCTTTTGTGGCGTTAAATGAGAGCAATTTGAAACCTACAAAAGTCCATAAAATCAGTCCTCAAAACAAGATTGAATGGGATCGATACAATGCTGCCACACGTAGGCGTGAGTTACGGCTTGTTCTAAGTGGAAGACTTAAGCCAGAAGAAGCCAAAGAAATCAAAGAAATTTTTTCTAATTGAGTCCAGAGAAATCCGTCAAGTCATTTAAGTTATCAGATAATATATCCCTAAACTCGACAATCTGATTGCTCAGTTCGAAGTTTATTGTTTCCTTGATGGCCAATCCATTAAGAATAAGTTCCATCATAAAATATGGGTTATCACCCTTATCAGAAAATTCTTTTGCAATGTTTTTCAAACCAGGGACAGCATCCAGTTTTTTTCTATATTCTTTTTCTGAATCATCAGCCCCAATACTAATTGAGTTATTGGAAGCAAACCATAATTTTAAAACTTCATATACATCGTTGGATTCTGAATCACTATCTGGATTTGGAAAATAAACATCAAATAATTCTTCTATTGCATTTTGAATAAGATGCATTGCCACATTATGAGGGCCTTCTTGTTCTCCCTCATATACGAGTTCAGCTTTTCCAGTTATCGCGGGAATAATTCCCCAATAATCTGTGATCCTAATTTTGGTATTCTTTTCACCATTAATAAGCGTCCGTCTTTCAGCTGCACTAGCAAGATTTTCCAATGCCGATATGCTCATTCTTGCAGAAACCCCACTTTTTTCATCAATGTATTCACTTTCTCTTGCATTAAATACTATGCTTTCTAGTATGTCTCGGTTCATCTCGCTTATCTCGATTAATTCTTGCTGAGACTGAGGCATTAAAGCTTCTTGTCTTGTTATTTCTTTGGCGATATCAGTGGAGATAGGATAATGGGTAAGGATTTGGCTTTCTATTCTATCCTTAAGGGGTGTTATAATACTTCCTCGATTGGTATAATCTTCAGGATTTGCTGTAAAAATAAATACCATATCTAAAGGCATTCTCAATTTGAAACCTCTAATTTGTATGTCACCTTCTTGTAAGATGTTAAATAAGGAAACTTGTATTCTTGGCTGAAGATCTGGTAACTCATTGATCACAAAGATGGATTTATTAGCACGAGGCACCAAGCCAAAATGAATTACTCTTTCATCAGAATAAGGTAGTTTTAAGGTTGCTGCTTTGATAGGATCTACATCACCAATCAGATCGGCAACACTTACATCGGGGGTAGCAAGTTTTTCAACATATCTATCGTCCCGATGAATCCATTTTATTTTTGTCTTATCACCATCTGCTAAAATGAGATCCTTGGCATTTCTGGACAATGGTTTAAATGGATCGTCATTGAGTTCAGAGCCTTCGATAACAGGAATATATTCATCCAATAACTGGGTAAGAAGTCTAGCGATTTTTGTTTTGGCTTGTCCTCGTAATCCTAATAATAGGATGTTGTGTGATGATAATATAGCCCGTTGTATGTCTGGAATTACAGTGTCATCAAATCCAATAATTCCTTCAAAGACTTTTTCTCCTTTTTGTAATTTTTTAATCAGGTTTTCACGTAATTCTTGTTTAACGCTACGCTGATTATATTTAGATTTTTTTAGTTCACCTAATGTTGTAATACTTTTGTAATCCATGTTCTCCTCGTTTATCTCTTTTTTCTTTTGTTTGATTTATAGTCCATAAAAATAAATTCACCCAATCCCTTCAATGAGCTGTAGAAAGCTTTGCCATTATTTGCTTTTGTAAATTGATCTACAAAATTTACCAAATAAGGATCTCTAGCGATCATAAATGTGGTAATTGGAATATTTAACTTTCTGCATTTTGTCGCAAGACCTAAAGTTCTGTTAAGAATATTCTTGTCAAGGCCATATGCATTCTTATAGTACTTTTTGCCTTTCTTAATACAGGTTGGTTTCCCATCCGTAATCATCATGATCTGTTTATTGGGATTTTTACGTTTCCGTAAAATATCCATTGCCAGTTCAAGACCTGCAACTGTATTGGTGTGGTAAGGTCCAACTTGAAGATAAGGCAGGTCTTTAATTTGTATTTGCCAAGCATCATTACCAAATACAATGATGTCTAAGGTATCCTTCTTATATTGAGTAGTAATTAGTTCTGCCAATGCCATGGCAACTTTTTTGGCAGGAGTAATCCTGTCTTCACCATACAGAATCATTGAATGAGAAATATCTATCATCAACACTGTGCTTGTTTGTGTTTGGTAGAAAGTTTCGTGAACTTCTAGATCTTGTTGGGTCAATTTGAAGTTGTCAATACCATGGTTGATTTGTGCATTTCTTAGAGATTCTGTCATGGATAGCTTATCCAGCGGATCTCCATATTCATAGGATTTAGATTCTTCTGTATATTCATCCCCTCTACCTATGATTTTTGTATTGTGTTTTCCTGATTTGGATTTTTGTAGATCTTCAAATATGTCCGACAAGGCCGTTCTTCGAAGGCTGATTTCTAATTTTGAAGTAGGATTCATTTCAGCTCCTCCTCTTTGCTTTTCTGAGAGATATCCTTGATCCTTTAAATCTTGTATAAAATCTGCAAGGCCATAATTTTCATCAGTGAGATCATATTGTTTATCCAATTGAGTCATCCAGCTCAAGGCTTCTTCTACATTGCCAGAAGTATGGATGAGAATCTCTTGAAATAACTTAAAGAGCCTATCGAAAGGATTGTCTTCGGGGTTATTATTTTTCTTACTAAAGGTCCAATTAAGCATTCAGATCAGTTGTAGACATAAAGGTAACTAACCAATCTGAATGCTAAATTGTTTTTATTTTAAGATAAAAGAACCTTTTCCAACCATATAGTCTTTGTTGTAGGCCTCAATTTGATACAAACCAGCACTTAATACATGGTTTGGCGTAAAATCGATGCATACCTGAGTGTCTTTTTGATCGTATTGTACAGTACCACTTGTAGTAAACCTTACTTCATCACCTGATAGTTTGTTAGTAAGTACACCACTGCCAGAATTTTCAATCGCTAGTGTTTCTCCTTGTGGGTTAATTATTCGAACATAAAAAGTTTCATCTCCTACAGCTGTTACCATATTCGTTTCAGTTAAAAGGCATGATCTCAAAACCTGTATGTTTTTTGCTCTTCTATTAGATTTTAGTTCTCCACCATCCTTTTTCTTAAAACCTTCAACGGAGATTGCGTTAATTTTTATTGCTTCTGCCATATCAACCTTATTTGCAAGAACATTGTTTTCTTGAGATAATTCTTCTTTCATGGTTACGAGAACAGTCTGAGTAGAATCTAAACGCTCAATGTCTTTCATCGACTGGTTGAGGTTATTGGTTAATAATTCATTATTACTGTAGAGTTGTTTATTGCTTTCGGTTAATCCAGCATTTTCATCTTTAAGTTGTCTGATTTCTGCAAGGTAACCGGCAACATTTGAATTCATAAGCTCGATTTCCTCTTTAGCTTTTTTCAATTCTCTTTGAGTCCAAATCAATCCATTGATTCTCTCCTTTTGCTTAGCAAGATCTACTTTCTGAGCTTCAATTAATTCATTCAATTCTTCATTATCCCCTCGCATATCTTCTAGATTCGCTAGAGCTTCTTCATAATCTCTATTCAGCGCAGTTTGAACCTTTTCTAATTCATTGAGGTCACTTGCTTGCTTGTCGTTTTTTGTTGATAATTGATTGTTGGAATACCACTGAAAAATATTCATTGCTAATAATGCGATAGCAATTAGCCAAGGTATAAGTGAACGGTTGCTTTTTGATGTTGTCATAACTATCCAAGTTTATTTTATCTATTACGACAAATATCACATAATAATTCTACCGAAACGAGCCCTTTTAATAAAATTTGTGGTTTACACCCACATAAAAAGCACCACTATATAGGGGTAAACCCTATTTATTATCAGATTTGAACAACAGCCGACATGAAAAAATATCAATATTTCAACAAAAGACTCTTTTTGGACATCGAGACGGTAGCCAATTCTCCTTCATATAGGATGTTGGATGAACGTATGAAATACTTATGGGATTGCAAGTCTAGCTCTCTTCGCCTTTCGGCAAATGGGTCCTTTTTAGCCAATGAAGATTTGTATGAAAAACGAGCAGGTATTTATGCAGAATTCTCAAAGATTATCTGTATTTCAACTTTGACAGTTTTTGAAAAAGATGGAGAATGGCAAGCAACTAAAAAGAACTTTTATCAGAAAAAAGAAAAAGAACTTTTATCCGAATTTAAAATCTTTTTAGATAGAGATTTTCAAGAATTAAAATCATTCAAAATAATAGGGCATAATATTAAGGAATTTGATATCCCATTTATTGCGAGAAGAATGATAGTAAATGAACTTATCTTACCAAAGGCATTAATGATTGCAGGTAAAAAATCATGGCAAATTGATCATTTAAAGGATACTATGGATCTATGGAAATTTGGTGATTATAAGAATTATACTTCTCTCAATTTGTTAGCAAAGATACTAAACGTACCTTCGCCAAAAGAAGACTTAGATGGATCAAAAATTCATAATGCTTATTGGTTGAATAACAACATGAAAGCCATAGTTGAATATTGCGAATTGGATGTACTTACAACAATGAAAGTGTATTTCAAATTGAAACAGCTGAGTTTTTCCAAGAAATTGATGGAAGATTTAGACTATTCAATCAAACAAACATAAAATATGCATATTATCGCCCCTAGCATTCTTGCTGCTAACTTTTTAAAATTGGAAGAAGACCTTGATATGATCAATAGATCGGAAGCCGAATATCTTCATGTTGATGTTATGGATGGTGTTTTTGTCCCAAACATTTCATTTGGCCAGAATATTGTAAAATTTATCAGTTCCAAATGCAATAAAACAATTGATGTACACCTTATGATTGTAAATCCTGAAAAGTATATCGAATCATTTCAAGAAGTAGGAGCAGAAATTATAACCGCACATGTGGAAGCAACTAATCATGCACATAGATTAATAGGCCAAATAAAAGAAACAGGGGCAAAGGCTGGTTTAGCACTCAATCCGCACACACCAATAAATGTTTTGGAAAATGTTTTAGAAGAATTGGACCAAGTCGTATTAATGTCAGTAAATCCAGGTTTTGGAGGACAAAAGTTTATTTATCAAACATTGTCAAAAATAGAAGCACTCAACGAGGCAAAGATTAAAAGGAATCTCAACTTTAATATAGAAATAGATGGTGGAGTTGGCCTTCAAAATGCTGAAAAGATCTTGCAATGTGGAGCAAATGTACTGGTTGCCGGAAGTAGTGTTTTTAAAAGTGAAAACCCTTTAGAAACGGTATCGAAATTACAATCTATCGGTAAAAACCATGTTGCAAAATTTTAGACTAAGATGAGTTGGAAAGTAGTCGTCTTTTTATTGTTTAGCTCACAATTATTCTCTCAAGAAAAAGCTGTTGTTTTTGGTGTTGTCTCAGACCTTGATACAGAAGCATTTGTTGATTTTGCAACGGTATATGTTAGAGGGTCGAGCAATGCAACTGAAACAGATATTGATGGAAACTTTAGACTTGAAGTGGACCCGGACAAAGTTTTCTCAATTGTAATTTCTAGGTTGGGATACATCGAAGCAGAAGTCACAGTACCTAAATTAAAAGCTGGAAGCAAACGTTACTATAAAGTAAAACTAGCTGCTCAAGAAAATGACCTTGGGATTGTAATAAGAGATTCAAAAATTGAAGATGTTGGAGTGGTTCGAGAAGAGGTTACCGATTTTCTAAGATTGCCAACCACCTCTGGAAATTTTGAAAGTGTTTTACCCAACATTGCCTTGGGAGCAAGTTCAGGAACAGGAGGTGAGTTAAGCTCTCAATACAATGTTAGGGGAGGAAACTATGACGAAAATCTAGTGTATGTTAACGATTTTGAAATATTTAGACCACAATTAATTAGGAGTTCTCAGCAAGAAGGATTGAGTTTTCCAAATATTGATATGATTCGAGATCTTTCATTTTCATCTGGAGGCTTTCAGGCAAAATATGGTGATAAATTATCCTCTGTACTTGATATTAGGTATAAAAGACCAGAAGAATTTAAAAGTTCATTAAGTATGAGTTTGTTGGGAGCATCTGCCCATCTTGAAGGAAGCAAACGTATTGGTGCAAATGCATATAATAAGCTGCGGTATCTGGTTGGCGCAAGGTATAAAACAACCAATTACTTACTTTCTGCAACTGATATAAAAGGTGAATATGTTCCTAGCTTCACAGACATTCAGAGCTATCTAAGCTATGATATAACACCGGAAATACAAATTGGAATTTTAGGTAATTTTAATAGAAACCTTTTTAATTATATACCACAAACAAGAAACACAACTTCTGGACTAATTAATCAAACAATCCAATTTTCAGTTCTTTATGAGGGGCAGGAGGTTGATGGTTTTACCAATGCAATGGGCGGACTTTCATTAACTTATATTCCGACGAAGGATAGAAATCCAGTCTATTTTAAATTTCTGGGATCTATTTATGGAAATAGAGAAATAGAAACCTTTGATATATTGGGTTATTATAGACTGTCTGAGATTGAAGCAGATATTTCAGAGCAGAATAATGGGGAGGAAATTGCGGTCTTGGGTATTGGTACGACCCATGATTATGGAAGAAATAATCTTTATAGCAGGGTACAGAATTTCCAACACAAGGGAGGAATAGAGTTGCAAAATGATAAAGGTGCAGCTACACATTTTGTGCAATGGAGTGCTAAGGTTCAGCAAGAATTAATTGATGATAGAATTAATGAATTTGAAAGATTAGATTCAGCTGGATATTCGATTCCATTCAATGAAAATTTGGTTGAATTAAATAGTGTCATAAAATCGGAAAATGAGTTTTTAACCAATCGTTATTCAGCCTTTATTCAGAATACATATAATAAGATTATTGGTGAAGAAAGGTTTGAATTGTCTGTTAATGGAGGAGTGCGAGCAAGTTATTGGGATTTAAATAAAAATTTAGATATCAGTCCAAGGGGTCAATTACTTTTTAAACCCTTACAAAGTAGAACCAATATAACCTATAAGCTTGCGGGAGGAATATATTATCAACCGCCATTTTATAGGGAAATGAGAAGACATGATGGAACAGTTAACACAAATTTGGAATCTCAAAAATCTGTTCACATTATTGGAGGGATTCAAAAAGATTTGAACTTGCCCAATATTGGGTCAAAGCCATTCAAATTAATTTCAGAATTATACTACAAGCGTTTAAGTAATCTGGTATCATATGAAGTCGACAATGTTCAGATTAGATATTCTGGCGAAAATGATGCAGAGGGTTATGTTTGGGGCTGGGATTTAAGAATTAATGGCGAGTTTGTTCCAGGCACTGAATCTTGGTTCAATTTCTCATTGTTGCAAGCAAAGGAATCTTTAATAGGGATTGAACATAGAAAACGAGAAAGAGGTGAAAGTGAAGGAGTTCCGGTAAAGTGGGTGAGTAGGCCAACCGAACAATTGATGAATATTGCTATTTATTTTCAAGATTACTTACCAAGAAATAAAAATTTCAAATTTAATGGAACAATGACCTATGCAAGTGGATTACCATTTGGTATAAAGGGTCAAAACATTATATTTCGAAATACCTATCGATTCAAGCCTTATATAAGAGCTGATCTAGGATTTTTGTATTTATTGTGGGATGAAAGCAAGCTAAAACAAAATCCTCATCATTTTCTTCGATTTTCAAAGCAAACCTGGATTAGTTTAGAGGTTTTTAATTTAATGAATGTCCAAAATGTGTCTTCAAATACTTGGATCAAGTCAATCGGTTTGTCACAGTATGCAGTTCCTAATTTTTTAACTTCGCGAAGAGTCAATTTAAGATTTCGAATAGACTTTTAGAAATTTTAATATCTTTGAATCCCGTAATGAAGTCTTTCTAAAAAAACCTTAGAACCTTACAATGACCAAATATATTTTCGTTACGGGTGGAGTTACTTCTTCGCTTGGAAAAGGAATTATTTCAGCTTCTCTAGCAAAATTATTGCAAGAACGTGGCTTCAACGTCACGATCCAAAAATTTGACCCATATATTAATGTTGATCCAGGAACCTTAAATCCTTATGAACATGGTGAATGCTACGTAACAGATGATGGTGCAGAAGCAGACCTTGATTTGGGTCATTATGAAAGATTTCTGAATAAACCTACCTCGCAAGCAAACAATGTGACAACTGGGAGAATCTATCAAAATGTAATTAGTAGAGAAAGAGCTGGTGATTATTTGGGCAAGACGGTCCAAGTAATTCCGCATATAACCGATGAAATAAAACGAAGAGTTCGTCTTCTTGAAAATCAATCCAACTATGATATAATCATTACTGAAATAGGGGGTACTGTTGGTGATATTGAATCATTACCATATCTGGAAGCCTTACGACAAATTAGACAAGAATTTGGTAAGAATAATTCATTGGTTATCCACTTAACGCTTATTCCCTATCTTGCTGCTGCTGGTGAATTAAAGACTAAACCCACTCAGCATTCAGTTAAAGAGTTACTTCAAACAGGTATACAGCCAGATATATTAGTTTGCCGAACAGAATATAAGCTTACAAAAGAGTTGAGGAATAAACTTTCACTTTTCTGCAATGTCGATAAAAAGTCAGTAATTGAAGCTATAGATGCCAAAACCATCTATGATGTACCAATGTACATGCTGAAAGAAAATCTTGACAAAATCGTTCTTAAGAAATTGAAAATGAAAAAAGGCAAAGAGCCTGAGCTCATTGCATGGAAAGAATTTCTTGGTAGATTAAAAAATCCAACCAATGAGGTCAAAATTGGTTTGATTGGAAAATATAATGAATTACCAGATGCCTACAAGTCTATCCATGAGGCATTTGTTCACTCTGGAGCGGCGAATGAATGCAAGGTATCTGTAATTCCAATTCACTCTGAAGAATTAGAATCTTCGGATTTGAAACAAAAGTTGCAGCTATTGGATGGAATTCTTGTTGCACCTGGTTTTGGAGAAAGAGGGATAAAAGGTAAGATAAAAGCAATTAAATATGCTCGTGAGAATGATATTCCTTTCTTTGGCATATGTCTTGGGATGCAATGTGCTGTTGTTGAATTTTTTAAAAATGTTCAAAAATTAGCTGGAACTACGTCGGCAGAAATTAATCCTAAAGGAAAGAATCTAGTGATAGACTTGATGCCAGATCAGGTTAAAGTAAAGAATAAGGGTGGAACCATGAGGCTTGGATCATACAAATGTAAAATTACCAAAGGTTCAATAGCTGCAAAAGCTTATGGAAAATTGGAAATTAATGAAAGACATAGGCATAGGTATGAGTTTAATAATAAATATCTAAAACAGCTAGAGAATTCAGGGATGGTTCCAACCGGTATAAATCCAGAAACTGGATTGGTTGAAATCATTGAAATTCCTGAACACAACTTTTTTATTGGAGTACAATATCATCCTGAACTTAAATCAACTGTTGAAAACCCCCATCCATTATTTATTTCGTTTGTAAAAGCAGCAATCAAGTATAAAGCAAGCAATGAAAAAGCTTAAACTTGAGGAATTAGGTCGTGATACTCTCAAGGACTTTAAAGCCAAGGAGAAAATTAAAATAGTGGTTGTGCTAGATAATATTCGATCAGGCATGAATGTTGGCTCCGTTTTTAGAACCCTTGATTGTTTTGGCATTGAAAAACTAGTCCTGTGTGGTATTACACCTCAACCTCCACACAAAGAGATATTTAAAACTGCTATAGGTGCACAATCATCTGTAGATTGGATTTATCAAAAAGAAATTGCAGATGCATTAATTACTTTGAAGGACGAGGGTTACCAAATCATTGGTATTGAACAAACAAACAAGTCTGAAGCTCTTTCTCATCTAGCTATTAACAAAGAAGATAAACTAGCAATTGTCATGGGTAATGAGGTAGACGGCTTGTCTGAATCAGCACTAAATTTATTAGATAAGGCGGTTGAGATAAAGCAGTATGGAACTAAACACAGTTTAAATGTGTCGGTTTGTGCTGGAATTGTAATGTGGGAAATGTCTAGGAAACTGAGAAATTAAACTAAAAAAAAAAGAGAACCTATTGGTCCTCTGAATCTGTAGTCGTTTCTTGTGCCTTGAGCAAGTGTTCAGTCGCTTTAAAAGACTTGATAACATCTTGATTGGCTTTGTACTCTTCATCAAATTTAAGATGATAATCTTTGATGATTTCTTTAAGTTCTTTTTCTTTTTCCATGACTAAAGATCTAGGTAACTTTCTAATAGAACTAGTCATTTGTTTGTTGAATTCCATCATAACGGATTTCTTACTTTTTAACAAACTCATAGACAATGCATGCACAGATGTTCCTACTCTTCTTTTTTCAACAACTACATCTTGTTCTATTCCTTTTTCCAACACTTTGTTGAATTTTTCTATAACTTCTCCAACATCTTCTTTGAATTTGTCGCCATGTTTGCTTAAAAGTTCTTCAACCTTAGACTTTTGTTCTTCTAAAGCAGCTTGATACTCTGTATCTGCTTCTACTGTAGTTTCATCCATTTCTTGAGTCACTGGGGCTACATTCATAATGTCTGCTATTAGAGACCCTCCTGAAGATGCTTCTTCCTCCTGTCCAAACAGTACATTCATTGATAGGAATAACAAAGCAAAAAAGAATAAATTTTTCATTTTTTAACGACGTTTAAATACAAGCGAAAATTACCAAAAAAATAGGATTTAGATCAATTTATACACCAGTTAAATAGGATTGTATCACTTTGTGAGCAAAAAACCTACCTTGGTTAGTCAAAATCAATGTAAAGAAAATCATTTATTCGCTTGTCGTCAAGCCTGACGACCTATAATTAAATATTAAAAACTATAATAATACCTTAATTTATGTCGATTTTGACTCAATTTGCCCATTTTGTGTCATATTTATTTTTAACGAAGTACTTAAAAGAATATTGAGTTCCTTTCAAATAGTATTTATCTAAACATGCCTCTTTGTTCTTTTAAATAGTCTGGTCTAAACATAAGTCTAATTCCAGGCTGAATTTCCCAAATCTTTGATTTATTTTCAAATAAAGGTTTGTTACCATTATTTACTTGATTTTCTAAATTCTCCCACACCAAAGAAGGAGTATAATTCAATGTTATATAAGGACTAATAGTGATCCATTCAGTAATTCCTATATCTAAACCTGTTGAAACACCTAATCTAAAATTTATCATTGTATTCTCATTTGACCCAGTTTCATTTTCGTTATCAAGGATTTCTAACTTATGATAGGCAATTGCGGGATTTATTCCAACAAAAAATCCTTTTTCTATAAAGCTTCCGTCTTTACCCCAGGTAGGACAATTACAGTCTCCTTCAATATCTAAAGTGTAAATCTGGGTATTGAAATTTAAATAAAATGATTGTTTGGCAAACTCTAAACCTTCTCCGTTTAAACGCTGTCCTTGAGTATTTTGGAATGAAAGTTCTGGAAGAAATTCAACCCGGTAATTCTTCAGTCTAAACCAATACGAAAGTCCATATTCTATTCCATCAGCTATGAAAGCCTCACTCGAAACAGGGGATTCATTTATAATCTCTTCCCATTCTGGATATGAATTTAGACTGTATTTTGCTGAAACAGAAAATTGTGCTGATAGCGTGACAAATCCTATCAAACAAAAAGAAAGAACAACTAATTTTTTCATGGTTCCAAAAGTTATAAACGTTAAGTTTGTTATTAATAAACGTACTTTTATAGTAATAATTGGGATGAAGACAAAAAAGTTAGATAAAGATAAGGTTTCTGTGATTACTTTGGGTTGCTCAAAGAATCTGGTCGATTCAGAGAATTTAATTACACAGCTCAAAGCAAATGATTTTGATGTAGAGCATGATCAGAGTACAGATGCAAATATTGTTGTTGTAAATACATGTGGATTTATAGACTTAGCTAAAGAAGAATCCGTTGAAACCATACTCCATTATGCTGATGCAAAAACAAAAGGGCAGATAGAAAAACTCTATGTTACTGGTTGTCTTTCTGAACGATATAAGGCCGACCTTGAAAAAGATATTCCTGAAGTTGATGCTTATTTTGGAACAATGGAACTTCCCAGCCTTTTAGGAAGGTTGAATGCTGATTATCAGCACGATTTGTTAGGAGAGAGAAGTATTACAACACCCATGCATTATGCTTACTTGAAAATATCCGAAGGGTGTAATCGGACATGCAGTTTTTGTGCAATACCATTAATGAGAGGTAAGCATATTTCTAGGAGCATTGAAGATTTGGTAAAAGAGGCTCGACATCTTGCTTCTATGGGAGTGAAAGAACTTTTATTAATAGCTCAAGAATTAACCTATTATGGTCTTGATATTTATAAAGAAAGAGCATTGCCCAAATTACTCGATGCTTTGTGTGAAGTGGAGGGTATAGAATGGATTAGATTGCACTATGCATATCCTTCAAAATTTCCATTAGAAATTATAAAGACTATGGCAAAACAAAGTAAGGTTTGCAATTACCTGGACATGCCATTACAACATGCTAGTGATCCTGTTTTAAAAAATATGAAAAGACAAATCACAAATGCTGATCAGATAGAGTTAATTAAAAATATTAAAGCACTTAATCCAGAAATTAGAATGCGGACAACTATGCTAGTTGGTTTTCCTGGCGAATCTGAGAATGATTTTGAAGATCTTTGTGCTTTTGTGAAGTTCGCCAGATTCGATCGTTTGGGCGTATTTAAATATTCACACGAGGAAAATACTTCAGCACACGAAATGGAGGATGATGTTTCTGAAGAAGTAAAGCAGGAAAGAGCCAATAGGATCATGGAAGTTCAGCGTGAAATATCTTTGGAAAATAATGAAGCTTTAGTTGGAAAAACATTAAGAGTATTGGTTGATAGAAAAGAGGGAGAGTACTTTATCGCCAGGACAGAGTACGATTCACCTGAAGTAGATAATGAAGTATTGATTGATGCAAAGCTTAATTATTGCAGAATTGGTGATTTCACTACAGTCAAAATTGATTCAAGCGAAGAATATGATTTGTATGCCTCAGTAGTTAAGTAATTTTATATCAATCATTGTAATGAAAGATAATTCCATATTAGAAGCAAGAATACACCCACTCAAACAAGCGATCGGTGTTCTATCTATACTTATTGTCATTTTAGGTGTAGCTAAGTTAATTTTTTCACCAACATCCAGTAATTATTGGGAAATTGTATCAGCAGGGGTTTTGTTTTATGCAATGATGAATGCTGTTTTAAGTATAGCTTTTGAAAATCAAAACTACTATTGGTTATATTCCATCATAGGTTTTTTTACTTTGTTGTTATTGGGTGGTGGTCTTGCATATATTTTGTCTGGAACAAATATTGATGAAGCTGGTTCTTTTAGATGGATATTTCTAGTATTCACAATGGGGTATATAATACTTTTAGGTATTGTAAGAACTATGAAAAAAATAATAACGATTGCCCAACGAGAAGATACTCGTTTTAAGAATGAACAATAAAAAACCTTATGAAAAAAATAATTCTTTTCACTTCATGTTTGTTTTTTTTTACAGCCTGTGGTTCTAAGTCACAATCTACTTCAAATAAGAAATCTGATTCACAATTGGATCAAGTAAAATCTACTTACGTAAATAATTATACTGGTGAAAAAATAGTAAAATCTGAAGAAGATTGGCAAGAAGAACTTTCAGAGATGGAATTTTATGTAATCAGAGAAAAAGGAACTGAACGAGCTTTTACAGGTTCATTGTTGGATGAAAAAAGAAATGGCACTTTCGTTTGTAAGGCTTGCCAGTTGCCATTGTTTGACTCAACGTCAAAATTTAAATCTGGAACTGGTTGGCCTAGTTTTTATATTCCACATGAAGAAGAAAATATTGCTTCAGAAACAGATTATCTAATCGGATATGCACGCACCGAAGTCATGTGTGCTAGGTGTGATGGACATCTAGGGCATGTTTTTGATGATGGACCGAAACCAACTGGACTGCGATATTGTATCAATTCAGTCTCCTTGGATTTTGTACCAAATCAAAAAGAACCCTAAATTGTTTTAATCAAGAATTTATTTTTCTTTCCATTTTCTATCATTAAAAATTGTCCATGTAGCAGTTGTTCTGCTTTTATCTCATAATTTTCGTCAGCAACTTTTTCTTTGTTGACAGAAACTGAATTGTTTTTTATAGCTCTTCTGGCTTCACTTTTTGATCCAACTATCGTACTATATTCAGCCATAAGATCAATTAATTTTATTCTGTTTTGAATCAGGGATTTGGCTATTTCGAAACTTTGAATTTCTTGACCAACAGAATCTAATGTTTGATTATCCATTGATAATAATGACTCCTTAGTAGCATGTTTGTTAAATAGAATTTCAGATACTTGCATAACTGACTCATATGCCTCATCAGAATGCACCCGTCTGGTAATTTCTTCTGCCAATAATTTTTTAAGTATTCTTGGGTCAGATTCATGTTCTTTTTCCTGTGCCTCTACTTCTTCTTTTGATTTCAGCGTGAAGTACCGAGTGTACTTTGGAATATCAGCATCATCCGAATTTATCCAAAATTGGTAAAACTTATATGGGCTTGTCATTGTAGGATCCAACCAAATGTTCCCTCCTTCTGATTTGCCAAACTTTTTACCATCTGATTTGGTCAACAATGGTGTTGTTATAGCATATGCTTTTGCATCTGTAAGATTCCTTCGAATAAACTCTGTACCAGAGGTAATATTTCCCCATTGATCAGAGCCACCCATCTGAAATTTTACGCCATGATTTTGATATAGAAATTGGAAGTCATAAGCTTGAAGTAACTGATAACTGAATTCAGTAAAAGAAAGACCTGTTTCCAATCTGTTTTTAACAGAATCCTTTGATAACATATAACTTACGGTCAAGGTCTTGCCCACATCCCTTAAAAAGGAAAGTATATTCATGTCCTTGTAAAAGTCGAAGTTATTCAACATAATAGCCTTATTAGGGCCATCTTCAAAATTTAAAAGCTTTTCTGCTTGTTTGGCTTGATGAGAAAGGTTAAAATCTAATTCTTCAAAACTTTTTAGTTGCCTTTCTTTATCTTTTCCAGATGGATCTCCAATGCGACCTGTGGCTCCACCCATCAGTACAATTGGGGTGTTTCCAGTCAATTGCCACAACTTTAAAAGCTGCAATTGTACAAAGTTACCTATTGTCATTGAAGGAGCAGTCGGGTCAAAGCCTATATAACCGATATTAGATTTTTGTTGTAATTGTTCTTCAGCCCCAGGAGTCATATCAAACAACATGTCTCTCCATTTTAATTCTTCAATAAAATTCATCAATGATAAGTTTATGCAAATGTATGATATTTGTGCATATTTGAGATATCAGATGAATTCTTCATTATTTATAGCCAAAAGATTAATACATAAATCCTCGTCAGGGTTTACAAGCATTATTATTAAAATTGCTACTGCTACTGTAGCCTTGGGTCTCGTTGTTATGCTATGTGCTAATTCAGTGATAAATGGATTCCAAAATGAAATCTCAAATAAGATTTTTGGATTTTGGGGGCATATTCATATTAACGACACAAAAATTACACGAAGCTTTGAAACCATACCAATTAAGGCTGATCATGCATTGGTAGATTCCATATCTAATATTGGGCAAATAGAGGTGATTGATAATTTTACGGGGGATATAATTTCAACAAAAGGAGGAGTAAGACATGTACAATCTTATTCTTTTTGTCCTGGTGTTTTAAATAGACATAAAGTCTTTGAAGGAATAATACTGAAAGGTATTTCTGACGATAGTGACAAAGAGCGCTTGCAAAGTTTCTTGAAAGAAGGTGAACTTATTTCATTTTATGATACAATTGAATCTCGGGATTTGATTATTTCGGAGCAAACTGCTAAAAGGTTGGAAGTTAAAATAAAAGATAAATTAATAATAAATTTTGCAAAAGACCGTAAAGTTTTAAAAAAGCCATTTACAATTAAAGGAATTTATAAAACAGGATTGGAGGAATATGATAAGAAGTTCGCCTTTTGTGATCAGAAAGTTGTACAAGATGTATTAGGTTGGGAAGATTACCAAATTACAGGATACGAAGTGTTTTTAGACCATATCGATGATGCTCCTAAGATGTCAGAATTGATTTATAAAGAGTATTTACCTACTGGTCTATATTCCGAAACAATTCAAGAAAAACGACCAAATATTTTTGAATGGTTAGACTTGTTGAATATTAACGAGCGAATTATTATTATGTTAATGATACTGGTTTCAATCATTAATATGGCTACGGTGATTTTGATTTTTATTTTGGATAGAAGTCATATGATTGGAGTATTAAAATCAGTAGGTTACAAAAATTGGCCGGTTAGAAAAGTATTTATGTATCAGGCAGTTTGGATTCTCCTACGAGGAGTTGTTTATGGAAATTTAATCGCATTTGTTTTGTTGTTTGCACAAAAGAATTGGGGCATAGTAAAACTGAATGAAGCAAGTTATTATTTGTCAGTAGCACCTGTTAGTTTTTCAATTTGGCAGGTTCTTGTGATTAATTTTGTTGTAATTATTGTTACTTGCATGTCTATGATTTTGCCAACATATATCATCACTAGAATTAAGCCAATCAAGGTTCTTGAATTTACCTAAAGACTATTTAATGCCGAAGCTAAGAAGTCTGATTTATCGCTTATTTTTACCAATTGCTTGCTTTCCAATAAGATTGTTAAGGCTTATTTTTCACTTATTATTTCCCTTTTTATTTTGGGTTCAAGATGTTCCTCAGTTCCAGTTGATTAAAAGAGTATTGGATTGGTTTTTTATGATTCCTTTTTATCTAATTGATTTATTAGGCATTTGTGAACTGTATGAAATTATAAATGAGCTTATTAATTGGAAGATTCGAGATTTAAATCACCATGAAAGTTTATTAATTGATAAAATATTTAATAAAAATAGTGTAGATAAAACGCATTTAAGAATTAGTCCAGCGAATTTTTTATCTAAAAAATTTCAAATTGCCTATGTTAGTTTCAGACAAATAAATTTTCATAATTACATTTCTGATGATGTATTTATTCATGAGGTCGTACATCTTTGGCAATATCAAAAATTTGGGGCTGTGTATATATATTTTGCTTGGAAAGCACAGCTTTCTGAAGAAGGATATAATTATGGCCAAGTTGATACATTAATCAAAGCCTTTCGTGGCGGTAAGCTTTTTCATCAATTTAATTTTGAGCAGCAAGCTGAAATAATTCAAGATTATTATAAGAATATGTTTTATGAAAAAAGAATCTCTGCAAGTGGTAAAGACTTCTCAATTTATGTAAAGTATAAAAATGAAATGAACAATTTAACTTAGTTCAAAATTGAATGATATTTGATTGACCATTCCATTAGAGCTTTATCTTTTTCAGGGATATCAATTTTTCTACAAATACTATTGGTCATTTGAGACATTGATTTTGAACTGAGAACCATTTCATTTGCAATATCTTTAGGGTCTTTCCCAGCACTTAATTCAGTTAATAATATTTTTTCAGAAGTTGAAAGTGTTGCTATTCTTTTAGTTATTTCACAATAAATCTCTATCATTTTTAACATTGTGCTGCTAATGAAGCAGCTTTCATTTAAAACGGCTTCAATACATTCATCAATTTCTTGATTTAGATTATTTAGATTTATGAAAGTATTAAATCCCAATTCTTTTGCTTTTTGAAAAGATTCCATATTGGTTTCAGAACACATCAAAATAAATTTAACCTTATCTCCTTGTTGTTCTTTGTATTTCGCTGCAACTTCTAGTCCCGAAAGAATTGGTAGTTTAATTTGTAGGATAGCTATATCAATATTTTTCTCTGATAAAGATAGTAGGGTAGAAGCCCCATTTTCAACTTCAATGAATTGAGTTGTAGGTTTTATCCTAAGAATTGAATTTCTAATTACAGATTTATATTTTAAATCCGTTACCGCTATAAGTACGTTGAGTATTGAAGAAATAACATTATATATTTACAGGGTTGTCGTAATAGGAAGCTGTTAAATAAACTTTGTTATAGCTCTTTAAATATAATATTTTGATTTTAACTAAAAAAAGCAGGATGAATAATTTCATCCCGCCGATATATCTTTAATATTTTCTAGTCATCACTGTCCATACTTGTATAAGTTGCTTTAAAGGCCATAGCTGCTAATGCACCACCGACCAAGTTTGCAACAATTGCTAAGCCAGCAGTTCCCCAACCAGCAAGGCCATTAAAAGCTGCTCCAATAGCAACTGCTGGATTGAAGCATCCCCCTGTTCCAAAGCCACCCAAAGCATACGCCATAGCTGTTACAGTGAATCCAATGGCAAGACCATAGAAGGAATTTCCAGCATTACTTTTAGTCGTAGCAGTTTGCAGAACAACCCAACACAAAGCAAAGGTTCCTAATAATTCAGCGACGAAAGCTGCTGTTGTGTCAGCAGGCATCGCACCTCCTCCCATAAAATTTCCTTTGCCAAGTAAAAATGCACCAATTATAGCAGCAGTTATCCCTCCTAATATTTGTGAAATCATATACATAGGAGCTTCTCCACTGCTTACTTTTCCTCTCATTAAGACTGCTACAGTTACTGCAGGATTAAAGTGAGCTCCTGAAATATGGCCACCTGCAAAAATCATTACCATTAATGCTGATCCAATGGCAACCGGAGCAAGATAATTGTCTGGTGCCGCCCCATTTACGACACAAACAATGGTTAGAATAAGGAAAAATGTTCCAATAAATTCTACTAAATACTTTTTCATTTCGCTTATTGATTAGTTATAGAAAACTTGAATATAACAATTTATACATATATAAATGAAATATATGTAATTTTCGTATTTGTTAATTTCTTATCAAAAAGTTTTTACTCTATTAGGAGTAGGCCAGAATCAGGTTTATTGTGCGCCGAATTAAACTGTCTAATTGTTGATTTGTAGAATTTTTATTTCGACTCTTTGGTTTCTATTTCTTCCGGCCACAGTCTCATTTGAAGCAATGGGCTTTCTTTTACCATAACCTTTATGGCTAATTCTATTTTGAACAATACCGCCTTCAACTAAAAAATTAGCCACATTTTCTGCTCTTTTCGAAGAGAGTTCATCACAATATTCATGGACAGGAATATTGTTTGTGTGTCCACCAATTTCTATGTGCACTGTCGGGTTTTCCTGCATAAAAGCTAAAACCTCAAACAATACATCTTCTGATTTGTCATCAAATTGAGTACTATCTGCTTTAAAGAATAAGTTATTTATCCTTAAGGTTTGACCAACTTTTATATTAGCAATATCAAGTTCAGGTATAAATTTTTCTTTTAGGATTTCAACAGTCGATGATGTTTTGCAACCATTTATATCCGTAACATCTATGATGTGAATTCCATAATTTAAGTTTGAGACTTTTGTTCCTTTGTTTTTTCTACTTGCGTTATTGTCCCAAACAATTTCATATGGACTTGTACCTCCGGTTATTTCAATTTCACAATTTCCATCTTTTTTTCCGGGCCCAGTTATTCTTGTGGTGGAAAGGATGTTAATTTTTATTGGGGCAGGTTCTTCAATGGTAATATTTCTCACAATTTCATTTTTGAAAGCATCGACAATTGTAACAGTATATGATCCTTTCTTAAGATTTTGTGGGTTTGTACCTTGAACATTGGCAGGGCTCCAATAATACTCTAATGGAGCTTGTCCTCCATTTACTTCTAGCAATATTGATCCATCCATTCCACCTGGACAAGTGATTGGATTTTCTAATATTGCGACAGCAGATAGTTTTTCAACTTTTATTTCTTCTGTTGAGATTTTAAATAATCCTGCATTCTCAGTTCCTATGTAAACTGAATTTTCAGTATCTACTGCCAAGGCCAAACATTTTTGTGAAAGTAAGCCTAATGATTTACCATATTCTTCAATAAGGTTAGATTCTGGATGAAATCGAATCAATACATCCGAAGCTATGAAAATATAACCTTCATTATCAATTACTATATCGTTAATATCACCTTTATATAATCCATTTTTTAATGCAGCAGGATACCATCTATTTCCTTCAGATTCGATCTCCCACATTTCTTTATCACTGATAAGCCATACAATATCAAAATATTCAGTAATTGCTAGCATTTTTTTATCCTGTTCAAAGCATTTGCTCCACTTATCTCTGTTTACTCTTAATACTCCATTATCAGTTCCAATCCATAAAATATCTGAAGAATCACTGTAGATAAAACTTATGTTGTTGCTAAGTAACTTTGAGTTTCTTTTTGTATAATGTTTTACCAGCTGTTTGGTATCTTGATTAAAAACTAAAATTCCATCATTGCTAGCCACCCAAATTTTTCTATTATAAACCTCAATGTCTGTAATTCGAACAGATGTTTTTGGGATTTTATAAATCATTTCGTTATTGGCATAAATGGAATTATCTTGAAATCCAGCATAGATATCTCCGTCTCGATCTTTTTTAACAGCTAAAGCGTTTTTAACATTTATTTCATTTTTTCCTTTCCTGGAAGGGGAGTAAGAGTGCACACCGGTTTTACTTGCAATCCATAAATCACCATTATCCTCAAACATTAGGTCAGCAATTTTATCTGATGAACTGAAACCTTCCACTCGATTTAAAGAAAGCTCAGTCTGGCCAAATGAAAAAATAGATATGAATATTAGTGTTCCGAGAAAAATATATTTTGATGAATTCACTTATAATGCATTTATGATGAATATATTGTAAATACGAATTTAAATGAGGATTGCTTACTAGTATTTTTAGTTTATCCTTTTTTTAATATTAAATTAAGAATCAGCTCTTAAAACTTATCCTTTTCTCAACCAACCTGATATATCTGGGTCAGCGATATTATAATACGATCCGTAATTTTGTAATCTATATGTAGCACGAGTGCTTTTAGCAACATTTTGCTGTATTATTTCCACAAAATCAGTACCAACCTTACTTACTATTCCTACATGACCAAATGGATTGTCAGAGTTTCCATTAAAAACAACCAAATCTCCTTTGGTTGGCTTCATCACTCCTCCATTTGGGTGTTGTACCAATCCTCTAGCTTTATTGTAGCCGTGTCCTTTTAATCCATGATCAAAAAATTCCTTTGCATGTCCATATGAATTAGGCATTTTATGATCATAATACAGATAATAGTATCTTTTTACAAACTCTACGCATTGATACTTTAATCCCAAATTATAACCGTCCGCTGTTGTGTTTCTGCCATTGACATTAGAAATTGGTCCATTGAAATAAACTGGAATTCCATCTAAATTATCCAGAACGGTACCAACCTTTGTGTTATCATAAAAGTCAACTGATTTTCTGGCTTTTTTGGTATAACTCTTAGAACTTAGTTTTGTTCTATTCTTTGATTTGAGATTTGGAAGAAATCCTTCTAAATTGCAATGGAAAATTGAACAGAAAAAAACTAAAAATAAGAACCTCATTTAATATTGGTGATTTAGACGCTAAAATACAATTATATAATGATATTTTTTAATGTGTTTTGGATTCTACTAAATTAAGAGTAATTACGGTGATATGGAATTCGTATCTTGCGTTCAGTAAAAAATTTAACAAATGTTTGATAGTTTAAGTGATAGATTAGAACAGGCTTTTAAAGGGTTGTCAGGAGATGGCAAGTTGACTGAAATTAATGTCGCCCAATCGATTAAAGAAATTAGAAGGGCACTAGTCGGAGCAGATGTAAACTACAAAATTGCAAAGGAATTTACCGATAAGGTAAAAGAACAAGCAATGGGTACTAGAAATGTACTTTCTTCCGTAAAGCCGGGAGATTTAATGGTGAAGATTGTGATGGATGAAATGACTGAACTCATGGGAGGGCAGGCGGTTGGAATCAATGCAAAAGGTAACCCAGCTGTCATTTTGATTTCTGGACTCCAAGGTTCAGGTAAAACTACCTTTACTGGAAAGTTGGCTAAGTTCTTAAAGGAGAAAAAGAATATGAAGGTAATGGTAGTCGCTTGCGATGTATATAGACCTGCAGCCATTAATCAATTATCTGTAGTCGCTGAACAAGTTGGTGCTGGTATTTTCAAAGATATTGAGAACAAAGATCCAGTTGATATTGCTTTAAAAGGGATAGCTGAAGCAAAGAAAAACAGTTACAATGTCGTAATTGTAGATACAGCAGGACGACTCGCTGTCGATTCCCAAATGATGGAAGAAATTTCCAATATAAAAGAAGCAATCACTCCGAATGAAACTTTGTTTGTTGTAGATTCCATGACAGGACAAGATGCTGTAAATACTGCAGCAGCCTTTAATGAAAAAATCAACTATGATGGAGTAGTTTTGACCAAGCTAGATGGGGATACAAGAGGTGGAGCAGCACTATCTGTAAAATACACAGTAGGGAAACCAATTAAATTTATAAGTAATGGTGAAAAGATGGAAGATATGGAGGTCTTTCATCCAGAAAGAATGGCCCAACGGATTCTGGGTATGGGTGACATTGTCACTTTTGTGGAAAAAGCACAAGAGCAATTTGATGAAAAGGAGGCGAAAAGGATTGAAAAGAAAATCAAAAAGAATAAGTTTGATTTTAATGATTTCCTAGGTCAATTAAATCAGATTAAAAAGATGGGTGACCTTAAGTCTTTGATGGGAATGATTCCAGGTATGAATAAAATTACAAAAAACCTAGATGTAGATGACAAAGCTTTCGGAAAGGTTGAATCTATTATTAAGTCGATGACTCCACAAGAAAGAGCGCAACCTGAGTTGCTGAATATGAGTAGAAAAAGAAGAATTGCAAAAGGCTGTGGGCACAATATTCACGAAATTAACATGTTCATAAAGCAATTTGATCAAATGAGAAAAATGATGCATCAGATGAGTAAAAACCCAGCTGCTATGCAAAATATGATGAACAATTTGCAAAACATGAATTAAAACTTAGTTCTCGAGATAATTTCTTAAGTATTCAAAATTTTTACCCAAATTACCATATTTAGCTATTGAAGCTCGATCTATCATGTTGCCTTCTTGGGGATTGGATAATTCAGGTAATACTTGTTTGATGAACATGTTGCCAAATGCAGTGGAAGCATCTCTAGGTAATTCATTGGGGAGATTGTCTATTGTCATCATATCAATTGCACTTTCCGTAAATGGCTTGACTTCTTCCTTTAATACTGGATCATAACCAAATACCGGATCCGAAATCGTACTTGCTTTTATTGTTGAAGGAATTGAACTGACTGGCGCAATGTCGCATGTTACATCTGCAATAACTTTTATTTTGAAGTTTTGTTCCGCCATTTGCTTAAGCGTAAAAAAAGCTGGAGCCTTATTGTCCCAATAAATTCCATTTATCATAATATCTGAGCATCCTATAAAATGATTAAAATCCGATTCATAGTCACTTGGGTTATCATAAAAGTCTTGAACGTTGTCAAATTCTTTTCCATCTTTTCGCTTTGCATAATAGAAACTGCTAAGCTGAGTGAAGATCGGAAAATTATAGTTTTTTGTAACGAAATCAATTGGTCTTACTTTTGTAAAACCCATGTCTTTTAAAACCAATTCAGACCCTCCGGATACTCGTCCAGTTCCTGTAAGTACAATCTTAACAGGGGGAAATTTAATAGATCGGTAAATTTCTTGAGCAGCAGTATAATCATAAAGACTGTTCATTCTTGGAAGATCAAACAACTTGGTCCTTTTCCCATAAGTCCATAATGCATTATGCGCTCCGACCATGCCTGCAAACTTGCCAAATGCAATTACTCGTTGCCCATTAATATCTGTGAGAACTTCATAGTCTACCAAATGTATTTTTTTCCGGACTATTTCTTTTAATAGCTTTTGATTATAAGCTTGTTCTTTAATAGTATGGGAAAAAAAGAAATAGGTTTTATTTTCTATTAGCGATTCAATGGGCACTTCCTTCACGCCAAGTAGAATATCTTGATTCGAAATATCTTCTGCCATTGGAATGTTTAGATCCAGATAATCTTGATTTGAAAAACAACGAGAATTCGATTTTTGTACTAGAATATCAAAGCCATTATTAATCAAATGCTTACACTGCGATGGATTTAAAGGAACCCTACTGTCTGGAGGAGATTTCTCTTCTTTTATAATTCCAATTTTTAACATCTTTTAATTTTTAAATAATAACGAACCTACCCTGACCATATTCGAACCATTTGCTATTGCTAATTCAAAATCTCCAGACATTCCCATCGATTTAATTTTAAAGTCAGGATTGTTATAAAAAGTTGTTTTTTTTAGGCGTTCAAATATTAGATTGAGATTTTGAAATTCTCTCCTATTAATTTCCTCATGATTTGTGAAGGTACCCATGGCCATTAATCCTAAGATTCTTACATTTTTTAGCTCACAAATTAAATCAATTATTTGTGAATCATTTTCTGGATCTATGCCAAATTTTGTCTCTTCTTGCGCAACCTTATATTGTAAAAGAATATTTGTGACAACATTCTTTTTTAAACTAATTTCATTTACTTTTTCAAGTAATTTCACACTATCAATAGAATGAATCAATTCTACATCCGGAATAATATATTTCACCTTATTGGTTTGAAGGTGACCAATAATGTGCCATCGGATATCATTAGGGAGTAGTTCTTTTTTTTCAAGCCATTCTTGCACTCTATTTTCACCAAAAATTCGCTGTCCTTGATCATATAATTTTCGAATTTCCTTTTCTGTTCGAGTTTTGGAAACGGCAACAAGTTCTACATTGTTTTCAGAACAATATTTCTTTAGATCTTTAAAGTTCATTGATTGACAGGTATAGTGTAATCTTAGAATAGACCGTGTAACTCGGCATCAACACTTTCTATAATACTACCAAAATCTTCGGCACTATTTTTAAAATCAATATCATCTACAGGAATAACCAACAGTTTGCCAAGGTCATAAGATTCGATCCAATTTTCATATTTTTTGTTAAGTCTCTTTAAGTATTCAAGACTTATGCTTCCTTCATAATCGCGACCTCTTTTATCAATATGATTTACTAGGGTTGGAATCCCTGCTTTTAAGTATATTAACAAATCGGGTGGATTAACTTGGGAGGACATAATCCTGAATAAGTCGGTATAATTTTCAAAATCTCTTTTTTCCATTAAGCCTAATTCATGCAAGTTAGGTGCAAATATATTCGCATCTTCATAAATGGTCCTGTCTTGAATTACTGTTTTATCTCCTTTTTGAATTTTTAGTATTTGTTGGTATCTAGAATTCAGGAAATATATTTGCAAATTAAATGACCACCGTTTCATATCATTATAAAAATCACTTAAATACGGATTATGGGAGGTGTCTTCATAATGAACATGCCAACCGTAATGTTCAGATAGCATTTCTGACAAAGTAGTTTTACCAGCACCGATGTTTCCAGACACAGCAATGTGCCTTAATTTTCTTTCTCCGGTAGGATTCATTTAAATTGGGTTCTGTTTGGATTCCAAAATACGATTTCAAATGAAATTGGAATCTAAATCACAACCATGATTGTAAAAGTTTTTATTTGAGATATGGATTTTTTACATATGATGTGATTATTCAGCTAATTTTACGTCATAATCTTTGAAATGACAAAATTTAGAAAAAATCATGGAAAGAGTGATCGAGGAGATTCTTGGTTTGCAAGGGTAGTGATGTTTACTATTTTATTGCTAATAGCACTTGTATTCTCCTTTTTTTTCCTCCCAGATATGTTTGAAAATAAATCAACCCAAAAGTCAGCAGATCTTTTGGAAAATAATGTTGAAATAGATCGATCTGGGCTCATACCAGCCTTTCATCGCGAATATTTACCGATTTCAAATAATCATGATATTATTCATCATGATTATTATTCACTTGCATATAACGAAAAATATGAGCAAGCTGATTGGGTAGCATATGAGCTAACAAAGGCCTCTTTACAAATTAAAAATGTTCCTCGCGCAAAACGTTTTAATTCTGATCCTAAAGTAAAAACTTATTCAGCAAAGCATTCTGACTACAGTCACTCTGGTTATACCCGTGGGCATTTGGCTCCTGCAGGGGATATGGCTTTTTCTGGTGATGCGATGAAACAATGTTTTTATATGAGCAATATGAGTCCTCAATTAAAAGCATGTAATAATGGTATTTGGAAAGAATTAGAAGAAACGGTTAGGGATTGGGCTTATAAAAAAGGTTCAGTGTACATTGTTACTGGTCCTGTGTTTTATGATAATGGCACACCTACGATTGGCAAAAACAAAGTCGCTGTACCTGACGCATTTTATAAAATTATATTGGAAAAGGATACAGAAAAATCGGCCAGCTTTATTATTCCTAATGAAATGACCAACAAGCATCTAAAGGAATATCAAGTATCTATTAATGAAGTCGAAACTCAGACAGGTATTAATTTTTTTCCTGAATTATTAGATGAAGAAGCTGAATCAATCAAAGAATTAAAATATTGGCCAATAAATGATAAAAGATATCAACAAAGGGTCAATAAATGGAATAAAGAAAAATAAATTTAAATCATGTCAAAAGAAAAATTTTTAGCAGAAATAGAACAAGGATACCAATTTGATGGTGATTCAATCCAATTAGGTGCTTCTATGTACAAGGGGGAAGTTCAAACAAACAGCATCGTCAATCTTCCTCTGAAAATGTTTAATAGACACGGGTTGATTGCTGGGGCAACGGGAACAGGGAAAACTAAAACAATGCAGGTAATAGCCGAACAGTTGTCTGCAAATGGGATTCCATCTATGCTTATAGACATAAAAGGAGATCTCAGTGGTATTGCCAAAGCAGGCGAACAAAAAGAATTTATTTCTGAAAGACATTCTAAAATTGGGTTTGATTGGAAACCAGATTCATCTCCAGTTGAACTTATGAGTATCTCTAATGAAAAAGGAGTAAGAATGAGAGCTACTGTTCATGAATTTGGTCCAACCTTGTTTGCCAAAATATTGGGATTAAACGATACTCAGACTGGTATTTTTTCCGTCTTGTTTAAATATTGTGATGATAATGACTTGAAATTAGTTGACTTAACTGATGTTAAAGAGACTTTAAAGTTTGCCATGTCTGAAGACGGGAACGCTGTTTTGGAACAAGAATACGGTAAAATTTCATCCGCATCTATTGGAGTCATGCTTCGTGAAATTGCGGCCTTAGAAGAACAAGGTGCTAATAAGTTTTTTGGAGAAACTTCTTTTGATGTTTTGGATCTTATGAAGACTGATCGATATGGTAAAGGGATGATACATATCCTCAGGGTGATGGATATCCAAAACAAGCCCAAGTTTTTTGCAACTTTTATGATGCAATTGCTTGCAGAGATATATGAAACTTTACCAGAAGAGGGAGATTTGGAAAAGCCAAAATTTGTTATGTTTATTGACGAGGCACATCTTATTTTTGATGGTGATGCACCTAAGGTATTGATAGAACAATTAGAGATCATGGTAAGGTTGATTAGATCGAAAGGTGTTGGTATTTTCTTCGTTTCACAAAGCCCAGACGATATTGATGATAATGTTTTAGGTCAACTTGGTTTGAAAGTTCAACACGCGCTTAGGGCATTTACGGCTAAGGATAGAAAAGCTATTAAAGCTGCAGCACAAAATTATCCAACAACCAATCACTATGATGTCGAAGAATTAATAACAAGTTTAGGTATTGGAGAAGCATTGGTAACTACACTAAGCGAAAAGGGTATACCAACACCATTGGTTCATACTTATTTAAGAGCGCCACAATCCAGAATGGATATTTTATCAAGTGCCGAAGTTGATGAAATAATGTCATTTTCAAACCTTGCTAGTAAATACGAAAAAGATATTGATCCAGAAAGTGCAGGTGAATTATTAAAAGCAAAACGGGATGCATATGCTGCTAAAGCTGAAGAAGAAGCAGAGAAAATCGAGTTAGATAAAATAGCAAAGGAAGAAGAGAAATTGGCAAAAGCAAAAGCTAAAGAAGAAGAGAGAGCTGCAAAAGAAAAAAGTAAAGTGGTTGGTAAGGTCGGAAAAGAGGTTGGTAATTTATTAATCGGAGCTGGTTTGAAAGCTTTGGGAATAAAAACAAGGAGAAGAAAATTTTTCTAAAGGATAAAAAACGTATAAAATTTGCTTAAACCACTCGGCAACTTTTTTTAGTTCCCTCCATTTTTTACTGGTTCAGGTGCAATTGGAGCAGGTTTAAATTCTCTTGTGTATTTTTGCCAAGGGACTTTCTTAAAATAGTCTTCTGCAAAGTATTTGATGATCATTTCAAATGTTTGGGCATCTTGATAACCAGGTATTGGCTGAATGATTTTTGATTCTTCATCTAGAAATACAACAGTTGGAAAGCTCAATTTGCCACGCAATAATTCTGCAGCTAGTTCATGATACCCATTTTTACCTCGCTTAATGAATTTATATTCTTTGTCGTTATAAGTTATGGTTTCTCTTCTTTCTGCATCAAACTTCACAGGATAGTAGTTGTTGTTCAGGTAGTCAGCAATAATATCAGCTTCAAAAGTATTTGAATCCATTTTTTTGCACCAGCCACACCAATCTGTGTAAATATCAACAACTATTTTTCTTTGTTCTTCTTTGTTTTTTTCCATTGCTTGCTCCCAAGTAAGCCAATGGACCTTTTTCTGTCCAAAGCTTAAGGATCCTGTTAAAAATAAGAAAGAAAAAACTAAAATTATTTTTTGCATGGGTTTAGCGGATATTATGTCTGCTTGTTATAAGAACAAAATAACAATAAGTAAACCAGTTTTGCAAAGCTAAACGGGCACTAGAGGCAGCTTTTAATGCTTCTTTAACTCTTTTAACTATCCTCTTTAAGGATTGTTGTAATATTGTCATCAGAAATGCTTTGTTTATGGTATAATTTGCCAATTACCGTAGGTGATTTTATGCCTGTGTACAAAAATTTGTTGTTTGTAATAATTCGAGCTTCATCCCATAAACCAGATTTGAGTATGGATTCTAATAACTGTTTTCCTCCTTCAACCAAAACACTATAAATTTGTCTATTGAAAAGAGCCCCCCAATATTCATGAATGGTTTTAGAAGAAAGAGAGATATATTCCACACTCCCTTCTTTTTTATTTTTTTTTGTATTTAAGATTATTGTAGATAATCCATCATTTAATATTTGGTGTGAAGCGTTTAATCTGTTGTTAAAATCAGGTATTATTCTAATTGGATTTTCTCCTTCCCATTCCCTTGTTGTTAGAGCTGGGTTATCATTTATAATTGTTTGAGTCCCAACCATGATTCCATCAACTTCAGCCCTCCATCTATGGACTAATATTTTTGAAAATTTATTAGAAATCCATATTTGCATGTCTGGTTTTCCCATGAATCCATCGTAAGACTGTGCCCATTTGAGAATAATGTATGGCCTTTTCTTAAGATTGGCTTTAAATTTAGAAATGAGAAAATTACATTGTTTTTCTGCTACACCAATGATTGTTTCAACTCCTTTTTCATTTAGTAATTTGATGGATTTTCCTGCAACTATTGGATTGGGGTCTTGACACCCTACAACAACTTTTTTAATCTTATGTTCAAGAATTAGCTGAACGCAAGGAGGGGTTTTCCCTTGGTGAAAACAGGGCTCTAAAGTTACATAAAGAGTGGCTTGAGAAATTAATGCAGGATTTTTTTTAAGAGCTTCATTAATAGCATTGCGCTCAGCATGATTTTTACCATACAACTCATGAAATCCTTCTCCAATAATATTCTCTTGATGAACTAAAATAGAACCAACATTTGGATTGGATTGCGTTAATTTTCCTGCTCTTTTAGCCAGTTGAACACAATATAGCATGTATTCTTCATGAGAAGCCATTACACGCAATTGGATTTAAGGGCACTCACCAAAAAGTCTATTTCTTCTGTTGTAGTAAAATGAGAAAAGGAGAATCTTATTGTTTTTCTTTTGGGGTCATGACCAATTGCCTTTAAAACATGCGAGTCATGCTCAACACCAGAACTACATGCACTTCCAGAAGATGCACAGATTCCGGCAATGTCAAGATTGAACATAATTAGATCAGATTTTTCTGAAGCGGGAAATGATGTGCTTAGTACATGGTACATTGAATGATCTGGACATCCATTAAATAATACATTGCTTATTTCTAATAATCTTTCCTTTGCATAATTTTTAATTTTTAATGTAGTTTTGGTTCTTAGCTCCATTTCGTTAATCGCTATTTCTGTAGCTTTGGCGAAACCAGCTATGCCATGGACATTTTCAGTTCCAGATCTCATGTTTCTTTCTTGGCTGCCTCCAAGAAATAATGGTTTGATAATGTTGTCATTATTGATATACATCAACCCAGTTCCTTTCGGTCCATACAATTTATGTGCTGATGCCGTTAAAAAGGAAATATTTAATTGATTCACATTTATTGGATATTTTCCAAAAGTTTGGGCACAATCCACCATAAATAATGCGCCATGATTTTTACAAATGGCACCAATTGTTTCCAAATCATGCATGGTTCCTAATTCGTTATTTCCATGCATAAGACATACTAAACTCTTTTTCGAATTTGAGTTCAGTTGATCAATTAATCTTTGATTTTCAATTCGTCCATAAGAATCGGTGGGCAACAATGTAATTTCAATTTCAGGAAATTTATTTTTTAATTCACCTAGAGTATGGGTTACACAATGATGTTCTGCAACCGATGAAATAATTCTTTGGATTCCAAGATCTTGGATACAAGAATAGAAAATTGTGTGACATGATTCTGTTGCTCCCGATGTAAAAAAAACTTCGCCAATTGAAGCTTGAAGGTAATTGGCAATCACTTTCCTTGATTGTTCAATAATCATTTTGGATTTTCTTCCATAATGGTGTATTGAGGAAGGATTACCGAAGTCTTCTTTTAAGACTTCACACATTTGATTTATAACTTCTGGTAAAAGCGGAGTAGTTGCAGCGTAATCTAAATATACTTTTCTATCCATGGATTAAACTAAAGGTTGGTCAAACCATTCTTGAATAAATTGCATCTCTGTGTAGTTTCCTCCTTTGTAGGTAAATTCATTGGTTCGATTATTATATGAATAATCTAGTGCCCACTCTTTGTGATTTTTTGCTAATTGTTCAATCGCCTTCAATACAAATTCAGCTTCTTCATTTGTCATACAAGGGTGGATTGACATTCGAATCCAACCAGGTTTGTCATCTAATATTCCTTCATTTATTTTACATGTTATGCTGTTTGAGAATTCTTTGTCTACATGTAAAAGAAAATGACCATAGGTTCCTGCACAGGAGCATCCTCCACGGACTTGTACTCCAAATCGGTCATTAAGCAATTTTACGCCTAAGTTGTAATGGAGGTCATCGATATAAAAAGAAAACACTCCCAATCTTTCTTTTTGATTATCAGCAAGTATATTGAGATTAGGGATTGCCTTTAACCTTGGCCAAATAATATCTAAAAGTTCTTTTTCTCTTGCCAAAATATTATCAACACCCATTTCTTCTTTGAGTTTTATACATAGTGCAACTCTTATGGTTTGTAGAAATGCAGGAGTGCCACCGTCCTCTCTCGCTTCTATTTCTTCATAATATTTGTGTTCTCCCCATGGATTGGTCCAATCTACAGTTCCTCCTCCTGGATTATCCGGTATTTTGTTATTATACAGTTTTTGATTAAAAATTAATATTCCAGTGCTAGAAGGTCCGCCAAGAAATTTATGTGGAGAAAAATAAATAGCATCTAAATCTGCCCCATCGATTTCATGCATGTCCATATTAATATATGGTGCGGAGCATGCAAAATCTACAAAGCAAAGGCCATTATTTTGGTGCATTTTTTTTGCAATCTCTTGATAAGGAGTTTTGATTCCAGTAACATTTGAACATGAGGTGATTGCTGCAATTTTCTTTTTTCGATTCTTGTACTTTTCTAACAATTGATCTAAGTGATTGAGATCAACCAAACCATCTTCGTTTGGATTAATTATTTCGACGTCAACCAATGTTTCTAACCAAGAAGTTTGATTAGAGTGATGTTCCATGTGGGTGACAAAAACGATTGGACGTTCATCTTCTTCTTGCTTGATGCAATCCATATAATTTTCATGCACTCTCAAACCAAGAATTCTTTGAAATTTATTAACCACTCCAGTCATCCCAGAATTGGACGATATTAATATATCGTTTTCGTTGGCATTGACATGTTTTTTTATGATGTCTTTAGCTTTTTTATAGGCAATCGTCATGCTGCATCCTGTCACAGTAGTTTCGGTATGTGTGTTTCCAACGAAAGGCGCAATTCTTGAAGTTAAAAGTTTTTCGATGGGTTCATACATTCTTCCGCTTGCAGTCCAATCAGCATAAATAATTCTCTTTTGACCAAATGGTGTTTCGAACACTTGGTCGAATCCGATAATATTTTGCTTGAATTTTGAAAAATATTGCTCCAGTTGGCTCATTATTTATTTAATTTTATTCATTACTTTATCAACCAATATTTGTGCAGTTTGCGCGTCTTTTGCTTCTGCATAAATTCTAATGATGGGTTCTGTGTTGCTCATTCTCATATGTACCCATCCTTCAGAAAAATCTATTTTTAATCCATCACTATCATTTAATTTTTCATCTTTAAACTCATTTTTTAGAGTATTGAAAATACCCTCTAGTTCTTCAGGAGATTTTAGATCCATTTTGTTTTTAATGATGGTATAATCAGAATAGCTTTTTCTAATTTCAGAAAGTTTTTCATCTCTGCTAGCCATTAAATTTAGGATAAATGCGATACCTACCAAAGCGTCTCTACCATAATGAAGCTCTGGATATATAATGCCTCCATTTCCTTCTCCTCCAATGACCGCTTTGTTAGATTTCATAGCATTAACAACATTGACTTCGCCTACTTTAGCGGCAAAGTAAGAACCCCCATGTTTTTCGGTAATATCCGCTAGAGCTCTACTTGAAGAAAGATTAGATACTGTGTTTCCTTGTTTCTTTGATAAAATATAATCTGCAACTGCTACAAGAGTATATTCTTCTCCAAAATAGCTTCCATCTTCACTAACCAGCGCAAGTCTATCAACATCAGGATCAACTGCAACCCCCAAATTGGCATTTGAATCTTTAGTCTTTTCTATTAATTCTGTTAAATTTTGAGGGAGAGGTTCTGGATTATGGGCAAAGTTTCCAGTGATATCTGGATTGATAATTTCATAAGTACAATGAAAGGCTTCAAGTAGGGCAGGAATAGCCAATGCTCCTGTCGAGTTAATGGCATCAATTAATACGTGATATTTTTTTGATTGAATTAATTCTAAATCTATCAATTCGAGATTTATTATTGCATCAACATGAGATTTGAAATAGTTTTTATATTGTGAGTATGTTCCAATATTATCAAGCTCAGCAAAATTCATTGCTTTTTCATCAATGTAACGCAAGATTTGTTCTCCAGAACCCGCTGAAATAAATTCACCTTTGTTATTTAAAAATTTTAATGCATTCCATTGTTTTGGATTATGGCTCGCTGTAAAAATAATGCCGCCATCAGCTTCAAATTCAACCACAGCCATTTCTACAGTTGGCGTAGTAGAAAGATGCAAATCAATGACATCGATTCCTAAAAAACGCAATGTATTTGTGGATAAATCGGAAACCATTTGCCCTGAGCTCCTGCCATCTCTTCCAATAACAACTTTAGGTTTTTTATTTTTTTGTAGTAGCCACCAACCATAAGCTGAAACGCATTCGACGATGTCAATAGGTGTAAAATTGCTGCCAATTGCACCTCCAATTGTGCCTCTAATTCCTGATATTGATTTTTTTAGCGTCAATTCTATATATTTTGTTTCAAAGGTGATAATTAGTCTAATGGAAATGAAATATTACGGTCTATATATTCAGAATAAAGCATAAGAAATTTCAACAACTTTTAGGATAAAGTAGATATAGAACAAATTATGAATATTTGATACCTTTGAGCCCTATTTATGCTTGAAAATATAGACATATCATTGTTTCATTACATTAATAATACCTTGAGTTCTGAATTCTTGGATTTTTTATTAACCCCAATACGGTATGAACTGTTTTGGATTCCATTGTATGTATTTATCCTTACTTTTTTACTCTTTAATATTAAGAAGTTCAGGTGGTTTTCTATTTTCATGATTTTTGCAACAATTGGGACGGCTGATTTAGTTAGTAGTCATATTATTAAACCTTTGGTACAACGACCAAGGCCATGTCATGAAAATTCTGGACTTGAAAATGTAAATGTACGCGTTAGATGTGGTGTTGGATATAGTTTCACTTCATCTCATGCCACCAATCATTTTGCCACAGCTAGCATTTTATTTCTGATCTTTGGGGGAAGAAGAAGAAAATGGCTTGCACTTTTATTTATTTGGGCAGGATTGATTTCTATCGCTCAAGTCTATGTTGGGGTTCATTATCCAATTGATATTTTTTGCGGAATGATACTCGGAATAACCATAGGGCATATAGGTTATTATTTTTACAAAAATTGGAGAAATATTTATCTCAATAAAAAATATAGTGTATGATCTTATTAGACGGAAAGGCTTTGTCTAAACAAATTAAACAAGAGATAAAAACCGAGGTAGATGCCTTAAGAAAATCTGGAGGAAATATTCCTCATCTCGCAGCTGTAATAGTTGGTGATAATCCAGCAAGCGAATCTTATGTTAAAAATAAAGTAAAATCCAGTGATGAAGTTGGATTTGAATCAACTGTAATTAAAAAAGATGCAAATATTTCTGAGGAGGAATTATTGGAGATTGTCGATAGCCTGAATAAAAATTCTGATGTTGATGGATTTATTGTTCAATTGCCCTTGCCAAGGCATATTGATCCTGACAAAATTGTGTTGGCAATCGATCCACAGAAAGATGTAGATGGTTTTCATCCATTCAATTTTGGCAGTATGGCGCAAGGACTTGATGCTTATCTACCGGCGACACCATACGGCATATTGTTGATGTTGGAAAGATACAATATAGAAACGGAAGGAAAGGAAGTGGTTGTTTTAGGAAGAAGTAATATTGTTGGTTCTCCAATTAGTATTCTTTTGTCTAGAAAAGGTAACCCAGGTAATGCTACAGTTACCATAACACATAGTAGAACTAAGGATTTAGATTCGGTATTAAAAAAGGCTGATATTATTATTGCTGCTATAGGCAGAGACAGATTTGTGAAATCCCATCAAGTGAAAGAAGGTGTTGTGATCATAGATGTAGGAATTAATAGAATAAGTGATCCATCAAGGAAAAAAGGATCTCGACTTGTTGGCGATTGTGATTTCGATGATTTGCAAAATACAGCATCACATATGACTCCTGTTCCTGGAGGTGTGGGGCCAATGACAGTTACAGCATTATTGCTGAATACATTGAAGGCTGCAAAAAATAAATAATGGCTTGGTATGAATTTCTAGTTGGCTTCCACGCAGAAAAAAAAGAAATTGTAAATGCCTTTTTGATATCAATTGGTGCAGATGCAATATTGGATAACGAAGACCATTTTATTTGTTATAAAAATAATCCTGATAACCTAGAAGAATTCTGTGAACAGATTAGAGATTTACCTGGAGTGAAAGGAAACATCGATTATAATCTCTGTGAAGAGAAAAATTGGAATGCCGACTGGGAATCTAATTATGAACCAATTTCAATTTCTGACATCTGCTCAATTCGTGCAGAGTTTCATCCAAAAAATTTATTAGCACAAAACGAAATAATTATAAGGCCTCAAATGGCTTTTGGAACTGGACATCATGCAACAACCTATATGATGATCGAAATGATGAATCAAATTGAACTTTTTGGCAAAGAGGTATTAGATTATGGTTGTGGTACCGGAATACTTGCTGTTTTTGCAGGCTTGCAAAAGGCGAAATGTGTCACAGGGGTTGATATCGAGGTTCCAGCTATTGAAAATTCTACACTCCATCGAGAACTTAATAATTTAGATCCAAACTCTATAAAGTTTTTATTGGGAGGGCTTGATGTTATAGCTAATGAAAAATTCGAAGTAATTTTAGCTAATATTAATCGCAAAGTTTTACTTCAAACCAAAGATGGAATAAAGCAAGCATTACATCCAAATGGCCTTTTGATTATGTCTGGGATCCTTGAAGAAGATGAGTCTCTTTTGGTAAATCATTATAGCTCTGATTTTCACTTGATCGAGAAAAAGAAAAAAGAAGACTGGTTGTGTTTTTTATGGAGGGCTAAAAATTAATTAATTCCTTATATAGCTTTGCTGTTGGTAAGCCCATGATATTTGTGTAACTTCCATTGATTCTGGATACTTTATTATGGCCAAACCATTCTTGAATTCCATAGGCACCAGCTTTATCAAGTGGTGAAAAATTTTCAATATAATATTCAATTTCTTCTTCAGTAATTTTCGAAATCACTACTTCTGAAGAGTCAGAAAAGCTAACAAACTTACTTTGGCTCATCAAGCAAACACCAGTGATGACCTTATGTTTGTTTTCTGATAACTTATTAAGCATATCTTTAGCTTCCGCAAAAGTTTTTGGTTTACCTAGAATTTCACCTTGATGTAAAACAATTGTATCAGCAGTGATTATTATGGTATTTAAGTCTAATGAATCCTTAAATGCATTTGCTTTTTTTTCTGCAATATATTCTGCAACCTTATGGCTGTCCATGTCAGAGGGAAATGACTCATCTACATCTTTGATTTTAACTTCAAATTTGAAGCCCATTTCTTCTAATAGCCACTTCCTTCTTGGTGATTGTGAGGCAAGAATAATTTTTTGTGTATTCATCTTTATATTGATAGATAAAATAAATAGATTAATCCAAATGCCATCGATACTTTTATTAAAGTTGAGATAAACTTAAAGTCAGCACTTGTTCTTGCTGAGTAAGTTTTTACAGATACCAAAATAATTAATACTAGAGCAGGTGCAAAAATTAATTTTTGTATGTTAGTATTATTGGAAGTAAGAATCCATGTTGTACATATTGTTGCTAATGTTAGTAAAAAAAATATAGCAAAAAAGATTGCTTTATCAATCCCAATTTTTATTGGTAGAGTTTCCATCCCATATTGAGCATCCCCTTTAATATCTTGACAATCTTTTATTATTTCTCTTGCGATGGAGCTAAAAAAAATAAAGGACATAAAGATCAATAAAGTAATTTGTTTATCATCAGAAATCATACCTTCTATCTTTGAATGGGTAAACCAAAGAACCCCAATTACCAAACTACTATAAGTTGATACCAATACATTTCCAATGAGACCTTTCCCTTTAAAATGCGAAGCATAAATAAAAAGGAATAAAACAGCAATTATATAAATTGTAGAATAATTTAGCTTGTCTAACAATTGGGAGATATAAATAGCTAATCCAAACCCAATTAATGTAACACCAAAATAAGGTAAGATCAATTCGACTTTATTCAACTGCAATTTATTAGGTTTATTGATTAAGTCTATATCGTAATCAAAATAATCATTGATTATATATCCACCAATTGTGATCAATAGGGTGCAAACCATGATGGAAAAATAAATAAAAAATTCAATTGAAATTGGAATTGAAAATAGCTTATTCCAAGAATACAAATATGCAAGCACAATTATTTGTGTGAAGGCAACAATAATAAGATTAATGGGTCTTGAATGATATAGAAGTTGTCTAAATCGAATCAAAATTACCAATTATTACTTATTCGCAATGTGCGCTCTACAACATCTCTAACACAACCATAACCACCTTTATATGGACTAATATAATCGCAGATTTCGATGACTTCATTTACTGCATCAAAAGGACAGCTGGATAAAAGCACTTCTTTAAGTACTTCTATGTCGGACAGATCATCCCCCATGTAAAGGCACTTTTTAGGATTGATGTTAGTAGTTTGACAAAATTTGCGGAACGTATTTAATTTTCGATCAACTCCTGCATAGATATAAGGAATATCTAATCCTTTTAATCTAGAAGTTACTCCTTTGGAGTTCCCTTTTGTTATGATAGAAATGTTTATTCCTTTCTTAATGGCTTTTTTTATGGCCAAGCCATCTTGGGTATTCATTGATCTTAACAATTGACCCTCTTCAGTAATCAGTATATCAGAATTAGTAAATACACCATCTATATCAAATATCAAGGTGTTAATTTGAGCAAATTTTTTAAAAACATTCATTCAACGGCTTAATTATTGTCTCTCCATTCATAGACCCATTTTGCTTGAATCTGTTCTAAATGCCCTTCATTGGAATCTTCTTTTTTTCCAGTAAAAGAATCAATTTCTAAAATCCACTGTAATAAGTCAGTAAATCGGATTCTATAGATTTTATTCTCAGTAAATTCAGCACCAAATCGCTCGTATAATTTCATGGCGATATCTTCGTGGTCTTCCCACCCTATAGGTAAGTTGTCAAAATCTTCGAAGGACATATTTAAAATTTTTAATGTTCGTGACCTATAATTTGAGATTGATCAGGTATAGTTACTTCAATTTCTGCATTTTCATCAAGGATTATGCACTGACAGCCTAATCTTGACTCAATTCTTGGGTCTATGGCTCTATCAACAAAATCTTCTTCTTTATCTGAAATTTCTTCAATACTTTCTTCACCTTTATCAATGTAAATGTGGCAAGTGCTGCAAGCACAGACCCCACCGCAGTTATGATTCAAATGTACATCATGGTCTTCTGTGACTTCTAGGATACTTAATCCTGCTTCTACATTTTCTACAACCTTTTCTTTTAGTGTTTTATCCTCGAATCTAAAAGTAATTTTTGCCATGTATCTAATTTATGTTTAAATTGAATATTATAACGTCTCAAAGTAATGTGAGGTTCCAATATTGTATTTTGCTGCAAATATGGCAGTTTTTTTATTGATTAATGAATAATCCTAGATATGTTGATGGAAGATCAATCGCTACCGAAGTTATATAAGTTTAAAGAACTAAAAGTTTATTCTTCTACAGAATGGCTAGCTGATAACAAGAAAAAATACCGTCAAGTCTTTGATCGCTATGATACCAGCTATATATATGCTGAATTGGCATTTTTTAACAAATCCTTTGACTATGAGTCCTGGGACGTAGATGTGAACCTAAAATGTTTTGAATTAGGAAAGAATCCGAGAGAAATTTGTAACCTTGAATTTACAAAAAAGGTAAGTAAATACAATAATATTGTTCGTATTCGTGAAGGTTGGGGTAATAAGAGAAAAGGTGCATTCTGGAAAAAAGGGGTTTATTACTGGGAAGCTTGGCTGGATGGAGAAAAACAAGCAACAAAGTATTTTTATGTTGAAGATGTTGGAGAAAATTCGGCAGATGAAAATTTGTATTTCAAAATAGATTCAATTTCGTTATTCGAGGGGCAATATGATGCACCATCGGACTCTGAAAAGGTTTATTACCGAGAATTTTCTGCTCAGGAAACCAAATATATTTATGCTGATATAAGTGTAGAAAACTTAATTCCTAATGGAACTTGGCATCTTGAAATTTTTGCAAAATTCTATAACGAAGCTCGAGAATTAAAAGGACAAGTAACAAAACTTGTTAAAGTAAAAGAGAGTGAAAAACTAATTCAAATTTCTGCAGGATGGGGGAGTAATACACCGGGATCTTGGAGGCCAGGAAACTATACTATGGAATTGATATTCTTAGACAAACTGATTGCAGATGTGAGTTTTGTGATTGGAGAAAACTTTGAAGAGGGTATTGTCCCGATAAGATTACCTCATCAAACTAAGGAAGAAGTAATTTCATTTGATCCCAATACAGCTTTGAACTTTGATGAGCTAATGGAAAAAATGGACGCCTTAATTGGATTAAAAGACATCAAAGAAAAAGTTAGAGAACATGCCATGTACTTAAAATTTCTTCAATTAAGGAAGGAAAAAGGAATAGAAAAGGGATCTATTGAAGATATTCATTCTGTATTTATCGGAAATCCAGGCACTGGTAAAACCACTGTAGCAAAAATGTTAGGGCTACTGTATAAAAAAATGGGATTATTAAGTAAAGGACACGTTCTTGAAGTGGATCGTGTTGATTTAGTAGGTGAATATATTGGTCAAACTGCTCCGAAAGTCAAAGAAGTAATTAAGAAAGCAAGAGGAGGAGTCTTGTTTATTGACGAAGCATATTCATTGGCAAGAACCAATGATGATAGCAAAGATTTTGGAAGAGAAGTAGTGGAGATTTTGGTAAAAGAAATGTCCAATGGGAAAGGTGATCTATCTGTAATAGTTGCTGGTTATCCAAAAGAAATGAAGCATTTTATTGATTCGAATCCTGGATTAAAATCAAGATTCAAACAGTTTTTTGAATTCAAAGATTACTTACCTCAAGAATTATCCAGGATTGCCGCCTTTGCTTGTGAATCAAAAGGAGTTTCCATGGATTTACCGGCAAAAGATTTGTTAGATCAAATTATTATTGAAGCTTTTAGAAATAGAGATAAATCTTTTGGAAACGCACGTTATGTGTTTGATCTGATAGAAAAGGCTAAAATAAATCTTGGACTACGAATTATGAGTCAAGAAAGCCCTAAAGAATTGGAAGACAATGTTTTAAGTCTTATCACAACCAGCGATATTGAATTAATCAATGTTGATAAAATAAATGAAAGTCCAAGAATACCAATTGATGAAAAATTATTAGCAGAAGCAATAAAAGAACTTAACGCGCTCATTGGAATAACACATATAAAAAATCAGATAAATGAACTAATTAGAGTAATTCAGTACCACCACCAAACAGGTAAAGATGTTCTTAACAATTATTTTCTTCATACTGTATTAATTGGTAATCCAGGAACGGGGAAAACAACTGTAGCTAGAATATTGGCTAAGATATACAAGGCTCTGGGGTTATTGGAAAGAGGCCATATGATTGAAACTGATCGGCAAGGATTAATCTCTGGATTTGTTGGTCAAACAGCAATTAAAACTGCTGAGAAAATTGACGAAGCCATGGGAGGTGTTTTATTTGTTGATGAAGCATATGCTTTGTCAAACTATGGAGGTCTTCAAGGCGATTACGGTAATGAAGCTATCCAAACCATTTTAAAGCGAATGGAGGATAGTCGAGGCCAATTTTTTGTTTTTGCAGCGGGTTATCCAAGTAACATGGAAGCTTTTTTAAAGGCAAATCCAGGTTTAAGTTCTAGATTTGATAAAATATTAAAATTTGAAGACTACTCTCAAGATGAATTATTTGAGATTGCCATAAAAATGATTTCTGATTTTAAGTATCAATTAAGTGAAGAAGCTAAACCTTTGTTATTCAGCATCTTATCGAATCTTCATATGAAGCGAGATAAGTACTTTGGAAATGCTAGAGATGTTAGAAAAATGATTCTAGAAATTATCAAGCAACAAAATTTACGAATAGCTCAGCAAAATTCATTGGGTGAAATTGTCACCGAAGAATCGGTAATTCAACTGGTTGATATAAAATCTTTAGACTTAAAAGCGGAAGAAGATATATTTAATAAATCTAAAATCGGATTTGGAAAAAGATAGAAATACTGTATTTATATAAGAGAAAGTAACTTTATAAGGATTTATCGTCCTAATCTATGTAAAAGCTTCTATTTAGTATCAAACAAAACATAATGAATCAAAACCCTTTAAATTTTAATAATAAAAAGGATAGAAACGACTTTTATATTGCTTTGGCTGTTATCTTATTTTTTGGGCTACTTTTTTGGTGGTTATTTACAAGTAAGAATTCAGTGGAAATTCCAGAAATTTCAACGGCAAAGGTTTTAGAATCTGTAGAGATTTTAGATCACGATAATGATGGCATTCCTGATAAAGAAGACAAATGTCCAGAGATTTATGGTGTCGTCCAAAATCATGGATGTCCATTAGATTCTGATGGAGATGGGGTTTACGATGCACAAGACAAATGTCCAAATTTTGCAGGATCTATTGAATTAAACGGATGTCCAGCTGATTCCGATGGAGATGGTATTCATGATGGAATTGATAAATGCCCAGAACTTGCAGGTGTACCGCTAAATGATGGTTGCCCTGCTGATTCTGATGGTGATGGTGTATATGATCATGAAGACAAATGTCCAAACAGATCTGGGCTTGCTTCCAATAATGGTTGTCCGAAAATTAAATTGGATGACACGGAAAGAGAAATCTTGAAAACTGCTTTAAAAACAGTGGAATTTGAAACAGGAAGCTCTAATTTGAAAGTTTCATCTAAAATTACTTTAGATAAAATCGTTGCCCTAATGACAAAATATCCAGCTTATAAGCTCGCTATCAAAGGACACACAGACAACCAAGGGGATCCTTCGAAAAACTTAACTCTATCCAAAGAAAGAGCCAATGCAGCAAAATCTTACCTCGTGGATAAAGGAATCAGAGCAGCAAGAATAAGTGCCACAGGGTTTGGTGATAAAATTCCAATTTCAACAAATGAAACAGCTGAAGGAAGGCAAGAAAATAGACGTGTAGAATTCATTCCAAGCTATTAAAAATAAAGCAGTATTAAAATAATGAAAGAAAGGCATGCAGGCAGAAAGTCTCATGCCTTTTTTACTCACTTTGCCTTGATAAAGAATATTAATCATTGTGATACTTTTCTCCTTTCAATATTGTAAAAGATCTGTATAACTGTTCTAGAAAAATTAGTCTTATCAATTGATGAGAAAAGGTCATTTTTGAAAGCGATATTTTGGAACTTGCTTTTTGCTTAAGTTCTTCTGAAAAACCATAAGCACCACCAACGGCAAAAACTATATGCTTACTTGATTGAAGCTGTTGCTTTTCTATAAAATTGGCAAATCCTCTAGAATTGAATTCTTTCCCGTTTTCATCCAAAAGAATAAGCAGATCCTCTTGTTTTAGTTCATCAAGATAAATCTTAGCCTCTTTCTTAAGCAATTCTTTTGAAGGTAACTTTTCTCCATTTTTTACACTCTTAAAAATTCTAACTTCAAAGCGACAATAATGCTTTATTCTTTTTTCTAAAAGCTTAATACCTTCAGAGATAAAATCATGTTTGTTTTTACCGATAAACCAAAGCGATATTTTCATTGAACAAAGTTATTGAATTGTAGCCATGCATTACTTTAATCAAGTTCAGTTTGTGAACTTTCAGACCATCAAACGTTTTTATGTTGCAGCAACATAGCTAGCTTTTGATTAATCACCTTTAATTATCGAAAAAAAAAAGGGCTACCCAATGGATAGCCCCAAATATTTTATCGTGTTAATTGATTATTTATTTACAACAACTTTTTTGTTGATAAAACCATTTTCAGTATTAACATTCAACATATAAATTCCTGATGGAACTTCTGTGATATCCAATTCTACTTGGTTGTATTGTACATTGTAAGCTCTTTCATTAAGAATTACTTTGCCATCTACGCTAGTCAGGTTAAACGATACTGTTTCAGAATTGTTATCAAGTATCAAATCAACAATTAGTTTATCACTTGCTGGATTTGGAAATACCTTAACATTTAAATCATTATTTAATTCATCAACGTCGCTATATACTCCTATAGTAAGAGGCATTGCAACCGACCAGAAAGGATTATATCCAAATGTTCTGTTCTCGATATCACCTGGTGTAGAATCAGCTCCATTTCCTGACATAGATCCGTATCTTCCAGTTGCAAAATCTTGAGCTAATGCCAAATTCATAGCAGAGTAATTAAAGTTAGTATTGATCTCTGTATTGGCAGCCACAATTCTATATTGGCTCCCAGTATTTAAAAGAGGTCTCATGTGTGCCATGATTAGATAATGACCATCATCAGTAAGATCGATTGGACCACCACCAGGGTTCTTAAGATTGAAGGTCATTTTTCTTAATTCAGCAGCAGTTATGTCCTCACTAATAAGAATTTCTTCTCTTCCTAGCTCTATTCTTTCATCACCAGTACATGCTCCATCTTCATTGGTATCATTCCATTGATACATTGCTAAAGTGATGAATCCTGAACTATTAGCAATATCATCTACAACAACACCAAAGCTTACTTCGTCAACAGATAATCCAGCACCATTAGGTATATAATAATAGTTACCATAAGATTGGTAGTATTCATTTGGTGCAGCTCTGTTTCCTAGATATTCACCTCCAGCTTCTTCCTCAGAAATAACTTTTGCAAATTCATTTTCAGTAATTTCGAAGTCAAAGGTATTTACATCGTTATCTGCATTTTCGTCATTGTCTGAAACAACGGCATAAGCACCAGTATAGCTAGCAACTTCTGCAGGAGGTGTCCATAATTCAGAAAAAACTCTGTTTTCATCAAGAAATCCAGCCTCAATTGTACCATATTCAAGAGATTGCTCATAAACAACACTTCCACTGTCATTGTTGGTAATGGTTGCATCTACTCTAACTCCTGTTACATCAATGTTTCCAATATTTTCAACATCAATTAAGAAAGGCATTGCATCCACTTGATCTTTAGGAGTTTTATAATTGGTATAAACTGAATAGAAGTTTGAATTTCCTCTAACGTCAACTATTCTAGAACTTCTTATTACAACATCATCCAAAATCCAGAAGTAATAATCATTGGAATTAGAAGTAAATCTCACTCTAACATCGGATTGGTTTGCAGCTTCCGGAATATTGATCGAAACAAATTCTGTTCCCACAACATTAGAAATACTTGCAGTAAGTATATTTTCGGTTTCAATTGGATATTCTTCGCCATATGTAGTTCCACCATCAATAGAAACTGCTAAAGAAGCTGATCCATTCAATGGTAGTTGAAATTGATAAAATTCAACTACTGGAAAGTCTGCATTTGAAAGATCAATGGACGGTGAAATTAATTGTCCACTGTGCGTAAGATATGGCCATACATTGTTATCCAATCCTGCTTGAGTTCCACCAGTAGATAGAAAATCATAATCCATGATCATCGCTCCATTACATAAAGTTGGTGATTCAATGGTAAATTGATTTTGGAATAAAAATCCTTCGTTATATCCAAGAGGTGTGTGAACAAAAATATCAGACTCAGCTGATGTTCCTACGGTTGTCCAATCGCCTAGACCTCCTTCAAAAGCACCTTCACCATTTGCTCCCCAAACAATGGTAGAATCATACTCTGCATTACATGGAGGTAATTTAAAACTAAATTCAACATCAACGGCAGTTGCGTTTCCTAATTCCGCTTTGATTAAATTACAATCTTCTTGAGATGCCATCGCCGCATAAACAGTTATCTCATCTGCAATATCACCAGGACCCATTGCAGTAGCAGGGCCTGGAGCACTGTTACAAACTAAAACTGCAACAGCACCAGCATCTTGTGCATTTTTAACCTTGATGTCAAAATTGCAAGATCCTCTGTCTACCATGCCTATCATGCCTGTTAAATCATTGATTAATGGTGTACAAGCATCATTTACTGGATCGGTGTCATCTTCTCCTAACATTAGGCTTCCTGTAACAATATCCATAGGTTCCAAGCCAAAACCAGCACTCACGATTGGATAATCACCAGCTAAAGAAGCTGGAGCTGTAATTGTCATCGTATTAAATGACTGTGCTGACAGTTGAATGGCACAAAATGCCACTGCCAAAGAAAATATGGTTCTAATTTTTGTAGAATACATTCTCATATAAATAAAAGTTTTTAATAAATATTCAATTTTTTACAATAAGGATAAATTTAAGAAAACATATGCGTTTCAATGCCTATTATTAGAGCTTTAATAAATAAACTTTACCAATTAAGTCTCACCTATGACTTGTCAAATGCTCTTAAATCTTCTATTTTAACTCCAACCGCGCCTTGATTTCTACAAGCAAGATTCCCAATTATATTCAATATTGGGCAAATTTGGTCTTCAGCAAAGTTTTGAGCTAATAATAAAGCCAGCATTGAGACCACTGAATCACCAGCTCCAGTAATGTCGGTTATTTTTACATTATAGCCAGAAGAGATTGTATTATTCTGATAATTGTAAATGCCATTTGCACCTAATGTTACATAGGCCTTATCAAACTCGACATATTTTTTTAATGCTTCAACGGCAGATTTTAAATCATCTAGATCTAATGTAACCTTTCGATTGATAGCCTTACTTAACTCTTTGTGATTTGGTTTTATCGCAGTACATCCATTGTAAGCCTCAAGGTTTTTGAACTTAGGATCTACAATTGTAGGTATATTCATAGCATTGGCTTCCGCAATAATGTGCTGTATCAATTTTGGGTGCAAGAAGCCTTTATTATAATCTTGGATAATGACTGCATTGTGGCTTGAAGATTTAAAAATTTTATCAAAAATAGAGCTTGATTTCAAAAGCACATCAGCATCTATTACTGCTGTTTCCTCTTCATCAATGCGCATTATTTGTTGACTTTTAGAAATAAATCTTTGTTTTCGTGTACTTGGTCTCTTAGAATCTATAATCCGATGGAAAGTAATTTGACTTTCATCACAGAGTTTTTCAATAGTAACTCCATTTTTGTCATTTCCAATGAGTGCTAAAAGTGATGATTCCGCTCCAAGTGACTTAATATTTTTCGAAACATTACCACTTCCTCCTAAAGTTGATTTGGTTTCGATTTTGGAAAATATTGGAATTGGGGCTTCTGGAGATATCCTATCTACTTTGCCATATACATATTGATCAAGCATTACATCACCAACTGTAAGTACAGAAAGATGATCAAATGATAGATTCTTAAGATTTTGGTTCATATGATTTCTCAATGATTTCAGACATTTTCTGCAAGTCTGACTCAATAATTTTTAATATCTGCGGAGTTTCCAAAAGTATAGAACCCTTTTTCAAATTCTCAATTATTAAGCTAAATTCTTCATTATTTTTAATAGAGTAGGCTAATTTTTTAGCTAATAAGAACTTGGCTTCCGGAAATTTCTCATACTGCGGTCCAAATACGATTAGGGATTCTGCATATAAGGGTTCCAAAACATTGTGTAATCCCGTTTTAAAGGCCCCTCCAACATAGTTTAATACCCCGTATCTGTATAAGTGTTTCAAATCGCCAATGGTGTCCACAACTAAAATATTAGAATCAAAATCAATCTTTTCAGAACTAAAATAATTTTTGATATCGAAGATGGACTTCAGGTGATTTATTGAATTCGCAGTAACCTCATGAGGAGCGAGAATCCAATTAATTTCTTTATGCTTCTTTATAGAAGGTAATATGACCTCAATATCTTCTTTCCATATGCTTCCGCAAATGATGTTTGGTCTTTCAGAAAGGAATGATTTGATATGAGATTCAATTTTGTAATTATTTATTTTTTTCGTCTCAATGGACTGGGCATATCTGAGATCTGTAAGTTCTGCATGAGTATTCAGGCCATTATCTCTGAATAATTTTGAAGTAATGGTGTTTGTTGTTAACACAAAATTTGCTGTATTGATAAGTTCTTTCGCTTTCTTGTATTTTAAGTTATTACTGATGGTTTGTAGGTTGACATTAACAAATCCAAAAGGTATTTTTCTTTGAATTATCTCATTTAGGTACATAAACCAAAATTCATATTTGATAAAAAGGATCAAGCTTGGATTGGTGAATTTTAAAAATCGGTCAATATCAGATTTTCTGTCAAAAGGTAAATAGCATTTTTGTTCTCCAGAGGGAATCTTTGCATATTTAAATCCTGAAGGGGAGAAGAAAGAAAATAAAAATTTATGGTCTGGGTATCTTTCTCTAAGCTTTCGATACAAAGGAAGGCTTAATTCAAATTCACCGAGAGAAGCAGAATGTATTTGTATAATAGCAAACTCATTTGCTTTGAGCCAAGCTAATAGTTCTACATTAGTTTCAATTTGACGGCCTTGTAAAAATTGTTTTGTTTTTGGATCCCACTTGGATTTAATCTTAGCTATTCCAAGAAAAATAAAAATCAAAAACCGATATCCGATCCAAAACATTAATAATATATGTCTTTACCAACTTCTTTGGCTGTTAATCCTAAGTACCAAACAACTTTGATCCCTAAACCTACATCGAATCTTTGATTTTTCTCTTCGGACATGTTATCAAACTGGATTGGACCTGCCTGATTTAAAAAGCCCTCAAAGGCATTAATCATAAAGTCAAATTTCCTTGGCCCATTTCTGAATTTTACACCTACTTGGTTTTCGATATATATGCCTCGAGAATTTCTATCATGACCTTTGCCATATTCTTCAAATGCAAGTGTAACAGATTTCGAAAATTCTACAAACCTGATTTTATGTTGCATCAACCCAACTCCTGCACCAACAAATAGTTTTGCACGTTCATTTTTATCAAGGAACATTAGGTTCTTTTTAAAATCTATGCCTATAAATGAAGCAGCCATTCTTCGATTGACAACTGTTGGAACTCCTTCTCTGCTTAGTAACTGACCAGATGATGTTCTATAAACAGCCAAAGGATCTTCTTTAACTACATCACTTGTGAAAAACCCTGCTTTAAATCCAAATTGACTTTCAATATCACCACGATAGAAATTTACCGAAAGGTCGCCACCATACATAGTCCCAAACCTATCTTTTAGATCGGCCAGTGGAGTATTGAAACCAAAGCCGAAACCAATATCTAATGATGTTGTATTGAAGTTTTGCCCCCAAGTTTTGAGGAAGGCCAGACAACATATGACTGTAATAATATTTTTAAACATCATCAAAATTAATTATTTGTATCCTTCTGTTTAGCTATTTCCCTAGATTAATGGAAATAAACTATTGCAAACTAAGTGTCAAACTTATGCCCTAAGATATAATTACATAAATACTGAAAACCTGAAAGAAATAATAGATAGAAAATATAATAACTAAGTTATTAACTTGGTTATAGTGCTTTCCTTGACAGATAATTCACTTGACCAACTGTAGAGTATTCATTTGTATTGATCTCAAATAGTTGTTAATTCAAAAGAAACAACAGAAAATAGCTGAATACAAATTAAATAAATACAAATATGTATTATCTTTGTCTATAGATATTTATAAAATGGTTTTTTTATAATATTACAGACTACAATTCAAAATAAGATGAAATTAAAATGCCTTTCTCTGGTAGTAACCATTCTTGTATCGGTTAATATTCAAACATTTGCACAATCACCTGTACTTACTGAAAAAGAAATTATTGCAGAACTTGAAAGGAGGGGATTGGATCGAGAATTGGTTGAAGAAGAACTAATTGCTCGTGGAATTGATATAACTTCTCTTGAAGATGTTACCCCTGAAGAAATTCAAATCATCCGCGAAGTAATTCTAGACGCAGAACAAAATTTAAACAATCCTAAAAAGGACATATCTGAGGATGAAGATGAAATTGATGAAACTATAGAAAAGGATACTATTGAATTAAATTTGGATAAAGAAAGAGAGGAGGACCAAGTCCAAGTTGAAAAGTTACCTGAAGCAGAAATTTATGGTCAAGAGCTGTTTCGAAAGGATTTAATTAGAACTTATACTGATGGATCTGATCTTGATGCCTCAGAAAATTACATATTAGGATCAGGTGATATTATTTCCATTTCCATTTGGGGAAGATCACAGTTGGACAAACAATATCCTATCAATGAAAAAGGATATGTTGTTTTGCTTTCTGGCTCTAGAAGGGTTTTTCTTCAAGGATTGACATTGGCGCAAGCTCGAGAAAAGCTTACCTCAGTTCTATCTCAAAGTTACAAGTTTACAGATGGAGAAATGGATTTATCGCTCATTCAATCAAGAACTGTTACCGTAAATATTAGAGGAGAGGTATATAGACCCGGTACTATTACCATACCGGCTATAAATGATGCTTTTAATGCCTTGGCTGAATCTCAGGGACCAACGAATATAGGTTCAGTCAGAAATATTGAGCTTAAGAAACGGAATGGTAAGAATATACAAATGGATGTGTACAAATACATGAGCGATGCCAATTATTCAACCCAGTTTTCCATTGATGATAATGATGTTATATTAATCCCAATTGCTGAGAATGTAGTAGAAATACACGGTGCTATAAAACGTCCAATGAAGTATGAACTGTTGAAGGATGAAGGAATTATTGAATTAATAAAGTATGCGGGGGGAGTTAATGCAAATGCACTATTGAAAACAGTTCGTATCCAAAGATATGAGAACGATCAGAGAATAGTTACGGACCTAGATTTAAGACAATTAACAAATTCAAACTCAAATTTTAGATTGCGTAATGGAGATTTTATAACAATTGACACAATAGTAACAATTGCAAATAATTATGTTGAGGTTCAAGGTGAGGTTAATAACCCAGGGCAATTTGAAAGGTCGCCTAATATGCAGGTATTTGATGTTCTTAAGCTAGCAGGTTTGAAGGATGTCTCAAGAACAGATATTGCTTTTATAAAGAGAAAAAATGATGATAGTAGTTTTGAGTTTGAAGAGATAAATATTGATGATATCCTTACAGATCCCTCTAGTCCTTCAAATTTAAGATTAAGGAATGAAGATATCATTACCATTTGGGGAAAAGATAGATTTACTGACGAAGGAGTAATCCAAATAGATGGTGCTATTAGATTCCCAGATGAATTCCCTTACGATGTATCAAAAAGAGTAAAATTGCGGGAGGCAATTATCCTTGCTGGAGGCTTAAGAAGAGATGCTTCTAATTTTGGTACCATTTTTAGGAAAGATCCATTAAATCCAAAGGTGATCGAATACCTGACCGTCACTGACCTTAATGATGTTATAGAAAACCCTCTTAGTGAAGAAAATATTGAATTAAATCCATTTGATAGTATATTTATTTATAGCGATAATACTTTTCTTGAAGAATCTTTTGTCTCAATTTATGGTGCTGTTAATAATCCAGGAAATTTTCAATACGGGAAAAATATGAATATTGAAGATTTGATTGTTTTAGCTGGTGGATTTAAGATTAGCGCTGCAACCAATAACGTTGAGGTGTCAAGAGTAATTATAAAAGACAATGAACCAACCAATGTAGTCATTGCAAAATTGGAACTTGATCGAAATAGTTACAAACCAATTGGAGCAAATCAAAATTATACTTTAGCACCATTTGATAAGGTTGCGGTCCGATACGTTCCAGAATTTGAATTGCAAGAGTCTATAATATTAAAAGGTGAAGTTAAATCACCAGGCGCATATGCTATTGTTGGAGAAAATGAAACAATAAGTAGTATTATAAAAAGGGCAGGTGGTCTGACAAAGGAAGCATTCCCCGAAGGCGCATCTCTCCAAAGGGTTGAAGATGATTATGGAGCTATTGTAGTGAAATTGAACGATATTTTTGAAAATCCAAACTCTAAATTTGATTTTATTGTTAGAGGAGGTGATACCATCACTATTCCTAAAAGAAGACAATTTGTTACTATTGCTGGAGCAACAAATGTATGGGAAGTTTTATCAAGCGAATCCATAAATCAAGGGAATGAAATTCACGTTCCTTATCATGAAGGTAAAAATGCTTTATTTTATATTAACCATTATGCAGGAGGATTTAATGAAAGTGCCAATAAAAAGTCTTTGGTCGTCAGACATCCAAATGGGGAAGTGAAAAAGTTGCAAGGATTTGGATTATTTAACAAATATCCTGATGTTAAAGAAGGCTCTGTTATTTCGGTTTCATTCAAAACAACGGAGCAATCAGATAAAGAATCAAATGAAAAAGTAAATTGGACACAAATTCTAGGAGATTCTGTGGGGCAGGCAATGTCTATATTGACACTGCTATTACTTATTCAAAATTTTGATTAAAATTTAATGATGTTGAGCTTAGTGTTTGTACTCAATTGATTTCTTACAATAGAGGTTATTTGTTTGTCCGTTTTAAGGTATTGAATTGATTCTTTGATTTCTTCAATACCTAGAAAAACATCTTCTGATGAAATATAGCCATATCCTTTAAAGACTCCTTCTTCGACAAGGAATACTGCTTTTTCAGTATCGTCACGACCATGATCCACTATTACAAAATTAGGTTCCAAAAAGACATTGGTCATCTCTGCTGCTTCTAATACTCTTTCATTATAGGAAGATGGATCTTCCAATTGAATACAAGCACCTAAACATTTTTGCATTGCATATTCAAAACAAGCACCTCCAGTATCTTTTTCTATTTCATTAATTTGTCTGCAAAGACCAAATGCACTTGTGTATCTTTTGATAAATGACTTGGCGGTTCTTGCCGAACTATGTCTACTAATTATTTCAAATTGATTTTCTATTGCATTAGTAAGTTTTGCAGATTTAAATTTGAAGTAATCATTCTTTTTCTCTACTAGATACACTCCATAAGGATAATCAGAACGTCGAAGCGCCTTATTGATTTCAGGTTTAAGTTCTTTGATCTCAACAGCTTCTTTAACTAACGCAGCTAATTCGCTGCCGGTCAGTTCATAATGAATAGACCGAACCTTTTGAAGCATTTTGTCTGTTTTATTGTCAACCTTTGAAAAATGTTGTTTTATCCTTTTTTGGATATTTACACTTTTACCGATGTAAACGATTTCATTACTTTCGTTAGACATATAATAAACACCCGTTTGTGTAGGTAAGGTCTTTATGTACTCCATCGTTATACCTTCCGGTAGTCGTGTAAGAGCAACTGCCTCTGAGATTAATTTTCTTTCTTTAATTTCTGAAGGTTTCTGCTCAAGGATCATATGGAAAATCTTTGTTGTAGCTACTGCATCTTCTAGTGCTCGATGTCGATCATTTACTGAAATATCAAAGTGCTTTATTAGATTTCCAAGGCTATAGGATTTTAATCCTGGAAAAGCTTTTCTGCTCATTCTTACTGTGCATAATCTTCTTTTTGAGAAACTATAGCCTAAGGAAGCAAAAGCATTCTGGATAAACCCGTAATCAAATCCAACGTTGTGAGCAACAAAAATTGTATCTTCTGTCATCTCAACAATTTTTTTAGCTACTTCATAAAATTTTGGAGCATCTACTACCATGTCGTTGGTAATTCCTGTAATCCTTGTAATGTTGTAAGGAATGCTAATTCCTGGATCAATTAGGGTATCATATTGATCGATGATTTTTTTACCATCACTAATTACAATTGCAATTTCTGTAATCCTGTCTCGTTTGGCAAGACCACCTGTAGTTTCGATGTCAATGATGGCGTATTTTGTTGCCATTAATTTTGATGAAGATGTTTTTGGACAGCAGCATTAACTTGATTTAGGTCAAGATTAATTCTTTCAAATTCAGCATCTAAATATTCTATAGTTTCTTTTTCTTCTTTAAGTAATTTGTCAAAGTTGGAGAAGTTTCTATCTATTCGAGCTTTGATTTTTGCTGTATAATTTTTTAGTTTCTCTGTGATGTCTTCTTGGATTTGCAGCCTTCCTTTTTTAACAGCCTCCTTATAGCCTGAGACAACTTTATTGCGCTTGAGACCAACAGTGACTCCAGCAAACACCAATCCCAAGGTTGTAATTATACCGCCAGTAATATCAAAGACTGCACCTTGGATAAAAGTCACCAAAAGACCTGCGGCAGCGATGGTTCCACCGGTTGCGATGTTAGGGACAATACTTCCTCCATCACCAAGAAGATCGGGATCATAAAAGTTTTCTGATTTCTTTAGAAAACCTGAAAATGTTTGTTGCAAATCTTTTAATACATTCGCTCTTCTTTCTGCAATGTCAGCGAATATTTCGTGATCATCTTTTAATATAGTTTGGCTGTTTTTAATTTTTGCATCAACAAGCTTTCCCATATCTTGAATGCTTTCAGCAATATCAACAACTCCATCTTGCAACTTGTCTTTTAAACTATGGTTAAACTGTTTTTCAAGATCACCAGAGATACCCTCAAGCCATTGCTTGGCATTTTTTCCTCCTCCAAACATGGAGCCGAATGATCTTTTTAACAAAGAAAAGACACCAAGGCCTTCTTTTAATTCCATTTCTTTTTCAGTGGTGATTTTATCATAACTTGATAATAGATTGTCAACCAGTGAACTTATTTGTTTCTGAGTTCTAAGTTCTTGTTCATCCAAAGTGCTTTTGATATCTTGTCTGAATCTCAAATCAGCTTCAAATTGTTCTTTTCTAATCAAGACTCCTTTATAGATTTTATCATTGATCATTAAAGCAGTTTGTGCGTTATTTTCAATTTTTAGAAATGGAGCTCGATTGCCTGTAATATTTTCTCTGATATAGTTTCTAATATCTTTAAAACCACTTATTTCTTTCTCATCATTTAATTCTTGTAAGGCAGAAACTGCATATACCTTTGGTTCTTTGATTCCTTTTTTCACTGCTTGATCATATACACCTTTTATGTTCACATTCAAGTCTTCAGGAACCATTAAATCCTTTTGTTGTAAAACAAAAATTATTTTTTTGTGCCAATCTTCATTGATATAATCAAAAAACTCCCAAGAAGATTGGCGATAAGGATTTTTTGATTCAAATACAAAAACGATCAAGTCCGATGTTGGGATAAATTTTTCAGTAATTTCCTGATGATGATCGATTATAGTGTTGGTCCCAGGAGTGTCTACAATTGCAATTTCCTTCAAGATTTCTATAGGTTGATAAATTCTTTTTAAAAAAGGATTTATTTCTACTATTTTCTGCTCTGGACCATAGGTAATTTGTTGTATTGTGTCTGTCATGGGAGAGGGTGCTACTTTGCAAATTTCCTCTTTTGATTCCAGCAAGGCGTTGATAAAACTACTTTTACCTGCCTTGACTTCACCAACTATCACAAACATGTAAGGGTCATTGATTCTGGCCCTTACATCCGAAACTGTTTGTCTGAGCTGATCGTGTTGTATAGTCTCTGTGATATCATATAAAGAATCGACAGCTTTTGCCAATTGATCGTTATAAATTTTTGCATCTTGATTCTCGAATAATGGTTTCATTAACTTTGTTTAGCTATTTGTTTACTTCCGTAAATGTTTATGAAATTCATGAATATGACGAAGCTTTAAATAGTTACTTTAATTTTGGATCAAGAAATTAGTGGTTATCCCTGCTTCATAGGTAAATATATAACTATTCTTAATTTAATGGATTCGGTTAGATTCACTGTATTGATTTGAATCTAATTAATTTATAATCAAGGAATTATTATTTCTTTCGCCAATTCTTTTAAATAAAGCCTTGCCTCTGGTCCACAGCAAAACAAAAGGTCAATGATAGTTAAGTCTGAAATAAAGTTAATTCCTTTTTCTTCAAACAATTGTGGGTATTTCATTACTTTTTGAAGTTGAATTTGCTTGCTTCTATAGTCTAGAACATCAGTTGGGTAATTTTTGTTCCAAGTTTGAGTAAACAAAGTAGTTTGGTTAATACCCAATTTTTGTAAGATTAAATGATGTAGTTCTAAATTCAATTTCCATAAATATTGATGCCTTTTGTTGATGATATTTGTTATATCCTCTAAATAATAATCGATATACGGAGCATTTGAATAATTAGTGATCATGATTTGATAAAAATCCTTCGTCCAATTTTCTTCATATGAAATCTCTATATTTTGAATATTCAATTGTTGATTTTTGCCAGACTTTAGAGGTATACTAAAGTGTTTTTTACCTTGAGCAGATTTATAAAAAAGCCTATTCCTGGTTGATCTTTTTTGGTAATTTTCATTTGCCTCCCACATTACTTTACCCAAAAAGTAAATAGCATAACGGTAACAACTTCCTAAAAATTGACAAGGAATTATGATGGTTTTCTTTGTACTTTCTTTTATCATTATACTATAGATGCATAAAGGTAAAAATGTTGTACATAATTATATTCAAAGACGCGTTTTTGAACCCACTTTGATTATGAAAATTCCGTCTCCTTTATTGGAGATTATTTTGGTTGTTCCTAGTTATAAAGAAAAATTAAGTGATTTATTAGCACTTTGTTGTTCTTTAGAAAATCAAACCATTCATGGATTGTTTGAACTTATAATTGTGTTAAATAACCCTAAGTCTGATAAATCGGGTTACGAGACAAATAAAGAATTGTTGAATAGGAAAGAGGAGTTTCAAAAATTTTCTTTCCCTGTTTATATAATTGATAAAACGAATTTGCCTGATTCAAAAAAAGTCGGAGTAGGCTTAGCTCGTAAAATTGGTTTGGATGAAGGATTGCAAAGATTTAATTATTTGAATAAAAATGGTCTTTTAGTTTGTTTAGATGCAGATTGCACTGTCGAGCCGACTTACATTTCAGAAATTAGAAATTATTTTAAGTTAAACATTTCCCAAGATGCACTATCTATTGGGTTTTTGCATCCATTAGACAGAATGGAAAATGTAAAAGAGAGGCATGCCATTATCGAATACGAATTACATCTTCGATACTATATCCATATTCAGGGTTTGATAGGGCTTCCATTTGCTTTTCAAACTGTTGGTTCAGCAATGGCAGTGAGATCTCAAGCCTATGCTGCAGAGGGCGGTATGCCTGCATTAAAAGCAGGAGAAGATTTTTATTTTTTGCACAAATTTATAAGGAAGAATAAGTGTGGAAATCTAAGGAAAGCCTTGGTGATTCCTTCAGGAAGAATTTCTGATAGAGTTCCATTTGGTACTGGTCGTGCTGTAGGTGAAATAATAAATAGTAAAAAGCAATATCAAACTTACCAGCCAACTAGTTTTAAAATCCTTAAAGAGGATCTGAGTCAAATAATAAATGCTTATCCAGACTTTAAAAACATTTACGGAAGTCTAAACAAAAAAAGTAGCCAGTATTTTAAGGATAACGATTTGGTCTTGAGCCTTAAGGAGTGTCTAAATAATACTAAAGATATAGAATCCTTTATTAAAAGGTTTTATCAGTGGTTTGACGCTTTCCGATTGATGAAATATTTACATTATTTAAGAGATAGGCATTTTCCAAATGTTCTTGTATTAAACGCTGTCAATGAATTGCAAGAAATGAAGGGGAAGATTGGATTTGATAATACACTAGATGCCCTAATGTATTATAGACGATTAAATTATGATTAATGAAGCGCAGGTCTAATTTCTAAAGCTTCTAGAATTTTAGATTCTTGCTCAACCCACCATTCAAGTCTTTTGTAAACTTTTTCTTTTTCAAAGTATTGAAGTGCCATTTTAACAAAGATGTGTCCATGTTTTGCTTCTGAAACCCAGAGTGTTTTGTAGAATTTTTTTAGTTTTTCTTCATTTAGGGCTTCGGCAACCATTTTAAACCTTTCGGCACCTCTTGTTTCTACTATTGATGCAATAAGCAAGCGATCCATAAATCTTTCCTGTCTCCCAGAATGGCAAAGCTTCAATAATGCATCCAAATAGGGATCTTTGCCTATGCTATGTTGCAATCGGATTCCCCGTTCTTCCATCAATTCATAGACTTGTTGGAAATGTTCAAGTTCCTCAATACCAGTTTCTATTAATTCAGGTAAGATCTCAATTCTATCTGGATATTTGGCTACAAAACTCATGGCCATTGCAGAAGCTTTTCTTTCGCAATCCGCATGATCTTGAAGAAATGCATTAAAATCGCTCATTACGGCATCTAGCCATTCTTGCGAACTAGGAACGGCAAGGTCTAGATTTAGCTTCATTTAGGTGAATTGGTCTTAATTTCTTGCAAAGAAGCTAATGAATAGAAGCACTAATATAATTGCAGAGACAATCATGGTGATTCTCCAAAATTTCTTTTCCTGTGCTTTGTTTTTAGCTTCTAATTTTTGTTTTTTTCTTGATTTAGCCATAAAGTAGAATTTGCCTCAATATACAATTTCCAAAAAAAATATCAAATCTACCAATAACGACTTTTTGTTTCATAGAAGTCAATAATTCTTGGATCAACAAGGATATCGCTAGGTTTTATAGGATTTTGGAGTACAATTCCATTTAATGTTCTGCATCGGCTTAAGGCGACATAAGTCTGTCCGTACTCAAAAGCTCCTCTTCCTAAATCAATTTTGATCTGATCAAAGGTCTTTCCTTGGCTCTTATGTATCGTTATGGCCCAAGCAAGCTTTAAGGGATACTGGGTAAATGTACCAACAGGCTCGGTTTTAAATCTATTTATATTTTTTTCATCCAATTTGTAACGAATTATTTCCCAATCCATTTTTTCCACTTGAATGATTTCTTCTGCATTTTCCTTTTTGATTAACACATTAATGACACCCTCTCCAATTTTGATTATTCTTCCAATAGTGCCATTTACAAACCGTTTATTTGGGTCGTTTTTAACAAACATTACTTGTGCACCTTCTTTTAGTTCCAAAACTTCAGCTGTGGGGAATACGCTAGCTTTGAAGTTACCCGTTATTGAAGCTTGGAAAAAATGAGAATAACTTGGGATTTCATTGAGTTTTTTATGATTAACTGCGTTGGCTGTGGAATTTATAGTGCATAAGGTTATAAACATATCACCTTCGTCTTGTTGATGACCAACTTGTTGATTCAACATGATTACATCATCTTCATCAAAGGTTCTGATTCTAATTCTATCCAAAAGTTTGACAAAGAACTTTTCAGTTTGTCTATACACTTTCTGCAATTCTATCATCTTGAGATCAATCTGATGTTCAATTACTTTTGAAGAGAAAAAATATGGAGAACCATAAGAAGTTTTAAAGTATTGTCTTTCAAATCCTGTACTCACAACAGGGGGAAGTTGAAATAAGTCGCCAAAGCAAATCAATTGAACCCCGCCAAATGGAATATCTGCATCTCTGTTGATCCGAAGGAACAAATCTATGTTGTCTAACATGTCGGCTCTGACCATTGAGATCTCATCAATAATGAGTACATCTAGGTTTCGATATAGATAATGGTTTCTTCGTTTAGTGATATCCTTTGGATGAAGCATTTTTGGTGGAAAACCAAAGAAACTGTGGATGGTTTGACCTCCTACATTTAAGGCAGCAATTCCTGTTGGAGCCACAATTACAGCCCTTTTTTTTGTTGTTTTCTTGAATAAGGCCAATAAGGTAGATTTTCCAGATCCTGCTCTCCCTGTAATAAAATAATGTTCTTTGGTGTTCTCAAGTTGGTCGAGTACATCCTTAAATTCTCCATCTAATATTTTAGGTGCCAGATCTTTCACAATGGGATTATGCCTTCAGAGCCATAAATGTAGTGCTAAAAACTATGAAAACTTCCTAAAATAGGGACTTTTAGCGTAGATTAAAATATGTGGATAAAATCTAATAATAGGGCTTCTTAGATACTGATAATATAGATATATTTGGCCAAATTATGAGGCTAAAAGAATTACGATTAAAAGGCTTTAAAAGCTTTGCCAATACCACAAGAATTGGGTTTGATGAACAAGTTGTAGGAGTTGTGGGACCTAATGGTGCGGGAAAATCAAATATTGTTGACTCCATCAGATGGGTTTTGGGTGAACAAAAAGGCAAAGACCTTAGAACAGACACAAAAACAGATGTCATCTTTAATGGAACTTCTGTTAGAAAAAAAGCAAGCGTTGCTGAAGTGTTTCTCACCTTCGATAACACTAAGAATATCATTCCTACCGATTATAAACAAGTTGAGATAGGAAGAGTGCTTTACAGAAGTGGAGATAGCGAATATCTGCTTAATGGTACCAAATGCCGAAGAAAAGATATCATTAACCTTTTTCTTGATACGGGTATTGGTTCAAATTCGTACGCGATCATTCAACTTGGAATGGTAGATGATATTCTATTCGATAAAGACAATGCAAGACATAAGATGTTTGAGCAAGCTTCTGGTATTTCTAAATTTAAAATTAGAAAGAGAGAAACCCTGTTAAAGCTAAAAAGTACAAGAGAAGATCTTGAAAGAGTTAAGGACATTTTACATGAGTTAGAAAGTAATATGTCTTCTTTAGAAAAACAAGCAAAACGGACAAAGAGGTTTTATGAGTTAAAAGATAAATACAAGGAACTTAGTATTAATTTATCATCATCAAGTTACAATGTGATTTCAAATCAACATTCAACTTTAACTCAAAAAATTACCGCCGATGAGGATATTTATCGAGAGGTCAAAAACAAAATGCTTGATTTAGAATCTAGACTAGAAAAGTCAAGGACTGAAAATTTATCAAAAGAACAAAGTCTTTCAGAAAGTCAAAAAAAGTTTAATAAACTTAACGATGATCTTCGATCAAAAGAGAATGAAAAACAAATAAATTTACAAGAAAGGCAGTTTAGTGAAAATAGTTTAAAGAAAATTTCTTCTTCTGTAGATGCTAATAAAGAAGAACTCAAGAAATTAGGAGAAGAGATAGAACCAATCCAAAAACTATACAAGGAAAAATTTGAGGAACTGACCAAAGAGAAACAATCTTTTGAAAAAGTCGAACAGAAATATAACCATGTAAAAGAGCGATTAAATTCTTTGCAAGGTGATTCAGAGTCCCAAATCAGCCTACTCCAAAAATATGAAAATGAAGTTTTTGAGTTAGAGAAACAATTGGTGGTAACAGAAAATGATTTGGAACGAACGAAATCAGTAATTGAAAATCTTCTTTTGCAAATTGGTGAATCCAAATCCCAAGAAGCAGAATTTTCTAAAAATCTAATTTCTGTTAGGGAACAAGAGCGTGTTGTTGAAAACAAATTGGCCCAGTTTGAAATTAAATCAAAAAATATAAGAGAAGAACTTAAAGAGACAGAGTTTGCGATTTCTGAAAAGTCTCAAAAATTAATTGAAATAAACCGAAAATTAGATTCCAAGCAGAATGAGCATGACCTTATTAAAGACATGATAGATAACTTGGAAGGATTTCCTGCATCAACCAAGTTTTTGGTTGAGAAATGGAAGAAAACACCAATCCTTTCAAATGTAATTGATGCTGCACCAGAATTTAAAACAAGTTTAGAGTCTTATTTGCAACAATACCTTAACCATTTTATTGTTGATAATTATAGAGATGCAATTGAAGCAGTAAATCTCCTAAGCGGGGCTCAAAAAGGTAAAGCTCAGTTTTTTATTCTAGACCAAAATACCAATGTTAACTCTTCAGCAAGCTGTGAAATTCCAGGAGCTGTTGAAGCTGCTCACGTTTTAGAGGTTGATGCAAAGTACAAGGACTTGTTATCTGGATTGTTGGACGGGGTATATTTCGTGGATGAATGGAAAGATGAATACTACGCTTTATTAACAGAAGATATCACAGTACTTGAAAAAACAGGAAAATATATTATTAATAAGAGACAGCTTGCTGGCGGAAGCGTTGGCCTTTTTGAAGGAAAAAAGTTAGGAAGAGAAAAGACCTTGAAGAAACTGGCAGACGAGATTTCTAAACTAAAAGAAAATGGTGCCACAATTGAGATTGAATTGACTTCATTGAAGGACCAAAAGAATTCTTTGAGTGAAAAATTAGAATCCAAGGAAAACGAGCCAATCATTGCAGAATTGGAAACAATACGTGCTTCAAGAATCCAAATGGAAACTCAATTGGGAGCAAAAAGCGATTTTACACTCAATCTTAACAATCAAATTCAATCCAATGAAAGTTTCATACTTGGATTTCAATCTGGAATTGCAGATATCAAAGTAAAAAGAGATGAAGCTCAAAAGCTTTTATTGGAATTTAAAAATGAGAGAGAAAAGGCAACTGGTGAAATAGATAAGGTGGTTGAAGAATCTCAGCAATTGACTGAGGAATACAATGCTGCTAATATTGCGTTGATTAAAATACAAAACGCCGTGGAATCCTTTGAGCAAGACATAAACTTTAAAACCGAAAGAATTGCTAGGCTCCAAGCGGAACTTGAAAATGCTGAAACAGAAGCAGCTCAATTGAGAAAGGCAATCCAGGAATGCAAAGGAAAATATGAAAAGATTGAGGAAGAATTACGAGCTCTATATGATAAGAAAGAAGGTATGGCAAAAGAACTTAGCGATACTGAACAAAATTACTTTTCAGAGAGGTCCTCAATAAATGAATTAGAAAATGAGACGCAGAAAGTAAGAAGAGAACTTAATGAAAAACAAGTTGCAATCAATGAAAATAAATCAGAATTACAAAATTATACTTTTCAGCTATCTGCAATCCGTGAAAGATTAAGTATAGAATTTCAGATGGAAAAGGATGCTATCCAAAGTCTTCTTGAATCTGCAGAAGATACTGAGGTGGAGGAAGGTTTAGAATTAAAAGTGAGTAAGTTAAAACACAGACTGGAGAATTATGGTGACATTAATCCTTTAGCCGTTCAAGCATATGATGAAGTAAAGGATAGATTTGAAATGATTGCAGGCCAAAGGGATGACATTTTAGAAGCAGAATCATCACTTTTAGAAACAATTGACGAAATTGAAAAAACTGCATCTGAAAAATTCCTTAATGCTTTTAATAAAGTCAATGAGCATTTTGGAGAAGTATTTAGAGGCTTATTTACCGAAGATGATACAGCTGAAATCATATTGCTTGATCCAGAAAGACCACTGGAATCATCAATAGAAATAATTGCAAAACCTAAAGGCAAAAGACCAAGCACCTTAAAACAATTATCAGGAGGAGAGAGAACTTTAACTGCTACCGCTCTATTGTTTAGTCTATATCTTTTGAAGCCTGCTCCATTTTGTATTTTTGATGAGGTAGATGCACCTTTGGATGACAGTAATATCCAGAAATTCGTGAAGTTGATTAAACAGTTCTCCTTAGAGTCGCAGTTTGTGATCATAACCCATAATAAATCAACAATGGCTGCAGTGGATACCTTATATGGAGTATACATGCAAGAGAAAGGAGTATCTGATGTTGCTCAAGTCGATTTTAGACAATACGAACACCAAGAAATTTTCCAATCTGCTAATGTAAATTAGTAACAAAAGTAAAAAGGTTTCCTAGTCGTTACCAGGAAACCTTTTAGGTTTTAACAGTTGCAGGATTATACATAGTGATAGCCAAATACTATGCCAATCAACTGATGTTGAAACTTGTTTTAACAAAATGTAGAGTGGAATGTCGATGGCTAAAATGCCAGACCAATAGAAAGTATAAGTCTGGAAGGACTTTCAGAAAAATTGTAGGATTCTCCTTCAAAACTTATATGGTCTCCGTAATTGGTGAAGTTTCCTTCGTAATTAAGTGATAAACGTAATTTACTTAAATCTAGACCAAAACCAGCTTGATAACCAAAAGTTGCATTTTTGAACTTTTGTTCATAACCTTCAACATCAAATAATTCAGATGTACTGTTCAAATGAATATGAGCAACAGGACCTACATGAAACTTTACAAAAGCTACTTTAAAACCAACCAATAATGGTAGGTCTAAATCTTGATAATATTCTTTTACTTCAATGACAGAATTATCGGTTTCTTTTACTAGGTAGGTAATCCCTTGAGAATTTAGAAGTAAGCTAGGCTCCCAATAAAGTTTTAAGAATTTAAATCTAGCATAAAAACCAGCATGAAACCCATAGTCAATATCTCCAATTGACATTTCTATTAATTCACTTGAATTATTTAGACTAATGGTTTCTGGCGTAATGAAGTTATGATTTTGCAATCCGATCTTAATGCCAAATTCAGCACGGTCATTTTGTGCATTGACTGCAATTGATATTGTAAGAAGTAATATGAGTATGTAAAACCTATTCAAAATCTTTATTATTACAACAAATATCGTTCTTTTTGGGTTAATTTTCAGCTTTGATGCTCTTAAAGAAAATTTAAATGGATATAAAGACTGTGTATTTTTTGGGAAGCTTTCCAACTGAATCCAAATGCCCTACAGACGGAAAGCCAGAATTTGCATTCATTGGAAGGTCTAATGTTGGCAAATCATCTCTAATTAATATGCTTTGCAATCACAAGGATTTGGCAAAAGTATCTGGAACTCCTGGTAAGACTAGACAGATCAATTATTTTGTAATCAATGCAGAATGGTATTTGGTTGATTTACCAGGCTATGGATTTGCAAAGGCTTCAAAAAAGGCTAAAGCAAACTATGAAAGGATGATTGAGCAATATTTACTGCAACGCGAAACCCTTATGTGTGCAATGGTTCTTTTGGATAGTAGACATGAATTGCAGAAAATAGACAAAGAATTTATTGATTGGTTAGGCTCTATGCACATCCCTTTTGTGCTCGTCTTCACAAAGTTAGATAAATTAAAACCTACAGAAATTGAGGAAAACATACAAATAATCAAAGATAAACTACTTGAATCTTGGCACTCTTTACCAGAAAGTTTCGCTACAAGTGCTAAAAAGAAGCATGGTAGGGAAGAAGTACTAAATTTTATTGAAGAAACCATGAAGAAATATGAAGAAAGACTAAGAGTTTAGTCCTATAATCTATAGCTATAAATAGTATCTTTGAGCAAAATCAATCCTTTTCTTGAGTAGTCAGAAAGATCATATCATTGCCAATCTTGATAATTGGCCCATTACCAAGTTTTACGAAAAGCGATCAGAATTCGTCCACGCTCTGAATGAATACACTTTCAAACGATTAAAGGAAAAGAACACAGACCTTATATCAGTGCTCGAAAAAACCATCTATATGGAAAAGCAAAGGGTCAAAAATAAACCTTGGAAGGTTGATCCTCCTGATGATAAAGAATATTGGAGAAGTTTGGCCAGAGATTTAGCAGGTACAACTTCACAAGAGAATAGAGAGTACATTGCAGAACAAATGGTTTCGCGGATCATCAATAGATATGCTGAAGAAATATTAGGAGGATTTTCACCCAAAACATTTCGCTTTGCACGAAAGACACTAACTTCCGTTTTTAAAAGGTTATTTAATAAAATAAAATTCCCATATGTTATCAAGGCTTGGGGCACCAAATCTGATCTTTTTGAAAAAATTAAAGTTACCGGTAGCATTGATAAAGTCAGGTCAATATTTGACAAAGGAACGGTAATTCTTGTACCCAATCATTTTAGTAATCTCGATTCTATACTGCTGGGATATGCCATAGATTCCAAGGTTGGAATTCCCGCATTTACCTGGGGCGCCGGACTTAATCTCTTCGATTATGAAATTCTGGCAAGGTACATGAACAGATTAGGAACTTATCGAGTCGACAGACGGAAAAAAAATCCTATTTATTTAGAAACCTTGAAGGCAATGTCTTCTTTGTCTCAACACTTTGGACTAAACAATATTTTCTTCCCTGGTGGTACTCGGAGCAGGTCTGGAGCTATGGAGAAAAACCTAAAACTTGGATTGTTGCAATCTACTTTGGAAGCACAGAGATTAAATCTTCAAAATGGCACCAATAAAAAGATTTTCATCGTTCCCGTAGTATTAGGATATCACTTTGTACTTGAAGCAAATAGTTTGATAGAAAGCCACCTAAGGCATTCCGGTAGAGAGAAATATACCAGAATAAAATCTGGAACCTCTAAAATTAAAAAGACTTGGGTTGTAGTGAAAAACCTTTTGCGCAAAGAAACAGATGTAAGAATTCATTTTTGTGAACCGCTAGATGTTGTTGGCAATAATATTGACCTCAACGGTAATTCGATCGATCAAACTGGCAAAAAGGTTATTGTAAGAGATTATTTCACTTTGGATAGTGAAATCAATAAGGATAACCAAAGAGAAAAAGTATATACTCAGATATTAGCAGGAAAGATTATAGAAAGGTATTATAAAGAAAATATCATTTTGAGCTCACATTTGTTGGCGTTTGTTGCTTTTCGACTTGCTTACAACCAGTTTGATGGAATTTCAGTCTATGAAATGATGAACAGATTGAATAAAAAATTTGGAATTGGTGCAGATGAGCTCCATGGGGAATTATCTACAGTTATTGCGCAACTAAAAATTAAAGAGATCGAAGGAGAATTAATGCTTTCAGACGTTGTAAGATCAGGTGCTACAGAAACGATTAAGGAAGGTTTAGATAAACTAGGCTTATTTCATCAAACTAGGCCATTGTATAGAAAAAATGTTAAAGAAATAGGTTCTGAAAATTTAAAGTTACTTTTTTATTATCACAATAGATTATCTGGTTTTGGAATAGAGAATTTCTTGGACAATGCTTCCACAAATTTAAATGAATAAAAAGATAGATTTTGAAATATATAATTTATGACGTTGAAGCGACTTGTTGGAGAGGAAAACCCCCAAAAGGAATCAATGAAGTTATCGAAATTGGTGCAGTTATGATCAATGATTATGGTGAGTTAGAATCAGAATTTAACAAATTTATTAAACCTACGGTGAACCCTTTACTCTCAGGATTTTGTAAATCACTAACGCATATATCTCAAGAAAATGTTGATGCTGCTGACGTATACCCTAAAGTTATCGATCAGTTTAAGGAATGGATCGGAGTAGGAGAGGAGGATTATGTTTTAGCTGCATGGGGAGATTTTGACAAAAGAATCCTTAGAGATAATTGCCACTTGCATAAAATTGAGGCTGATTGGGTCGAATATTTTATAAATTTAAAATCTCAATACAATACGATTAAAGGGAATTTAGGCCACGAAAAAAGCGGACTGAAAGCTACCGTTAAAAAAGAAGGATTTGAATTTGATGGAGTGCATCATAGAGCTATATCAGATGCAACCAATCTAGGAAAGGTCTTTTCTAAATATATGGATGAATGGGTTGTCGTTTGGTAGAATTTTAAGATTTATTTATCGATCATTTAAGAAAACATTGGAACTTTCAACTTAATTTAATCAGTTATAATAATTGAACATTAAACTTTAAAAATGAAAAAATTAATTCTAACAGTATTATCTCTTTGTTTCTTGGTAGGCTTTGTCACAGCACAGGAGCAAGGCTATATAAAAATGGAAATCACAGATGTAAGTAGTGATAATGCTGAAATGGCTACCTATTTAGAGATGATGAAAGGTACTGAGACTGAGTACATGTACAATGATGACAAATCTTTGGTTAAAGCGAATATGATGGGCGGAATGGTAGAAATGACCACAATTATTGAAAATGAAACTGAAGCCATGGTCCTGTACATGAATGCAATGGGGCAGAAGATGCAAGTTGAAAGCACAAAGGAAGAAAGAGATATGGTTGAGGCTAAAGCTCAAAAAGAAACACCAGATGTTAAGATCGAATACGACGAAAATGTGACCAAGGAAATCTTAGGCCATGAATGTATTAAGGCGGTTGTTTCTTTTGATAATGGAACGGACGAAGGAAATATGTCTATGGAAATGTTCGTAGCTCCAGATCTAAAAATGAGTGCTAAGATGATACAAGGATTGGAAAAAGTTGACCTGAAAGGCTTTCCTTTGGAATACATTATGGATGCGGGAATGATGAAAATGACTGTTACTGCTGTAGAATTTAAACAAGAAGTTAATGCCGAAGCTTTTGTGGTGGATGCAAAAGGTTATAAAAAAATGACCTGGCAAGAATTTTCTGATCAGATGTCAGCTATGGGTGGAGGTTTTTAGAGGCCACACATAATAATAGAAAGGGGAAATGGTTTAATCGACCATTTCCCCTTTTTATTTAAAGTCTATTTGGTTTTTACTTAGGTAAATGTGAATTATACCATTCAGATACACAATTTTGATATATTTTATGGACCAATTTGATTTACTACGATTTTTATCGTAGATTTGTACGAGAGAAATCGTAGTAACATGACTAAATCAAAAACACAATCCTCACCAACAGCTTCGGAATTGTCAATTCTTCAATTGTTATGGAAAGAAGGCCCGCTATCAGTTCGAGATGTCCATGATGCACTCGCTCAAAATAAGCCTGTGGTATATACGACAGTTTTGAAAACTATGCAGGTCATGCTTGAACGAGGAATGCTTAACAGAGAATCAGAGGGAAGAAAACATATATACAGAGCTGCCATTGAACAGTCAAAAACCCAAGATAAATTATTAGATACATTCCTAAATAAAACTTTTGGAGGCTCAGCAAAAAAAATGGTTATGCGAGCACTGGGTAAACACACACCTGACAAAGAAGAGCTAGAAGAGTTGAAAGCCTATATCGAATCATTAGAAAACAACCAATCCAATTTGTAATGATTGAATACATTTTCTTACCACAAACAATTGAAGCACTTGGATGGACATTGGTCCATAGCTTTTGGCAAGGTGCAGCATTTGCAATGATGCTCGCTGTCATTTTAATAGTTTTAAAAGCTTATTCAGCAAATACTAGATACATTGTATCGGTTGGTATGATTTGCGCATTTTTTATTGCCATTTCAGCTACGTTTTGGCAACAATGGCAGCTGGCAAATATTAAAGAAATTAATGCCATTGAGTTTGCGAATAATTATGTTCACATCGGACTTGCAAATAACGATTTAGTAAGAGCATCAGACTATGAGCTAATATATGATGTTCCTATCTCAAATGCCAGCCCAAGCAGTAAGGCAGTACCAATGCACTTAGAATTTTTAAAAAAGTGTAAAAATTATTTTAACAAGCAATTACCATTATTGGTGTCGATATGGTTGTTTGGTATATTGTTGCTTCAAGTACGATTCTTAGGAAGGTTGGTTTTTGTGCAGCGTCTAAAACATTATGGTACGCAGTTATTTCCTGAAGTGTTGAAAGAAAAGGTCAAAGAACTAGAATTAAAACTACGAGTTAAAAAAGCAATTGCTTATAGAACAAGTAACAGAATAACATCTCCTATGGTGATTGGTTGGATAAAACCATTTGTCTTATTGCCTAAACAATTGATTGAAAGCTTATCCGAGTCTGAATTATATGCCGTGTTAGCCCATGAGTTAGCGCACATAAAACGTGAGGATTTTATTGTCAACCTCATTCAGATTACACTATGTAATATATTTTTCTTTCATCCAGGTATTTGGTGGATGAGTAGTAAGGTAGATGAAGAAAGAGAACATTGTTGCGACGATTTAGCTATTGAGGCGACTGGAACAGCAAGTTCATACGCAAAGACCTTAATTAGCGTATCTGAATTACAATTAACCTTTCAATCAAATTCATCTTTGACAATGGCCCTGTCCGGTAAAAATAAAAATATTAGCCGAAGTAGCTTCAGTACTAGAATAAAAAGGCTATTTGAAATCGGAAATGGAGTTGGAACGTTTAGAGAAAATTTGACGACTGCTGGTGTTTTAGTAATGATTTTCTGTTTTAGTTTTATTGCTATGGGTAGTACTGTTAAGAAATCAGAAGATGAAACAAAAAGTTCAGACGAAGAAATTGCAAGTGAAATAGATCATAGTGAAACAACTTCTGATATTGAGTCAACAAACAATGTGAAAACAATTGATCAACCAAGAAATCAAATTCAAAGTGTTGCGTCAATAAATAAAATTTCACAGAAAACCATTCATTCTATTGTTCAAAATGAAATTACTTCTACTAAAGATAATATGCTAAATAATCACTTACTAGCCTCCGAGCCTATATATTTTGAAAATGTTATTGAACAAAATACAAAAGATTCAAGAATTGAATCTTTGATGATGGCATGCTTTGACGGAGATTTGACTTTTGTAAAATCACTTTTGCAATTAGGAATTGATATTAATGGAATAGGTGAAAAAGGGTTTACACCTCTTATGGTTGCCGTTAGTAAAGATAGGCATCAAGTAGTTAAATATTTAATTGAACAAGGAGCTGATGTTAATAAAAATATCAATGGATGGAGTCCATTACTTGAAGCAGCAGATGAAGGATCTACGATGAGTATGGAATTGTTAATTGAAGCAGGAGCTGAGTTGAATTATTTTTGGACCGTAGGAAGTCCTACAGCGATGACTATGGCTGCTTCTGAAGGTCATTTAGATTGTATGAAGATGTTACAAGAAGCAGGTGCCAGTATAAATGGTTATAAAAATAGTGTTCCACCTTTGCATAGTGCTGCAGAAGAAGGAAACACCAATATTATATCTTATTTGATAAGACAAGGTGTTGACATAAATAAACAGGACTATGCAAGCCGAACTGCATTGATGTTTGCAGCGTCAGAAGGGCATAAGGAGATTGTAACCCAACTTCTTAAAGCTGGTGCCGATCCATCGATTACCGATAAGCAAGGCCATAATGCCCAATTGTATGCAGAATCACAAGAAGAATTTGAAATTGTTAAGCTTTTGAATAACTGTTATGGTCATGATAACTGTTCAGATTCAAAATCTTCGAATAAAAATTCAAATGAATATAAAAAAGATCCATACAATTTAAAGCCAATTCATATCGCTACAATCGAAGGTAAAATTGAGAAAGTTGAAAGTATGGTAAACGATGGAGCAGATATTAATACTCGTGATGATTATGGTCGTACTGCACTCCATTTCGCTGCTGCTAAAAATCATACCATTGACATGAGAATTTTAATTGGTTTAGGAGCCAACATCAATGCTCAAGATAATCAAGGTAGGACGCCTTTAATGTATGCTGCTGCGGATGGAAAAAAGGAAGCTGTTGTATTGCTAGTATCAAATTTGGCAGAAGTAAATATTTCAGATGTAGATGGGATGAGAGCTTTTGAATGGTCACAAGTATGTAATAATAAAGATCTTCATAATTTTCTAAAGTTGATCACTGAACATGCAAACGATAAATACTCCAGTATGAAAATTTCTAATGAAGAATTGGAGGAATTGCAAAAAGAGATGAAAAAAGAAATAATGAAGGAAATTAAATTCAAAGAAAAACTACATATTAACGAAGAAGGAACACATCTAAGACAGTTGAACATTGAGAATGAAATTCCAGAATTTTATAAGGTGGTTTCACATGGGACTGTCGCAGAATTATCGCAGATGAGAAATGATGGACTAAACTTAAATGTGTCTGATGATACTGGTCAAACTCCATTAATGGTTGCTGCATTATTTGATAGGATCGATATGGCAAATTACCTGATAGGTCAAAATGTCGATGTAAACATGAGTTCTAATTCAGGATTAACAGCCTTGCACTATGCCGCACTTCAGAATAATAATGTTATGACATTATTATTACTTGATAACGGTGCAAAAGTTGACCCAGAAATGAGGTATTCAAGTACTGATGGAAACTTCAATAGCCAACCCTATGTTTGGGAATATCAAGGAGCTACTCCTCTTTTAATTGCAGTTGAATCTGGTAATATGGAGGTAGCAAAAGTTTTGATTAATTACGGCGCAAATAAACACCATAGATTGGTAAGAAATGAATTTCTGTTAAATAAAAATAGGCGAAGTTATTTGTATGGAAATGAAGTGATGGGCATAGATTTAGAGTTTTTAGAACATGCTAAATTGATAAACAGCGATAAAAATTGGAGCCCATTAAAACAAGCAAAAAGATTAAATGACCCGGCAATTCTAGCCTTATTCACTAACAAATAAAATCATATGAGAATTATTTTCAATTTACTGGCTCTAGTAATTGCTAGCAGCCTTTCAGCCACTACATTGCCTGTAAAAATCGAATTAACCGGTAGAATAATTGACGCCGACTACAACATTCCATTAGAGTTTGCCACCGTTTCTGCCTATTCTAATCAAAAACTTATATCAGGTACAGTTACAGATAGTTTAGGAAAGTTTTTAATTCGTTTGCCAAAAGGGGAGTATACCCTTAAATATGAATTCATTGGATATAGCTCAATCGAGAAAACTTATGATTTAAGAACTGATTTGGATGTTGGGGATGTTAGCTTATCAAGTACTGCTGTAGAGTTAGAGGGTGCAACAGTTACTGCTGAACGCAGTCGGATGAGTCTGAAGCTTGACAAGCAAGTCTTTGATGTAGGAGCAGATATAACCTCACAAGGTGGCACTGCAAATGAGGTCTTGGATAATGTTCCAATGGTAAATGTTTCTCCAGAAGGAGAAGTTAGTCTACGTGGTAATGCTTCAGTTAAAGTATTGATTAATGGTAAGCCGTCAGCTCTAGCTGATAACAATGCGCTTCAAGGTATACCAGCTTCAAATATTGCTAAGGTAGAACTTATGACCAATCCTTCTGCTAAATATGAAGCCTCAGGAACTGCCGGCATAATTAATATTATTTTAAAAGATAAGACCACGCAGAATTGGGGAGGGCAGGTGAGTGCTTCAGTCGGTATACCTACTGACTACCGCTTGAACGGAAACTTTTCTAGAACCAAGGATAAGTTTACTTTCTTTGGAAATGCAGGTGTTCGATACTCAAATTACTATAGTACTGGTGAAGCAGAAAGGATAAGCCTTCTCCCAGACGGCAAACAAATACTTAGAGAAACGCTGGACCAAGATCGAAATGATAAAGCAGGAAATATGTTTTTTGGATTTGATTACCGACCTACCGAAAGCACCACCTTAAGCGCTTCCTATTCTTACTATCATCAAACCAATGATGATTTGTCTGATGTCAATTATACTTTTAATGATGATTCAGAAACACTGCAACGTGACTGGAATCAGTCTTACGATTACCTAGAACCCGAAAATTATCACCAAATAGAGGCAACCTTAGCACAGGATTTTAATAAAGATGGAAGTAGTTTATTGATATTGTTTCAAAATGATTTTTGGGATAATGACGAGATGGAGCTTACCATTGTTGATGAAAAATTTCCTTCAATGTCGGAGGCATTCCAGCTTAGAAATAGAAATTTTGAATCGAGTAATGATTATTTACTTCAATGCGATTATGAACAAAAACTTGGGGAGTTCGGTAAGTTAGAGATTGGCCTTCGGGGAGAGATGAGAATTATTTCTAGCGATTACATTTCTGAGATCAAAGAAGATGATAATTTTCAAGTGTATCGTAATCTGGATAATATGGTAGATTATTACGAACGGATTGCTGCAGCATACAGTCAGTATTCATTTGAAAAAGACAAATGGGGAATTCAATTAGGTCTTAGGAGTGAGTACACAAATGTATTAGTCCAAGATGATAAAGTAGAGACTAACGACATTAAAAAATCTTATAACTGGTTATTTCCATCTACTACATTGAGTTATAAATTCTCAGAAAAATTAAATGCGAGTATAGGTTATAGTAAAAGAATACAAAGACCAAGATTCTACCAATTAAACCCATTTGGAGGTATAGACAATCCCAATGAAATCCGATTTGGAAATCCTGATTTAGATCCGAGTTATAGAGATTTATATGAAGTAAAAATGCTTTATAATGGAGAAAAGTTAACGTTTTCTCCTTATCTGACAGCACATTACATTGATGGATTTTATGATACGCAAGTATTGCAAGATAGCACAGGTTTGGTAACCTATTTTCCGATAAATCTTGAACAAGAAAGAATCTTGGTAGCGGGCGTAACTCTGACCTATGAACCTATACCTGGTTGGCAAATAACGGGAGATGCAAATGTTGCTGAATTTAGACAAACTGGATTTTACGAAGGAGTTGATTTTGGCAATTCATTTGAAACATTTAGTGGAGAAATCGGATTACGGGGCAAGCTCCCAAAAGATATTCGAATGCAGGCAACTTTCTATTACTATGGAGGTCAAAGATATCTCCAATCATATAGAGATGCATATTATGGAATAAACGGCGGTTTAAGTCGTAACTTCTTGAGTGACCGTTTACAAATTTCATTAAATGTTAGAAATCTATTTGGATTATCAGTATATAAAGGGGGAGCTACCTTACCAACATTTACGAATTCTTATGCGCGGGTTTGGCAACAACAAAGAATAGGATTAACAGTCGCTTGGGATATTGGTGCAGATGTAAGAGTTAGGCGTGCACGGGGTAGAATTAGATAAGAAGTTAATTTGAAATTGGTATAAAAAAAGGTCATCCGAACTGGATGACCTTTTTATTTATATTTCTTTATGATTACAATTTGAATGGATTAGAATACTTCGGATCTGTGATCATTTGTTCGTCAGTTAGTGTATGCATAAATGCTTCTAAAGCATCTAATTCTAATGAGCTTAAACCCATTTTGATCGGTAACCCATTCTTAACCAATTTTGAATCGAGATTTGGGTGAGGCTGAATATTGTTGTTGTAATGATTCAATACTTCTCTTAATGTTTGATATCTTCCGTCATGCATGTAAGGTGCAGTTAGTGCAATATTTCTTAAAGAAGGTATTTTGAATTCTCCTTGACCTCGGCCATCATCACTATATTCTACATCTAAACCAATATTTGTAGTTCCTCTTGATGGATTATAATATTGATCTATTGCATCAGGAGCAGCAAAATTTGCGCCTGTATGGCAACTTCCACAAAGGGCTTTGTCGCTATAAAATATAGCCATGCCTAATTTTTCTAAAGAAGAAAACTCTTCAAAATCGTTTTCTATGGCTCTATCATATACTGAATTAGTTGTTGTGATTGAAGCCAAAAACTGAGAGATTGCTTCAGCAAATTTGGTTTCAGTTATGCTTGTACTTCCAAAAGCTTTTTCGAATAACTCTGGATAGTAACTTGTGTTAGAAAGTTTATCCATCAGTTGTGGCAAATCCTCAATACCCATTTCAATATGATTGGTAATTGGTTCTTCTACTAAAGTATTTAATTCTCTTTGTCGGGCATCCCAAAAGAAATTATTTCCTAATGATAAATTTTGGAACGAAATTGAATTTCTTGTTGTTTTTTCACCTCCGAATCCTGAACTAAAAACAGAACCATCTGCAAATGCCTTTTCTTGAACATGGCAACTTGCGCACGCCGTTGAATTATTTTTAGAAAGTAGACCGTCATAAAAAAGTACTCTTCCTAAGGTTGCAATATTATTATCTTGAACTTGTTTTGTCACAGACTGACCAACATTAGTTGTTACGGCAGCAACTGCAAATTGAGTGGAGAAGGAATTAACCAAATCCATATCAGGCATTCTAATGTTATTCACTGACTTGCTAGTTCCAACATAGTCATAGGCAACTTCAGGCAGTATTGGTATTGCAGAATTAGTAGTTTGAATTGGGTCTTTCACACAGGAAACCAGCAATAGAATCATTATAATTCCAGTTGCAGCTGTTAATTGGATAGTTCTCATGAAAATATTTTTGAAAGAAATTGTTCGTTAATTGAATAAAGACATATTTAAATATATATGAAAAAACTCATAAAAGACTATTTGATTGTGTTTTTAGCATTGAAAGCGACTGTTTTAACAAAAATATTTGCCTTTTATTAAGGATTAATAGGCATTAAATCTATACTTCAGATTAACTGCCACTGGTGGAATAAAAACGATTTGAACTAAACTTGTTCCTAATCCAACAAATAGAATAGCCTCAGCGTTAATTCTAACACGATCACTAATTTGATACCCAGGTGCAAATCCAAGCCCTACACCTAGGCCTGCACCGTTTTGATCATTCGCATTGGGTGCATTTAGACCTCCTCCATATGCCATGCCTAATATGCTAGATTCATATATCCAATTTTTATATACAATTTTTCTTTTTGTAAAGCCAATTCCCAATGCTAAATGACCAAAATCACCATTAATGCCCAATTGATCGTTTGCTCCAATATTTCCTCCTAGACTCATTCTGAAGAATGTGTTGTTTCTTCCGCTTAACCAAGTAATATCGAAAGGACCGGTTAGGTTACCATTAGAAGAAAAAGGAATTAATTGGCTTATTAAGCCAGACATATTGAGACTAAGCTCTCTAGTCTTGTCATTGATACTCACTTCCGTAATCTCCTTATTATTTTGTTGTGCGAAAATTTGAGACACAAAACTTAGAAACAAAAAGACTAGAATATTTTTAATTCCTTTATTCATCAGAACTTCAGATTTATAAATAAAGCAATGGGAGGTTCTATTTTACCACCAAGTCGATCAGTTTCTGCAATAGGTGTGTCCACACCATTGAGTGTATCAGTTGTGTTTGTTTTTTCATAAAAACCTGAAATGTTGGTTTCAGTATGTAATCTCACTCGATGGTTGATGCTATAACTAAATCCTATAAATGGACTAGTACCAAACCGAATAATATCCTTCGAAATGGTAGAATTATTAAAATTAGAGGTCTTAACGCTCTCAAATTCACTAGCAGCAAAAAAGTCTACTCCATAATAGAAAGCTAGTCGTTTTTTTATATTGACTGATCTTTCTAAGCCTATGCTTGCTTGCATTGATCTATCTTCAGTTTCTCTAAAAGTAGCTGTTGTAGGATCAAAAAATGAATTTCTGTCAAAGCTAGCTCCCAAACCAATTCTTAGAGCATTTTTCTTAAAGTGATAACGAAATAAAAAAGGGAAATCAAATGCATCAATCCCGGGTTGATTACCAACAAACCTAGTTAACACATTAGTTATGTTGAAGCCCATCTCAAGGCCACTATAATTTTCTAAATGTTTGGAGTTTTCCTCGAAGTGATCTCTTAGTTTTTCACCATTTTGCCCATAAATTAGGATACAACCAAGGAGTAAACTTATTGTAAGAATGTATCTTGACATATTCTGTTTTGTTCGATAATGTATAAACAAAAATAGAGAAATATTATTGTTTGTCATTTTATCAATCAAAGAATATGTGGCCTTAACAATATTATAAATGACTAAAAATTAATAATTAAGGCATATATGGCACATCTTAAACCAATCATTCCATCTAAAAACCCACTGAAGTAATAGTCTGATTTTTGAGTGTTTGATTGAGCAATTAGAATTGAAGACAATATATATGCAATGAGTAAGGCACAAAAGTATGAAGTATCAATTAATGCAGCATGCAATAAAAAAATTAGCAAACACACATTGAAGAATAATAGTAGCAATGCCAAGCTTTTCGATTTTTTTATTCCTAAGCCGTGAATTAGAGTTTTTACCTCAATGCTTTTATCTACATAATAATCTCTGATATCAAAAGGAATCGTTATTGCAATAAAAAATAACAATCGCTCTAGAAAAAGTAAGACAAGCTTTTGATTAACTTCTGGAAGTATAATGATTAAACTCAGCCAGCTCCATACAAAAGCAATTAAAAAAATTTTGATAAGCGGAAAGTCTCTTAGGCGTTTGGAGTTGAAAATGGGTAGAATATAACTTAGCGTCAGTAATCCTGGTATTACCATTAATACTATTTGACGGAAGTCTAAAAAGAAAAAGTAAAAAACTGATAGAGCAAATGAAATTATAAAATATACAAGAATGTGATTTCTGAAAGTCTTAATGATTTTGTATCGGCCCTGATCATTAAAAGCTCTTACTTTGGACATGCCAACCAAGCGATGTGCTGAATAAACGGCCATTGTGGAGACACCCATAAAAAAGATATATGTCCATTCAATGGATATCTTAAGTAACAAGTAGGACTCTATCGTCAATAACATAGCACAAATTGCAATGTGCAAACTGCTATAGAGATAAAAATTTCCTAGTGCTTTAAACTGTTTTAACACATATTAAAAGTACTTAAAATTATGTCCTTTCTTGATTTTTAAAAGAGTTTCATAAATCAGCTTCGAAACATTTTCAACGTCATTTGCAGCGGCCATTTCTACGGTCGTGTGCATATATTTCAATGGAAGTGAAATTAAAGCTGAAGGAATCCCACCAAGGGAATATGCAAATGCATCGGTATCTGTTCCGGTACTTCTTGAGGATGCTGACCGTTGGAAAGGTATTTTCTTTTTAGTTGCTGTATCAATGATAAGATCCAATAACTTTCTTTGTACGGCTGGTGCATAAGTCAATGTTGGACCCTTACCGCATTTTATTTCACCAAGTTCTTTGGTCTTTAGAAGTGGTGTAGTCGTATCATGGGTAACATCTGTTACAATCGCCACATTTGGCTGAAGTCTGGCAGCAATCATTTCGGCTCCTCGCAGACCAATTTCCTCTTGGACTGCATTAATAATATATAAGGTATACGGAAGTTTCTTTTTGTTTTTCTTTAGTAATCTTCCAACTTCTGCTATACAAAAACCACCCATTTTATTGTCTAAGGCCTTACCATAAAAATATTGGTCATTTAGAATATCAAATTCATCAACAAAGGTTATAACGCAACCTACATGAACGCCCATCTTTAATACCTCCTCTTTATCTTTTGCTCCTACATCGATAAAAATATTTTTCATCGCTGGTGTTGGGTCGTTTTCTTTGGTTCTTCTTGTATGAATTGCAGGCCATCCAAAAACGCCTTTCACTGGTCCATTTGATGTATGAATTACAACTCTTTTTGCAGGAGCGATCATATGATCAGACCCACCATTTCTAATAACATTTATGTATCCATTGTCTGAAATATGATTTACATACCAGGCTATTTCGTCAGCATGAGCTTCTATGGCAACACTATAATCTTTCCCTGGGTTAATTACTCCATATGCGGTTCCATAATCGTCTATATGGACTTCATCCACAAATGGTTTAATGTAATCCAACCATATTTTTTGCCCCGACGACTCGTAGCCTGTGGGGGCAGCATTGTTCATATAATTATATAAAAACTCTCTAGAATTCTTCGTTAAAAACTTCATAATCGTATTAATTATTCATCCAATTTTCAGGATCCTTTTTCCAACTAGTAAGCAACTCTAAATCGTTAGATTCAAGATAGCCACAATCCACAGCTTCGTCTAACAATATATCATAATTGGAAAGCGAGACAAATGTACATTTTTTTGCTTCAAATGCATCTACTGCCCTTTGAAATCCATAATTAAATATTGAAAGAACAGTATCTACTTTTCCTCCAGCATCTCTAATTGCATCTACTGCTTGCAAGCTACTCATACCTGTTGAAATTAAGTCTTCTACCAATACAACTTTTGCTCCTTGTGGTAGTTTACCCTCAATTTTATTTTGTCTGCCATGTGCTTTGGCCTTGCTTCTAACATATAAATATGGTTTTTCCATTCGATCTGCAAGCAAGGCCCCGTGAGGAATTCCTGCTGTCGCTATTCCTCCAATAATATCGTAATCCATCTCTTTGATAACTTCCGTAAATGCCTTGATGATGTTTGATCTTATCTCTGGATGAGATAAAGTTAGGCGATTATCACAGTAAATAGGTGACTTAATACCACTTGCCCATGTAAAAGGCTTTTGTGGACTGAGTTTTATTGCATTTATTTGCAGTAAATTTCGTGCTATCGTTTTGGCACTTTGGCTCATGAATATGATATTTTAATTTAGGTTGGCAATGTACAAAATTTACATCAATGAAAAACCTTTGATCTTAACGGATACCTTATCAGTGAAGGATAGTTGGCATTCACAAAAAAAGACATTGGTTGTCCAATATTTAAACAAGACTAAGCAAATATTGCAATATATAGATATGCTGTATAAATCTTCAAAAATAGATCAGGTTATCATGTATCACCCAGATCGAAAAAAATTGAAGAAAGACTTTCTAAGCTTAATGAACATTGTTGAAGCAGGAGGTGGATTGGTATTTAATGCTAAGAATCAGTTATTGGTGATTTATCGAAGAGGAAGTTGGGATTTGCCGAAAGGCAAGATAGAAATGAATGAACATAAAAGATTAGGTGCGCTAAGGGAAGTTATGGAGGAGACAGGTGTAGATAATGTGAGTATAGATGATAAGGTTGGCAAAACATATCATATTTTCAATCATAAAGGTAACAAGCGATCCCTTAAATTGACGCATTGGTATGTTATGACTACGGATTTCGATGATCAACTTATTCCTCAATTAGAAGAAGACATTGAGGCAGCTAAATGGGTTAATCCTGTAAAGTTTTTAAAAGAGTATAATCCTATTTACAAAAACATAAGTGACATTGTTACAAAGTACATCGAAGGTTGTAATTAGGGTATGCAGTATATATAGGAGTTAGGTGGCCTAAAAAAGAAATGAAAATGAATAAAAGAAACACATTAATTAGAATTCTAATTCTGGGAATAGTAGTATTCATTTGTTCTTGCACCAATGAAATAACAAGGCCAATTCCAGAAAAACATCCTGATTTATCTCAAGGGAAATATGATAAATATTTGAGTCTTTTAAAAGAAGCTTATAACACTAATAATAACTTTGATGCTGCAGTACAAATGGCAAATTTAAAGGGAGATAAATCATCTACATATCAAATGTTAAAATTGGCAATTGAAGGAGAAACAAGTAAGTGTGATAAAGTCTATGAATGGTTTTGGATGTACGATAGACATAATTTCGGAGTAAATATCTTGAAATTTGATACAACTGAATTCAAAAAAATAGTTACCCTTTGCGATGAACTGAATCAAAATATCTCTTACCAAGTTTATGCAAAGATGAAAGACATAGAAGCAAAACAAGCTGAAGAAGATAAGCCCAAAGAAGATAGTACAAATTTCAATATGGCATTGGTTAAACAACTAAGACAAATTTATGATGATGACCAAGCAATTAGGAATAGAATAACAGCAAAAAATATAACACCTGAATTAGAAATAGAATTAAGAAATGAGATGCAAATAGTAGATTCAATTAACCTTGAAAAAATTGATAAAATATTTAAGCAGTTTGGATACCCAAGCAGAGAATTGGTAGGTAAAGACGGGAATTTCACTCCAGCCTTAGTGATTCATCACAGTAACAGTCTTGAAACACGATACAAATATTTACTATTTCTTGAGAAAGCAGTTGAAGATGGATTACTTTATGAAGGAACTTTAAATATGATAAAAAGAAGGATTGAAGATATGGAATTAGACCAAAAATAGAATAAATTAACCACCTAACAATAGATATCAGATCATATCTCTTCGTTCCTCAGAGAGACGAAAGATATCATTATCTAATGTACTATTTTGTACACATACTTGGTCATTACCATGTCCTAATTACATAATTCACAGAATGATATTACTTGAACTGAAGTCATCGATTTCAAAAATATTAATTGGGACCATTCTGGCAATCTCTTTTCGCTGTACTTTATTACACGCTTGGAATGGAAGTCCAAATTGAACAATTGCATTTTCATCTCGTATTTGATTGTATGCTTTTTTAATTTCATTATAGACATTGACGTACATATGGTAGCTGCTTGATCTATCGTTTTGTATGGAAATGATTGCCTTAGTAGGACCTGATGATAGGGTAGGATCCATTTGGGGATTTGTAATATAAATTTTTAAAAAATTGGTTAGATTTTCAATATTCATTCGCTGAGAATTTACCAATAGTTGATTTTCATGATTGATTAGAACTTTGCAAATATTTTTGTTTGATGGTTCGAAATAATTCACATCCTCATCTAAAGGTGGTAGGCGAACAGCTATTCCTTTCTCGTCTTTTATTGTTGTACTAACTAAAAAGAAGATTAATAGTAAAAACCCAATATCTGCCATTGATCCAGAATTTATTTTAAGACTCATTTTCTTACGTTGTTTTCGATAGATCATATCAAGTGTTTTACTTATGATGTTGTGTATTGCTCGTTTGGTGTGCTTGATATATGTAATTATTGTACAGAGTGGTCGAAAATTCAGGAAAAAGGAGCTTGAAGAATGTAACTTCGAGCTCAATTTTTCGTTATAGTTGAAATCGCGATAAGCCAGTGAAATTTTCAAGAGTTTTGTATAAACTACTATTTGTTGTAGTTGGATTTGTTTTTACCAGTTCTAATAGCATTGGTCAAAGTTTATCTGGTTATGTTGTTAATGAACAAGCCGAGCCGATCCCTTATGTTAATATCTATGTTAGACAATTAAGTTCAGGGACTACCACTGATGAAAATGGATATTATTATTTAGCAATGGATCCCGGCGAATATGATATTGTTATTTCTTCCATTGGTTATGACACACAAAATGCACTTGTAAAAGTAAATGATAATGACACGGCTAATTTTGAGTTGATCAGTTCGGATTATGAGTTGGATGAAATTACAATCAAAGCTTCCAAGAAAGACCCAGCCTATGAAATTATTCGGAATGTAATAGAACATAAAAAAAAGTACCAATCTCAAATTCAAACATTCAAATGTGAAGTATATGTCAAGGCTCTAGAAGAAATTGAAGAAGAGAAGAAGAAAACCAATTCAGAAAAAGAAGCAAAGGCAAGAGAACGGGAAGAAAAGAAAAAGAAAAGAGAAAATAATCAGAGTGTGGTTGAAGATCACAACGATCCCAATTCAGAATTAGAGAGGAAAAAAGCAGAAGAAATGGCAAAGCTTAACTTGCTAGAAATGCAGCTTACTCTGAATTTTGAATCTCCAGAGAATTACAAAGAAATCCGCACGGCATATAAAGTTTACGGGTCAAAAGATGGTTTATATGTTCCGCGCTTCGATGATGCAGACTTTGACTTTTATGACAATATGGTTACTATGCGTGAAATAACCGAAACGCCAATTGTTTCTCCTGTTTCAAGAACAGCTATTTTATCTTATAAATATAAGTTAGTGGCCAGTAATAATGAGAATGGTCAATTGGTTCATAAAATTAGAGTTTTACCTAGGAAGTCAGGAAATAGTACTGTCAAAGGACATATTTTTATAAATGATGAATTATGGAACATCAACAGGGTTGATTTTGATATGCCGAAGGGTAGCATGAAATTGTTTGATGAATTAAATATCAAACTTGAATATGAAGAAATAGAAAATAATATTTGGATACCTACTGAACAAAGATTGAGTTATTTTACAAAAGTTGGTAAAAAGAAAAAATTTGAAGGGGTAACGGAATTAAGATATTCGGATTTTGAATTGAATTACAAATTTCCAGAAAGGTTCTTTGGTGCTGAGGTTTCTTCGATTACTCAAGAAGCGTATGACAGGGATTCAACTTACTGGAATGAGCACCGACCTGTAGAACTATCTAGCCAAGAAAAAAAACTTGTCTTCTATAAGGATAGTCTTGAAGCCATATACAATAGCAAAGAATATAAAGATTCTATACAAGCTGCATTCAATAAGATAGAACTCATTGAGATTTTATGGCAAGGTATGGGATTCAGAAACCATGAAAGAAAGGAGAGTTTCTTTCTTACTTCGATTCCTCAGCTGATAAATTTTGATATCATTGGTGGATTTAGATTTGGACCTTGGACTTCTTATTTTCGAAGATTTGAGAATGGCAAGACATATAGAACAAGCAACAATTTTAGTATTGGCGAAAAGAATAAAGATCTTATTGGACGTACCTACCATAATTTTGGATATGATCCATTTCATTTGGGTGAAATTAACTTTGTTGCAGACCGATCTTTTAGAACCATCAACCCCAATGATGCTATATTAAATTACTTTAAATCGTTTAATTATTACTTAAGGACTAATGTTGGGGTGGGGCATCGACGAGAATTGTTTAATGGCTTTTACCTTTTTACAGGTGTTGATTGGAGTAATAGGCGTGACATTAGTCATCTGGATCGAACTACTGGCATTGAGCAATTGTTTGGCGAAGAAGAGCCTTTTACCTTTGAACCTTACAATATTTTCGTTAGTAGAGTTGATTTGAGTTTTACACCTTTCCAAAAATATAGTCGTGAACCGAATCGTAAAGTTATTTTGGGGAGTAAATGGCCAACCTTTAGTGTAATGCATAGAAAAGGTTGGGAAGGGCTTTTGGGAAGTACCGTAGACTTTGATTATTTAGAATTTGAAATTTATCAAGATTTAATTTTAGGTGTTTTCGGAAATTCGAAATATCGATTACTTGTTGGAGATTTTATCAACACAAAATCGTTGCCGTTTATAGATGTTAAACGCTTTCGTCAATCTGATCCATTTATTTATTTGGAACCTCTTCATAATTTTCAAGTGTTAGACACTAATTTGGTGACGACTTCTCCATTCATAGAATTTCATTATATACATCATTTTAATGGAGCATTGGTTAACAATATTCCATTAATTAAGAAAACAAGAATAGGAGTAGTTGCAGGAGGCGGGTTTTTGTATGAAAGTGAAAACAATTACCGGCATCAAGAAATATTTGCTGGACTTGAGCGGGTATTTAAGCTTGGACCAAGAAGGCGAATGAGATTGGGAGTTTATGGTGTGTTAGCAGAATCAAATTATTCCAACTTGAAAACTGAATACAAATTTTCGATTGATATCATTGATACATGGAAACGGGACTGGAGTTTTTAAACACCAGCCCCAAAAATTACTATTGTACGATCAACTTGTGTGTTGAATTCTTTTTTCCTTGTCGAAATTGCAAAAAATAGACTCCAGACCCGAAATCGGCCTTGTTTAATTCATAGGTTGAGCCAGTTATCTTCGTTGATTGAACTTCCTGACCTTGACTATTTAGAATCTTGAGATAGGTCGTCTCATTTGGATTACTTTCAAATTCAATGATGGAA
>JAHDIE010000002.1:140691-199293 GCA_020630955.1 Saprospiraceae bacterium
AAAAGTTCAGGATAATAATCGGTCGACAATAATTTAATTGCGACATCATCCATATCGGCTCCAATTTCATTATCATCAGTAAGAGGTAGGACGATCATTTCTCTTAAATCTGTTTCACTCATATCCCAAAAGAAACTATGATTGTCTGTCCAACCAATGTCATTTAATTGCATTGAATTTCTTTTTGTATCTGTAGAAACTCCTTCCGAAAATGCTTTGTTATCTGCAAAAGAAAAAGCTTGATCATGGCAACTGGCACAAGAAATATCTTCTAATGCTGAAAGTTTTTTATCATAAAATAAAACCCTACCAAGGGTAGCCACATTATTATCAATAAATTCAAAGGAAGTACTATCTACTCTTCCAGATCTATAACCAAACCCACCTTCAGGGTCCAAGGTGTCTCCTGCAAAATGTTGCGGAATTTCTATATCTCTATATGGAAATGGGTCTTCAGGAAGAATGGGTTTTTCATTGATTGAGGTAAAGACAAATTGTCCACTATTGTGGTTTACAGTTTTAAAATTTGATAGGAGAAGAATAAAGCCAAATAGGATAATTGAAAGTGTAATAGTCTTTTTCATGACATAGAAATTGATCGTTAAGAATGATACTTACCAATGTAATACTCCTAAAATACCAATTTCGTTGCTAAGAAAAGTGTTAAATTATTGAAATTGCAAGTTTCGTACCTTGTTCAATAGCTCTTTTCGCATCTAATTCTTTTGCTTCATCTGCACCGCCAATAATTTTTGGATTCAACCCTTTTTCTAATAACTGATCATACAAAGCGGTGTTGCTCTTTTGTCCTGCGCATATGATTACATGATCAACGTCTAGTAGTATATTTTCATCGTTTACTTTCAAGTGAAGACCTTGATCATCTATTTTAAGATATTCGACAGAGGACAACATATTCACATCCTTGTCCTTCAAACTTTTCCGATGAATCCAACCCGTAGTTTTGCCTAATGATTTTCCATGTTTACCAGGGCTTCTTTTACAAAGATAGATTTCACGCTTGGATGGTTGCTTAGCTTTTGCTTTAAGTGCACCTCTGTTTTGATAGCTCATATCTACTCCCCATTCCTCCATGAAGACAGGTATTTCTAAGGAAGGTTTAGGGCTTTCTTCAAGCAGGTATTCTGCTACATCAAATCCTATACCACCAGCTCCAATAATGGCTACTTTTTTTCCTGCGGATTTTTCTTTTCTAAGAAGTTGATCATAAATGATTACCTTATCATGATCAATTCCTTGGATATCTGGAATCCTAGGCGAAACTCCAGTTGATAATATAATTTCTTCAAAGTTGTTAGCTATAAGTGTTTCAACTTCGGCCTTATGTCCTAGGTGCAATTTGACTCCAAATTTTTCGATTTGATTGTAATAGTATCTTATGGTTTCTTCAAATTCTTCTTTACCAGGAATTTCTTTTGCTAGATTAAATTGCCCCCCTATATGATATTGGCTTTCATATAAATGTACTTCGTGACCAATCTCAGCAGCTGTAATAGCACAAGCGAGACCAGCAGGCCCAGCTCCAACAACAGCAATTTTTCTTTTGTCGGAGGTTTGTTTAATTTCAAATTCAGTTTCATGACAAGCACGAGGATTAACCAAGCATGAACACAACTTGAGTTCGAATGTATGATCTAGGCAGGCTTGATTACAGGCGATGCAAGTGTTGATTTCATCAACTTTTAATTCTTTTGATTTTTTGACAATATCTGGATCGGCAAGAAAAGGTCTGGCCATAGAAACCATATCTGCATGACCATCTGAAAGTATTGCTTCGGCTTTGTGTGGTGTATTAATTCTATTCACTGTGATTAACGGGATATTTACTTTTCCCATTAATTTTTTTGTAACCCAACTAAATCCTCCCCTTGGTACCATGGTGGCAATGGTCGGAATGCGTGCTTCATGCCATCCAATACCTGTATTAATCAAGGTGGCGCCTGCTTTTTCAACCTCTTTTGCCAATTGCTCAACTTCTTCATAGCTACTTCCATCTTCAACCAAGTCCAGCATTGATAATCTATAAATAATAATGAAGTTGGAACCATTTGCCTTCCTTATTCCTTTGATAATTTCAATGGGGAAGCGCATTCTATTTTCATAGCTGCCTCCCCAATCATCTGTTCTTTTATTGGTGTGGGTGACAAGGAATTGGTTGATTAGATATCCTTCTGATCCCATAACCTCCACACCATCATAACCTGCTTCTTTGGCTAATACAGCGCACTGAATGTAATCTTCAATGGTTTGTTTGATTTCCTCATCAGTTAATTCTTTAGGCTTGAACATATTAATTGGTGCCTGAATTGCTGATGGAGCCACGATATCGGGATGATAACCATATCGTCCGGTATGAAGAATTTGTAAACATATTTTGCCACCGTCTTTATGAACAGCTTCTGTAATTTTTTTATGTTTTTCAACTTCTTCTTTCGTGGTAAGTTTAGCTGCACCAGGACCAACACAAGCCGCTGCATTTGGTGCAATACCTCCTGTAACAATCAAGGCCACGTCGCCTTTCGCTCTATCACTGTAAAATCGAGCTAGTCGTTCAAATCCATTTTGTGATTCTTCCAGTCCAGTATGCATGGAGCCCATTAGAACTCGATTTTTCAAGGTTGTAAAACCTAAATCTAAAGGTCTGAATAGGTTTGGAAATAACTGATGTTCTTTCATTTATATGATTAATTCATTTTCAAGTTGTAATGTAAGAAATTTCTCATCATCAAAAATGTTTGCGATTCCTTCAATTCTTGATAATTCATATTTGTAAAAGAATTTCATGGTATGTATTTTACTTTCGTAAAATTCTTTGCTGTACGTCAATTTATTGGAAATTAAAGCATCTTGTGCAGTGTTTGCCATTTTTAACCATTGCCATGCAATGACCAAGGTTGAAAACATTTCCATAAATGGGGTAGCATCCGCCAAATACTTTTCAAATTCACCTTGCATTGCATGTCCAGATATTTTGCCAAGCACTTTTTCAATGGTTTTCATTCCTCCTGCCAATTGATCAGCGTATGCAGAAAGATTCCCATGTTCTTTGGCTCTATTGATTTCTTTCTGGAATTCGGCAACCAGTAGCTGGACAGATTTACCTCCATTCATTGGTATTTTTCTTCCTAATAAATCAAGAGATTGTATGCCAGTTGTGCCTTCGTAGATTGACATTATTCTGATGTCTCTTAAATATTGTTGAAGAATAAAGTCAGTGCAAAAGCCATATCCGCCTAATATTTGAAGACCAGTATCTACTGCTTGTTTTCCTTTTTCAGATGGATAAGTTTTTGCTACTGGAGTGATCAACTCAAGAAGTAATTTTAAATTTTCTTTTGTTTCCTGATCAGCATTATAGCTACTATCGTACAGCGCTGATGCCTCATGTATTAATGAAAGAGCACCTTCGGATACTGATTTTTGAAACAGAAGCATTCTTCTGACATCTGCATGTTCAATAATTTTGACTGGATTATTAGAAGCATCCTTTTTGCCACTAGATTTTATTTTTCTTCCTTGTACTCTTTCATTGGCGTATTGAAGCGATGCATGATAAGCCGCAATTGACACTGCAGTTGCATCTCTTCCCACGGAAATTCTTGCCATGTTCATCATTTGAAACATGTATTTAAGACCTTTGTTTTCTTCACCCACTAACCATCCTTGTGTTGTTCCATCTTCTCCAAAAGCCAAGTGTGTTGTACAATATCCTTTTTGACCCATCTTTTGAAAATCGGCAATGGTTTGCACATTATTAGGGCTTAATGATCCATCCTCACCAATTTTTAACTTAGGTACAACAAAAAGTGAAATTCCTTTTGTTCCAGCCGGGGCTCCATCTATCCGTGCAAGAAATAAGTGGATGAAATTTTCTGTAAATTCATGATCTCCACCTGAGATAAATATTTTTTGTCCTTTGACATTATAGGAGCCATCTTCATTTGCGGAAGCGGAAGAGGTAATGTCAGAAAGTGAACTTCCAGCTTGAGGTTCAGTTAGGCACATGGTCCCTGCCCATTGCCCACTGAGCATTTTTTCTACATAAGTTTCTTTCAATGCTTCCGATCCAAAAGTTGTAATTAGGGCTGCTGAACCAGTGGTAAGCCCTGGATAACCTGACATGTTATTATTGGCGGTTGACACAATGGTATAAGCTGCATTGATTGCGGATTCAGGAAGTTGCATCCCTCCATATTTTTCATCAAAGTGACCTCCAATAAGTCCCATTTCACCAAATTCAGTCATGACTTCACCAACCTTTGGGTGAACATGGATTTTCCCATCTTCATAATAAGCTGGTTTCTCATCCATTTCTCTGAAGATAGGGTAGAGTTCTTTGTCGCAGTAATCTTTTACTCCATCCAAGAGAATATTGATCATATCCGCGTCAATGTCTTTGAATCTTTCGGCTTTCAAGATGTCATTGAGTCGATGAACATCATGTAAGATAAATTTTAGTGTTTCGTAGTTAAAATAATTGTTCATATCTCTTTAGCTATTTTTATAGAATCAGTATAAATTGTACCTAGGATTCCTCCTAGCTTATAATTGTCAAAACCACAGAAATAGACATTGCTGAACTCTCCAGTCCCCTTCCAGGATTTTGGAACTTGGTCTTTATTCAACTGGCTATTTATGTTGGTAAAAAAGTCGTGGATATTTGAAAGGTAACCTGTTGCTAGGATGAGTTTGCCATACTTTTTGGTGCTGTTATCTAAAAATTTCACTGTGGTCCCATCTATAGATTTAATTCCCTTTTTAATTTTAATTTTTCCTTGCTTGATTTTTTTTACAGTTCCAAGATCGAGAACAGCTGTTTTTCCAGTTTCTTTTAGTTGTTTTACAACAGAAGACTTTGAGGTTTCTAAGCCATATTTACTAAGGTCACCAATGGCTTTATTTTTTACAAAGGTCCCAATTTTATCACCCCATTCAAATGGCAATTTGTCCAGAAGTTTTGCAGACTTTTGTGAAGGTCTACCAAATAGATCTCTGGGTGCAATATTGACTATGGATCGCACAGAAAGATCTATGTCTACATTATGATTTGCAAGATCAAGAGCAATTTCTGCTCCGGTATTACCCATTCCAACAACAAGTGTCTTCATATTTTGGAATTTGAGAGGATTCTTGTATTCTCTCGAATGGATGATATCTGGATGATCTCTTTCCAGGTTTTCCCAATTCGGGTATTTGGGTACTCGGTTAATACCTGAGCAGAGAACTACATTTTTGCTTAAGACTTCTCCCTTGTTTGTTTTGATCAACCAAGAAGAATCTTTCTTATTAATTTTAATTATCTCAGTTCCAAAATGAGGATTGATGTTAAAACGACTTCGATAACATTCCATATAATCCAAAACATCATTTTTTGTTAAATAAGTTGGATACTTTTTAGGAATTGGAAAATAAGGAAGATTAGAATAATCTCTAACGGTATGAAGGCAAAGTCGATCATAGTGTTTTTCCCACATTGGAGCCACCCTAAGTTCTTTTTCATAAATGCTATAATCTTTGCCTAGGTGAGTAAGGGCTCCTGCTACTGCTAATCCTGCTGGACCAGCTCCTATGATGCTAATATTTTCTTTTCTTATCTCATTCATTTAGCTGGCTTTTATTGCTTCTGCACAAGTTCTTGCAGTAACGATGCATGCTCCTAAAAAGGTTCCTTCCAATGATCTTTTGCCGTGTATTCCTGCTCCTCCAAATCCTGCAGCTTCTCCAATGGCATATAATCCCTTTAATGTCTTTTGCGATTGATTTTGAGTTGGTCTTGAGAGTACCTGAGATTTTAAATTGGTTTGTATTCCACCCAAAGATTTTCTTGAAAGAATAAATGACCTGATGGCCATAAATGGGCCTGCAGATTGATCCGCTATTTTTTGCAGATTGCATGTTCTAGATTTGTCGCCTATCCATTTCCTTGCATTGAGAATGAGCTGATGTTGGATATCAGAATATGGGGGACCAAGATCTATATTTCGGTCATAAGCATCAACTGCATCACGCACATTCTTAATATCTACTTTTGCGGGATTTTCTAATTTGTTCATTTTGTCGACAAGGGTATTAAGGTCGTCGGCAACTACAATATCTTCACAATTTGAGGCCAATAATTTTATAAGTTTTTTGTTTCCAAAGACTATCCCTTTTAAGAATGAAAAAAGTTTCTTGTCTCTTATAGCTGTGTTATGTTCTGATCCGGAAACTGCTAATTCTTTCAATGCAATTTTCCAATTGAATAGCTGCCAAGAATATTTGTATTCTTGTTTGGTGATTTGCTCAATCAAATATCTTGTGTCGTATCCGGTAACAAGAGGAATGGGGCCTATTCTTTTTCCTTTGGCATCTAACCAAAGAGCAGATTTACAAGGAACAATACTTAGTCCGTGATTTGGCTTTCTAGGTTTATAATGCCTGATTCCCATGGCATAATTCCATTGTTTATCCAAATTAGTAACGTGGCCATTGTTTTTTTGGATGCTATCATGGAGATCTCCAATGGCATATTTATGGGCACCATTGAGAATTGTTTCTGGTGGACTCCCTAATGTTTTGTCCCAATGCTTTTTTACTTTTTCTATGCTGCCATTAATCCCTCCAGTGGCAACGATCAAGATTTCTGATTTTATTTCAAAACTTGATATCTCATTTGTTCCATGACAACCAACCACGGTATTATTTTCAATGATTAGGTCAAGTACTCGATGATTAAATAGGATACTTAAGTGATTTCTATTTTTGTGATTTAAAAGTATGTGTTTTAATACTTTTATCAATTCCCATCCTGTTCCCCATATCATGTGAAATCTTGGTACACTGTTACCATCTTTTTTCATTCCTCTTTCAGTCCAATTTAGGATATTGAAAAATTTTAATCCTTGATCTTGAAGCCAGTGGTAGGCTTTCTCAGTACAGTTTTCAATATAATAGTTCGCCCAGCGTTTTCCCCATACTTCGTTTTCTGCGAATTGTGCATAATTAAACCAATCTTTTTTAGCCAGTTCGATTGAATCTTTAATGCCGTTTCTTCTTTGATGCTTTGTGTTTACAAAAAATAGACCTCCAAATGCCCACTTTGCAAGTCCACCAAGTTCTGATGCTTTGTCTCTATCTACCAACAGGACCTTATGACCACTATCTAATAGCTCAATAGCAGCAACAATTCCCGCGATTCCGCCGCCTACAATGCATATTTGAGTTGAGTAATTAGAGGCCATATATATTTTCTATACTCAAAGTAAAGAAAATAAATTCAGGATGCCATAAAATCCTAATAATTTGTCTAATAGGACATGTATTCCCATGCTGAACTATAAGCCTCTATGGTTTCTGCATATTGTTGTAATCTTTGGAAGATGGGGTCTTGTCCTAAGGTCAGCATATCGCCTACAATAATTAGCTTCTTTTTTGCTCTTGTCATAGCCACATTAAGCCGTCTATGATCAGCAAGAAATCCAATATTTCCCGCTGGATTTGATCTTACCATAGATATGTAAATAACATCTTTTTCTTGCCCTTGAAACCCATCAATACTATTTACCTCAACATCTAAATTTTTGAAATGATCATCTGTTTCGATTTTCTCAATGATCATGCTTACTTGTTCTGCATATGGACTTATTATTCCAATACTGGCACCAAGCATATTTTCTTTACTTTGGTAAATATGTTCAGAAATGATAAAATATTCACCTTCATTTTTAAAACTTTTTTGATCTTGATTATACTCCTCTTCATAACCGGTTCCTATCGTGTCAATCAGTTGAAAAGCTTTTTTGTCTGATCCTAATTTTCTATCTTTTACACTTTCGTGTGATTTTAATTGACCACTATAAAATTCTACATTTGAAAATTGAAGAATTTGGTTGTGCATCCGATACTGAGTTTTTAGTATTGTACTAAGCTCTTGGATTGGGGCGAGTAAATCCAAAAGTGTTGTGGAGAGCCCTAAATTTTCTGATTTTCTGCTTTTGACTGTTGGAGCTAATTGCTTGTGATCTCCTGCTAGTATAACTCTTTTTGCCCTAAGTATTGGATTCCAGCTTTCTGGCTCGAGTGCTTGAGATGCTTCATCTATAATGGCAGTGTCAAATTTTATCTGTTCAGTATATTTATTATTAATACCAATCAAAGTAGCGGCCACCACTTGAGCACCATCAAAAATATTTTCTACCAATCTTGCCTCAAGTTCATTGGCCCATTGGGCAAGTTCTTTTGATTCTTTAAGCAAAGCCTTTCTTTTGTGATAAGCTTCTTTGTCAAAATTTCTTTTAAAAGCTTTGGCTTTACGACGCACTTCTGATGCCTTTATTTTTACTTTTTTAATATTACTCCATTCTTTGTTATCTCTGACTTTTTCTTCAATGGTTAGATGGCTAATTTTTTCTCCAATTCGTGAAAGATTTCCAACCCTGATGACTTTAATATTTATTTTATCCAATAAGTAAGCTAGAAGATCTACAGCGTTATTTGAAGGGGCAGTAACCAAAATCTTTTTCTCTTTTTGTAAAAGGCATCTCACAAGTGAGATTAAAGTTGTTGTTTTACCCGTACCAGGGGGTCCATGAATTATGTGAACAAAAGGAGCTTGTATTGCTTTCTTTATAGATAATTGTTGAGATTCATTCAAATGATTTGGGATGTCAAAAGGATGTCCTGCGTATAGGTCTTGTTGTTTTGGATATGTTTGATTGTCAATGAATCGCCGAATTTCTTTAATGTGCGGTTGGTCAGTTTTAAGGATTTCATGCAATACCTCAGTCATGACCTTATATGGTCGTTCGTCATAAATAATTTCAACACCTAACTTGGCATAGTCGGAGATGCTATCCTTTTCGATAATATCATTTTTAAGAATGATATTGATGTAATTCCTTCTCACAATCGAAACAGTTCCTTTGAACCTTTTGGTTTCATCATCTTCTGCAATAAGTACACAACCAACACCTGTTCGAAACTTAGTTTTAGATCTTGTCAAAGCCGGAGGCAATTCTAATTGCAATTCAACATATTCTCCTAGAGTGTAGCTTTTTCTTGCAATAGTGACAGGGTATAAAAGAAAACCGGATTCTATTTTTTCTTTTTTTGTTTTGCTAATTGCAATATTCTCAAAGTAACTTTCTTCGGTTTTTCTTTCTTCTTCTACCGCTAGTATTAGTTGCTTTAATCTTGATTTTTCTTCAGACATAGTTTGCAAAACTAAACTTTATTTGAAACTAAAATAATAAAGCCAGAATGCTTTAAAGCAATCTGGCTTTTGCGAATATTTTGTCATTTTTTTATGTGATTGCATCCATATCCAAAAAATCCTCATCGTCAGGGATTATCTTTTCTTGCGCAATTTTATCCCCTGTTTTGAATATGTATCTAAGGTTGTAGAAAAATAAGAGCAAGGCAATTCCTAACCATATATACATCCATATATTGACAGGTAAAACCTTCATTATTTCTGCATATTTTTTTAGGTCGGAACTAGGACCAATATTGAAATCTTGAATTATATATAGAATACTTGCAAGACCAAGGAACATTAGTATTTCTCGCCCCCAATTGGTTTTCCAAATTACAAAAAGTAAGAATAGACCAAATGCGATAAGAAAGCCCGTAGTAAACATCGAGCTATACAATAATAATCCAATAGAAACCATGGAGATTGCTAAGACCAACAACATTGGATTTACAAGTTTTTTAAACTTTGCTCCAATTAGAAATAATAAGTTTCCAAATATTGCGCTACCAATATAACCACCCATAAGAATGACTGCGTGGCTTCCACCATATGTTCTGGTGAGACCTGATCCATCTGAGTTAATAGTGATGTCTTCAACTGCACCACCTGTAATCCAAGAACCAACTGCATGACCAAGTTCATGTAAATAAGTAACCAACAATATTATTGGTGTTAATATTTTTCTTCCCACATCACCTCCAAAATATCTCAGCCCAATGTAAATAGATAAAAACAAAAGCATTCTTAACAAAATGGATTGTCTCATAACTTAACGAATTGAATTATTTTTAATCGTTTAATCTAAATGTCTTAAACAATAAGATTATTAAATAAAGAACAACAGAAACAAAAAGAATGGTTCCATATTTTTCAGAAGATGTCACTGCGCAAAGAATTATAACCAAGCTCAATATAAGTAATAAGCCGGTGGTTATCATATTGATAAAGGCTCCAAGTTCCATGCTTTTTTTATATAGAATAGGAGCATTCTCTTTTGTTATTTTTTGACTATAATTGTGAAGGTGGGGATGTTTAGATGAAGACTTTATAATAAAATATACTAGGGTGCTTAAAATCGGGATGGACCAAAGAATCGATTTCGGGCCTGTCCCATCAATATTCCCCTTGATACCGAAATGAGTCGGGATAATTTCAGGTAGAAAACTAAATGAAATACCAACCAGTACAAAATTAAGAACTAAAAAAATAAACGCCAATAAGTGATACTTACTCATGGCTTTACTTTCTTCAATATTTATTTTTACTCGTGAATTCACTTTAATCCAAAACTTTAGAAATTTTGTTTGCCATCTCTAAGAAGTGATAGTTGTTTATGTCATTGCTGCTTGCTGATCCCTTCGGTGAAAGCATTTGTTTTATTCTTATTAAGCTTGCTGTTGCTAAAGCAGTAAGATCGCTACTCGATTTTCTCTCATCCTTTCCTATAATTCCTATCAATTGATCAACGTAACTTCTTTGCAGGTTCCTTTGAAAAGGATCTTTTGAGGAGGAGTTAAATATTGAGTTTTCTAGATCCTTAAACATGTCGCTTGCAGTGTACGCATCTTTTCCATTTAGCAACTCATTTTTAACCATTCTATCTATTCTTGATTCATTGAGCAGCAAGGCAATTGTTGAATTTTGGACTCTTTCTATAGATTGAATTATTGCATCAGAGTCAATTAGCTCAAGAAGATCTTTTTGCAACATCCAATTTGGAGTTGTAAATATCTGATCACTAAGGAACTGCATTGACTTCTTTTGGTATTGCTTATCGACATGTGTAAAGACTGCACCTTGTTGATCTGAGGTCTTATAAAACTCATAAATACCACCAATATTATTTCCAACATGCCCCATATATCTTCTAAATTGACCAATTACACTTGAGTACAGTTCTTGAAGATCATCATAATTTTCTCCTTCAGTAGCAGTCCATTCTTTTAGATTAGGTAAAATTCTTTTTAAGTTCATTATACCCAATTCACTTGCTTTTACAGCATCATCGCCGAGATCTTCAGTTTGCGAAGAAGGATCTTCAACATAGAATTGCTGCGAGCCAAAGCGATAAAGAGGATTTCCTTGTTTTCCTAAAACCATTGTATGCAAAGCCTGTTTTTCCTTGTCTGAATCTTGCAAGTCATGGAAGTATCGATATCCGTAATCAATACTCCAATCATCATAAATCCCAATCCCTGGCATAAGGCCAACATCTCCATCTTCCGGTTGAGCAACATAGTTAAAACGAGCATAATCCATGATGGACGGTGCAGTACCCATTTTTTTGGTAAAACTTGGTGACCTCAATGAGTCAACGGGATAGGCTACCGAAGCACCCATATTATGAGGCAAGCCTAAGGTATGTCCCACTTCATGTGCAGAAACAAATCTTATGCATGCTCCCATAACTTCAGTTTCAAAATTAACTCCACGTGCTTTTTCATTGATGGCCGCTGTCTGAACAAAGTACCAATTCCTTAATAGGTTCATGACATTATGGTACCAAATGATATCACTTTCAAGGATTTCTCCTGTTCTTGGATCATGTACATGAGGTCCCATGGCATTCTGAATGTCAGTGGATACATATCTGATTACAGAATATCTCACATCTTCTGGAGACCAGTCTGGATCCTCTTCCTTAGTGGGTGGCATTTTGCAAACTATAGCATTTTTAAACCCTAGTTTTTCAAATGAACTTTGCCACATCTCAACACCTTGTTGAATATATGGTCTCCATTTTACTGGGGTAGATGGGTCAATGTAATATACTATTTGTTTAACAGGTTCCACCAATTCACCTCTTTTGTGCGCCTCGATATCAGAAGGTTCTAATCTCCATCTGGTTATATATCTTTTGGAAGCAGCTTTCTGATCCTCCATACTATAATTGGTCTGAGCAACAGAAAAATATCCAACTCTTTCATCGTAATATCTAGGAATCATGGGAATTTCAGGAAGTCTAATGAAAGATTGATTCATTTCAACAGAGAGTGTCCCTGTAATTTGATTATCAGGAAGATTTCCGCCAGTATAGGTCAAAACATGTCTGACTTCAAGGTTCTCGGGAAATGATTTGATGGAATTAATGAAGCTTCTACTTTTATCTAGGCTTCTAATTTCAAATTGCTTTCTTTGTCTTTTTGAAAGGGCGCCAATCATTTTTACATCTGTAGTAAATAATGAACTTACATCAATCACATAAGCATCTTCATTTTCAGACGTTGCTTGAATATCAAATGTCATGATGACCGGTTCAAAGTTATTATTTCTTACGGATTCATAAATTGGTTTATCAAAATCAGCAACACTATTATATGACACAGATCTAAGTAAGATTTTATCATCTTTCTTTTGCCATCTTATGACCTGTTGAGGTCGAGATTTTACTCCCGCACCACCGAAATTTAGTCCTTTTACAAATCCTGAAATCCTACTAACCACTAAAATTTCAGCTTCTAAAATATCCTCGGTAAGTTCAAAATAATATTTGCTATCAACATAATGGCTGATGATCAGACCAGAGTCGGTTTTGGCCTCCTTTGTGATGACCTTTGAGTAGGGTTTGATTTTGTCTTCTTTCTTTTTCTCTTCAGGTTTGATTTCAGTATCTGTCTTCTTTTTTCCTAATTTAATAAGTTGCGCATTGGCAGAATATGAACAGATAAAAACCAATAATAAAACAGAAATAAAATTTTTTGTCATTTTGTTTTAATTAGTTTTTAAATTCACTTTCGTCCCAACCTGCTAAGTCTAAAAAGAAGGCATATTCAAATGCTGCTTCTTCTAGTCTTCTAAATCTCCCTGATTTGCCACCATGTCCTGCTTCCATATTTGTCTTTAGAAGTAAAGGGTTGTTATCAGTTTTCATGTCTCTCAACTTTGCTACCCATTTAGCTGGTTCCCAATATTGAACTTGAGAGTCATGATAACCAGTTGTTACAAGCGTTGCTGGATAGTCTTTTGCTTCAACATTGTCATATGGAGAATAAGATTTAATATAGTGGTAATACTCTTCGTCCTTAGGATTTCCCCATTCGTCAAATTCTCCTGTTGTTAAAGGAATTGATTCATCAAGCATGGTGGTTACAACATCCACAAATGGTACTGCAGCAATAACACCTTTCCAAAGATCAGGACGCATGTTCATGATAGCTCCCATAAGAAGTCCACCGGCACTTCCTCCTTCGGCAAATAATTTTTCTTTGCTAGTGTAATTGTTATCTACCAAATATTGCCCACAATCGATGAAGTCAGTAAAGGTGTTTTTCTTTTTCAAAAGTTTTCCATTCTCATACCATTGTCTGCCCATTTCTTGGCCACCTCTAATATGAGCAATGGCATAAATAAATCCTCTATCCAACAGACTTAACCTTACAGAGCTAAAATATGGATCCATGCTGCTGCCATATGATCCGTAAGCATAAAGTAAAAGCGGTGTATCAGCACCTTTTTCAACTCCTTTCCTGTATACAAGACTAACTGGGACTTTAACCCCATCTCTTGCTGTAACCATTATCTTTTCAGATTGATAATTATCTGGATTAAAATCCCCAATAACTTCTTGTTGCTTCAATAAATTCATATTCTTTGTCGACATATTGAAGTCATAAGTAGATCGAGGAGTTGTCATTGATGTGTAAGAAATTCTTAAAGTATCAGTATCATATTCAGGATTTACACTTGTTCTCACGGTGTATGCATCTTCACCAAAATCCATATAGTAATCAGCTTTGTTATCCCACCGTTTGATATTTACGGCAGTGTTGCCATCCTTACGTTGACTAAGAACCAAATAATCTTTAAAAATTTCAGTTCCCGTTAAAAGGATATTGTCATTAGTAGGGATAAACTCTTTCCAATCAGCAACATTGGTTTTGCTTTCCTCCGCTTTCATTAATTTGAAGTTGATTGCGTTATCTTTATTTGTAAGTATATACCAATTGCCATTGTAATAATCTATCGAGTGCTCTAGCTTTCTTTCTCTAGGAGTAAAAGTTCTAAAATTACCTGTTGGATTATCTGCTTCTAAAATTTGGTATTCGTTTGAAAGGGTAGCATAAGATCCTATGATCAAATATTTTTTACTTTTTTCTTTGTAGATGTAGGCATTAAAGGTGTCATCGCTTTCATGGAAAACTTCAACATCTGTGGAAGGATCAGTGCCCAAAGTGTGTCTAAAAATTTTGAATGGACGCAGTGCTGCATCTTTTCTAACGTAAAAAATCGTTTTGTTGTCATTGCCCCATACACAGTACCCAGTGGTGTTTTCAATAACATCTTCTAAATGTTTGCCATCAACCAAGCTTTTAAACTTTAGGGTATAGATCCGACGGCTTTTTGTGTCTTCTCCATAACCGATTATTTTATTATTAGGGCTAACGCTCGTACCTCCAACATTAAAAAAGTCATATCCTTCTGCCATTTCATTAACATTCAACATGATTTCTTCGTCGGCTTGAAGATTATCTTTTTTTCTGCTGTAAATAGGGTATTCTTGCCCCTCCTCATAACGAGTTATGTAAAAATATCCATTGTCTTTATAGGGAACGGACATGTCCGTTTGCTTAATTCTACCCTTAATTTCTTCAAACAACTTATCTTTAAAGGACTCAATGTGTTCGGTTGCTTTTTTGGTGTAATCATTTTCTGCCTCCAAAAAATCTAAAACAGCTTGGGTTTCATTATCAGGCGTTTCGGCATTCTTTTGCTCATCGCTTAATTTCATCCAATAATATTGATCATTTCGTGTATCTCCATGAATACTCATTTCATGGTCTATTTTTTTTGCTATTGGTGCTTCAATGTCTTTTATAGCATTGTTTATATTTTCTTTAGATGTCATACTTTTTTCTTGATTTTGGCAAGCAAATATTGAAAATGTCAATATTGTGAGCAGAAATAGATTCTTCATAAATTGTTCAGATTTGTTAATTACAATCAAATTAAGCTTGATTAAAGATTATAAATTTAATTAATAAGTTCAGTCTACACTATGTAAAAGTCTTATTTCTTCGGATAAAATCGTAAATTTGAGGCAGAAGTAATCATTAGAAAACCATGAGAATATGAAATACGCTTTATACCTTATAATGGTATTTTGCATCACCTATGGCTGTGACAAACAGCCACCATTGACCGAATCACCCAGCACGGTGGTTGAAATGGAAGAAATGCAAGAAGTGTTTTCTGACACCATTAGATTTGCATCTTACAATGTCTCAATGTACGGAAACAATTCAGGTGAATTACTTTCTCAATTAGAGACAGGTCAACAACATATAAGACTCAGAAGGCTTGCTGCAGTTATAAAAACAGTTAGGCCTGATGTTCTTGTGTTGATGGAAGTAGATTATGATGCTGAAGGTAAAATCCTTGATTTGTTCAGACAAAATCTTTTGTCAATCTCTTTGGATGGTTTTGAAGCCATTGAATACCCTTACGCATATCAAATTGAAACCAATACAGGTTTGCTTTCCGAAGTTGATATAGATGGCAATGGAAATATTGCGCTTCCAAATGATGCCTATGGATTTGGAAATTATGAAGGACAATATGCTTCAGCAATTTTATCCAAATATCCCATTGATGTTGAAAATCAAAGGTCTTTTCAAAAATTTTTATGGAAGGATATGCCTGAAGCCAACCTTCCGGTAAATGTGGATGGCACCAGTTACTATTCTGAAGAGGTATTAGATGTATTTAGACTTTCATCTAAAAATCATATTGATTTACCATTACAGATTGCGGAAAATAAAACCATCCATGCTCTTATTTCTCATCCGACCCCTCCAGTATTTGATGGTGCCGAGGATAGAAATGGCAAACGTAACCATGATGAAATCAAGCTATGGGCAGACTATATTTCAAATGAAAACTATCTTGTTGACGACAAAGACATACAAGGAGGATTAAACGATTCTAATAGCTTCGTCATTTTTGGTGATCTTAACGCCGATCCTAATGACGGTGATTCATTTAACAATGCAATAAATCAATTACTAACTCATCATAGAGTAAATCAAGATGTAACTTCAGGAATGTTGATACCTGCGAGTACAGGAGGTGCCGAACATAATCAAACGGCAAATCATACGGGAGATCCTGCTTATGATACCTCTTTTTTTGGGTTGAGAATTGATTATGTAATACCTTCTAATGATTTAAATGTGATTGAGTCAGGTGTATTTTGGCCTGCAAGCAATGAAGAAGGACACGAATTAATACAGGACAATGCTGCATCTGATCATCTTTTGGTATGGGTGGATGTTAAATTTTAATGATAGTAAATTGATAATTTAAGGACCTAAATTTTATACGATGAAAAAACTTTTACCTCTTTTATTTTTTTCACTTTTAGCATTAACAGGAATTGCTCAATGTGACGATCTTTTCTTTTCTGAATATGTAGAAGGTTATGCCAATAACAAAGCATTAGAAATATACAACCCAACTGGAAATACAATCAATCTAGGTGATTATGCAATTGCAAGATTTTCTAATGGTAGTACAGTAGCTGGAAATACAAAAGTGATTTCATTGCCATCTGAAATGCTAGCACCAGAGGATGTGTTTGTTGTGGTTGTCGACCTTAGAGATACTTCGCTTTGGGATAGTCAATTTGATAAACCTGTTTGGAATGGGTACAATGTCATTGATACCATTTATGATAATGTAACGGGGGAAGCAGTGACAGACACTTTTGGTAACATCCTTATTGGACCACAATACCTTGATGGTTCAGCCATTTTCGGTACAGAGTACAATGAACAATACGATCTTCAATGTAAAGCTGATGCATTTTTATGTCCTGATTATGCAACAAATAATGCTATGTACTTTAATGGAAATGATGCTGTTGCACTAATTTCAGGATCTGAAGTAGCATTAGATGGAAGTAATATAGTAGATGTAATTGGAGTAATAGGTGAAGACCCGGAGGTAACTTTAATGCAAGATGCCTGGGTTGATGAGTTTGGTGGCTGGTTAACCAAAGACAAGACTTTGGTTAGAAATTATGATGTTACTACTGGAAGAAATGATTTTTCTGAGGTGATTTCTACTACAGGAGGATCATTTACTGGAGAAGGATGGACAAAAAATAGGAAAAATGATTTTAGTTATTTGGGCATACATAACTCTGTTTGCAATTTGGATGAGGTTCCTGAAAAGTACAGTTGTTCTTTAGGACCATTAAGCTCCTCTGGAGTAAATCTTACTGCGTTTGAAATCTATCCTAATCCTAATGGAATTGGTGAATTATTTATCAAAGCAGAAGAAGCAGTTTCACAAGTTGAAATATTTAATATTATTGGGAAAAGAATTTTATTAGAATCAAATACTTCACTCTTGCAAGAAGTGAATATTAACTTAGGTAATTTACAAGCTGGTTCGTATTTAGTAAAGGTCCATTTCTCAAACAAACATTTTTCTGTTCGTAAATTAATTATAGAATAAAAGCATCACGCTAATAAATATGACGAAAGTAATTTTTGCTTTTTATTTTTCGCTTTGTTCTATTGTTCTTTTAGGTCAGAGCACTATTTCTGGACGGGTGACTGATGAAAATTCTAATGAACCACTGATAGGTGCATCTGTGTCTGTAGGGTCAACTGGTGCAGTAACAGATTTGGATGGTTATTATAGCCTAGAAGTGGGGAATGGAGATCACCTGATTCAATTCTCTTATGTTAGTTATGAGAGTAAAGAGTTAAGCATAAGTGTGGATGGAAATCAAGAAATAAATATCGCCCTAGGTACAAATAATATCTTAAATGAGGTAGTTGTAACTGCCGATATTGCAATTGAAAGGGAAACGCCTGTGGCTTTTTCAAATATTCCAACCATCAAGTTGGAAGAAGAATTAGCAGCTCAAGATATTCCGATGATTTTAAATTCAACGCCAGGTGCGTATGCTACAGAATCAGGTGGAGGAGATGGAGATGCGAGAATTTCGATTAGAGGCTTTGATCAAAAATATGTTGCGGTAATGTTGGATGGAATTCCTGTCAATGATATGGAGAATGGAGAGGTATATTGGTCAAATTGGTTTGGATTAGACTTGGTTACCAAAACGATGCAAGTCCAAAGAGGTCTTGGTGCTTCAAAGATATCAATTCCTTCCGTCGGAGGAACCATAAATATTTTAACAAAAGGAATTGATGCTAAAAGAAGTCTTAGGTTTAAACAAGAAATTGGAAACAATGGATTTTTAAGATCTACTTTTGGTTTTACCTCAGGTAGAATGGACAATGGTTTTGGTGTTTCTTTGGCAGGTTCATACAAGCAGGGAGATGGTTGGGTAGATGGAAATTATACAAAAGGGTATTTCTATTATTTGAGAATGGATAAGCAGATGGGAAATCATCTGGTAAGTCTTTCTGGTTTTGGTGCTCCTCAAGAACATGGTCAAAGACCTTTTTCAGCAGAAGCTGGTCAGGTAGATACAGAATACGCCCTATCATTGGGTGTGCCAAATTCTGCTATTGAGCAATTGATTGTTGCTAATAAAGGTAGAAGATATAATGACGCATGGGGGTATAGAGATGGAGAGATCTTTAATACACGTAAAAACTATTATCACAAACCACAGTTTTCATTGCGTCATAGTTGGCAGGCCAGTGAGCGTTTGTTTTGGTCTAACGTAGCCTACCTTTCTATTGGAAATGGTGGTGGCACTGCTAGAGATGGAGCTACAATTGAAATGAATGAGGAGGACCAACTAGATATTGAAGGTGCAATTGCTAATAATGCCCCAACAATTTTTAATCCTGATGGAATTTCTAATACTATTATAAGAGCAAACAGGAATAATCATTTTTGGTATGGCTTTTTATCAACCGTTAGATTTGACTTAAATGAACGACTTACTTTATCTGGTGGTATTGACGGCAGATCTTATAAAGGAGATCATTTTAGAGAAGTATATGATTTACTTGGTGGCTCTGGGTGGCAGGAAGGACAGGTTTCACCTACCAGCCCTGTATTACAAGTTGGAGATCGATACGAATATGACTATACAGGGATTGTGAACTCAATGGGTTTGTTTGGATTGGTAGAGTTTAAGGGAGACAAATGGGCCTCATTTTTGAATTTATCAGTTGCTAATGCAGGCTATGGATTTAAAAACAATTTCACTTTGTTTGAATTGGATCCAGTAAATGTACAAACCTATACTGTCAAGCTTGGAGCAACTTATAATTTGAATGATCGAAATAGTTTGTTTTTTAACACAGGGATTTTAAATAAGGCCCAACCTTATAAAAACGTAATTATTACAAACTTCTGGACCAACAGCATAGATGGTCAAGTTGCCAATAATTATGAAAATGAAGATATCCGTGCTGCAGAAGTAGGTTATACCTTCAAGAGTAGTAAGTTCTCTGCAAATCTTAACGCTTATTATACCATTTGGGGAAATAAACCACTTGATCGATTACCATCAATTGCGGAAGATGAAAGTGATCCAGAATCCGATAGGATACCTGTAAACATTCCAGGAATAGATGCTTTGCACAAAGGAATAGAGATTGATTTCGTCTACAAACCAATTCCAAAATTATCGATAGAAGGCCTGGCCTCAATAGGTGATTGGATCTGGACGTCTGGTGAAACAGTTGAAGGAGTTTTGCCAAATGGAGTCCAATATCAATATGAATTCGATGCTACTGGAGTGCATGTCGGAGACGCTGCGCAACTACAACTTGGTGGACAAATCAGGTACGAACCAATAGATAGATTTTATGTCAAGTTTAAAACAACGTATTTCGATAATAATTATGCAGACTTTCAACCGGAGAATCTCCAAGGAGATGATGGAGGTAGAGATGCCTGGCAAATGCCAGCCTACTATTTTTCTTCATTGCATACAGGATATGGGTTTAAGCTGAAGGATTATGATTTTAATATCCGATTTAATATTTTGAATCTTTTTGATGAAGTCTATTTGACTGATGCAAGAGATAATGATGATTTTAATTCACCAAGTTTCAAAGATTTTGATGCCAAATCAGCCTCTGTTTTTTATGGACAAGGAAGAAGATGGAATCTGTCTTTACAAGCTAGTTTTTAATAAAAAATAAACTTTATAATGATAAGAGGATTACTCATAATTTCGTTCTTGTTCTGTACTGTTATTGCATCCAGTCAGATCAGTATTTCAGATGCAAGAAACGAAGCCATCGGGAGCATTGTGACTATTGAAGGTATAGCAACTAATGGAGGAGAGTTGGGTATAATCAGATATCTTCAAGATGATTCTGGTGCAATTGCTGTGTATCCTGGTTCTGGATCTGTTGGGGACTTTCCTGGAGAAGTGTCACGAGGAAGTCTTGTTAGAGTAACTGGTGAATTAAAAGAGTTCAATGGTCTTTTAGAAGTGGACGCAATTAGTGACTATGAGGTATTATCAGAGAACAATGACTTACCAGCACCGTTAGATATATCCCTATTAGATGTAAATGAGCCGCTTGAAGCAGTGTTGGTGAAGATTGATGGAGTTAGTTTTACTGCAGGTGGAAACAATTTTTCAACTGGAAATTATGAAATAACTGCGAATGGTGAGAGTTCTGAAATTTATGTAAGATCAAATCATCCATTAATCGGAGAAGAGATTCCATTAGCTAAAGTAAATCTAACAGGAATAGTTTCTCAATTTAATTCTATCTATCAAGTTTTGCCAAGAGGAATTGAAGATTTAGAAATTGCGGACGACTTCTTTTTGACAAGTTCTCCAGAACAATTTGATATTTCGACTGAAGGCTTCAGTATAAGATGGTCAACAAATCAAGAGGCAAACTCAATTGTGAAGTTTGGTACAAGTCCAGATAATTTAGATCAACAAATAGAACTTGGTGATTTAAAGCTAGATCACGATATTTCCTTACAAGGATTGGAGCCTGCGACTTTTTATTATGTTCAAGCTTGCTCTAATAATGGAAATTCAACCATAAGTTCTTCGATGCAAATTTATAGCACCGCTTCAAATTCTTCCGGGGATATGAAAGTTTACTTTACAGACGATGTTAATGGGTCATTTGCCATGGGTTCTTATCCAGATGGTACATCTGGAGCAGCTATTGAAGCAGAGATTATTAAAAGAATTGAAGCTGCTCAAACTTCAATTGACGCTGCCATTTATAATATAAACAGAACGACCATCGTACAAGCATTATCTGCAGCACACGATAGGGGAGTTGTGGTAAGATATATTGCTGATAATAGTACTGCAAATTTGGCATTGGCAGATCCTACTCCAGATTTTGGAATCATAAGAGGAAATGCAGACGGTTTAATGCATAACAAGTTTTTTGTTTTTGATGCAGATAATACCAATAATGCTTGGGTTATGTCTGGCTCTACAAATATGACAGAGCAGAATCTTGCCAATGATTTTAACAATACAGTTTTTATTCAGGACGAAGCACTTGCAAAAGCCTATACTTTAGAATTTGAGGAAATGTGGGGGACAGATGGTCCAACTCCTGGAGTTTTTTCAGTTTTATTTGGAGCGGATAAAACCAACAACACTCCTCATACTTTTTTAATAAATGAAAGGCTAGTTGAATCCTATTTTTCACCTTCTGACAATACTACGATTGGAATCGCTGATGCACTAAAGTCTGCTGATAACGAAATCCAATTTGCATTGCTGACCTTCACCAACAATGAGCTTGGGACCACCATTAAAAATCTCAATGATGAAGGAATCAACATAAGAGGCATCATTGATAATACAGGCGATCAAGGGTCAGAGTTTGATGACCTGATGGGGCAAGGAGTCAATGTTACAGCTGATAATAATTCAAAACAAACTCATCACAAATATGCCATTGTTGATGCAAATGATCCAAGTTCTGATCCATTGGTTGTTTTAGGGTCTCATAATTGGTCTGGAGGAGCAGAAACAAGAAATGATGAAAATACTCTAATCATACATGATGGTAGGTTGGCTAATATTTATCTTCAAGAATTTGAGGCAAGATGGTGTGAAATTCAAATGGGAGGTGATTGTGTGACTTCAGTTCAGGAGATTTTGCCAAATGAAATTGAATTGAATTTATTTCCAAATCCAAGTTCAGATATTTTGAATATAAGTGTCCAATTAGAAAAGAAAGAAGATATTACTATAAGTATTATCAATAGTAACGGCAGACTGCTCGAAAGTAGATTGATCAACGATCGATATGGAAACTATAATAGCTCAATTGATTTAAAAAATTATAAGTCAGGAACTTATTATTTGCAATTGTTGCTTGGAAATCAACAAACAATTAAATCATTCCAAGTTGCTAAATAAAATCCTAAAACCAATTTTAATGAAAAAGCCAGCTTTTAAGTTGGCTTTTTTATTGCCTTCATATGTAGTGGATGCATGACATATTTATGTATTGACTTATATGAGAAAGATAATTTCCATACTTTTGCAGCAAATAATAAAATTTTAAACAAACAACTAATACAAATGAGTAAAGTCACAGTTGTAGGAGCTGGAAATGTTGGAGCTACTGTTGCCAATGTTCTTGCCCACAAAGACATCGTAAATGAAGTAGTACTTTTAGATCTTAAAGGGGATATGGCTAAGGGAAAGGCTTTAGATAGCTGGCAACAAGCGCCTATTGATTACTACTCAACAAAGTTAAAAGGAACATCTAGCTATAGAGATACAAAAGGATCCGATGTTGTAGTTATAACTGCTGGTATTCCTAGAAGACCTGGAATGAGCAGAGACGATCTAATTGCAACCAATGCAAAAATCGTTGTTTCTGTTACCAAATCAATCTTAGAATATACTCCAAATCCTATAATTATTGTTGTTTCTAATCCATTGGATGTAATGACTTATGCGGCACACAAGGCTTCTAAACTGAGTGCTAAAAGAGTAATTGGTATGGCAGGAATATTGGATACGGCAAGGTACAGAGCATTCTTAGCAACTGCTCTAAAAGTATCGCCGAAAGATATTCAAGCAGTATTGATGGGTGGTCATGGAGATACCATGGTTCCTCTTCCGCGATATACCACAGTTGCAGGTATCCCTGTAACAGAAATGATTGACAAGAAGAAATTGGATGCAATTGTAGAAAGAACTAAGAAAGGAGGTGGAGAATTGGTGAAGTTGATGGGTACTTCAGCATGGTATGCACCAGGTGCAGCTGCAGCCCAAATGGTTGAGTCAATTATTAAAGATGAAAACAGAATTTACCCTTGTGCCGTAAGATTAAGTGGACAATGGGGAATCAAAGGAACATTTTTAGGAGCACCTTGTAAGTTAGGTAAAAATGGTGTTACTGAAATCTTAGAATTAAAACTAAATGCTGCGGAGAAAAAACTCTTAAAGAACTCAGCTTCTCATGTTGAAAAAGTAATTAAAGTATTTAGTAAAATGAAATTGGTATAGAACTATCTAGTTCAGTATGATCAACAAAGATACATTAAGTGTAAATACCAATAAGAACAACAACTTATATGAGTTGTCGATTGAAAGACCAGTTTTGCTGGTCTTTCTTCGTCAATTTGGATGCCTTTATTGTAGAGAATCTTTAAGTGATATTTCAAGTCTATTATCGGAGATAGAATCAAGAAATATAAAACTTGTATTAGTGCATATGTCTGAATATGATTTAGCCAATACATATTTAGAAAAATATCAATTGGACAAAGAAGAACAAATCTCTGATCCTTTATGTAGCTTATATGCAAAATTTGGTTTGGTCAAGGGGAGTGTAGGTCAATTATTTGGCCTCAAAGTATGGGCAAGAGGATTTGGTCAAGCAATAAAAGGAAACTTTTACAGCCTTCGTCAAATCGGAGATGCTTTGCAAATGCCAGGATTGTTTGTTCTACATAAAGGTAAAGTTGAAAATATGTTCATCCATAATTCTATAGCTGATCGACCAAATTATCTGAAAATGATGGACGATGTTATAGAAAATTTAAAATGAAATTTAAAATTCCATTTTTACGTTTATCTTTCAAATTATAATTCATGAGAAGCATTATCATTTTATTGATCAGTCTTTTTTATATCAATAATATAACCGCACAAGATATTGATAAATTAAAACAGGATATTAATTACTTCGCAGATATTGTCGCCAATGCTATGGAATATGAACACAAGATAAGGGCGAATAAAAAATTGGTGCCGCTGGTTGAGGAGGCATTGGAACAAAAAGTTGATTTGGATTTTACCAAATTAAAATGGATTTCAAAAGTGACCGCTCCGGATTCTATATTCACTATATTAACTTGGCCTGTTCAAACAAGTGAATCTTCACATACATACAATGGTTATGTGCTTTATAATAACTCTATTATTAAACTAGATGATCAATCAGAAAGCTTAATGGACAATATTCATTATCTGATTGGTGATAAGGATAATTGGTTTGGTCAGCAATACTATGCGGTTAAATCTTTTGAAAGCAAAGGTGAGTCTAAATATGTACTATTTGGGTATAATGCTTATACACAGCACGAGAATATTAAAATAGCAGATATTGTTTATTTTGATCAAGGAGAAATTGTATTTGGACAGCAATTATTCGCTTCTGAATTAACTGACTTAAGAGATGCAAAGAATAGAGTAATTTTAAAATACTCAGATGATGCACCAGTGAATCTTAATTATAATCCTGGTTTAGAAATGATTGTGTACGACCATTTGGTGCCAAGAATGGGACAACTTCCAGGACAAGGCTTGATACTAACAGGTGATGGTAGCTATGAAGGTTATCAATTAAATGAAGGAATTTGGATTCATAAGGAAAAACTTTTTGACCATATTTATGAAGAAGCACCGAGACCAAATCCTGTTTTGGAAGGAGAAAGATCTAACAAAAAAGATCTTTTCGGAAAATCAAAGGGAGATAACAAAAATTAAGTTTAGAAATCAACGACTACCAAGCCACATTGCCTTTCTGGCGCTGTTGGGTCTTTATCAAACCGTTGGTCAATTAAAACCTTTCCAACTTTTCTTTGAAGGTCTAAATTATTCATCGTTGTTTTTTGAATATCAGGTCTTGCCATTTGAATAATCCCTTGTTGATCAATACAAACGATAATCTTTAGTGTTCCTTTTAAATTTGGGTCTGCATCTTGCTTGATTTTTTCAACTTTATCATAAAAGCTATTGGCTATCATTCTTCCATATATGCCGTTGCCAGACTCATCTACATTGTCATAGCCTAAAGACGCTGGTCCGATTTCTTCATTTGCATGTTCTTCAGCCACTGTTTTTTGTTTTGGCACATCAGATTGAGAAATAGGTATTTCAGCAGGCTTAGGTCTAAATTTTTCAGTATTACAAGCTAGAAAAAAGCAGGCAAGGATTAATAAACTATTGAAGTATAAATGTATTTGCTTCGTCACGATTAAAAATTTCTAATGGATATTCCGCTTTAGAAAAACAAAATAATAGATGATTATGAATTTTGACAAATAGAATCTAAAATTGTTCTAAACTGGTATTTAATTGCCACTAACATTTTGGGAGCGATCAATTCTGATTTTTACAACACCACATTGCTCTTTCGGTGCATTAATGTCAGGTTCAAATTCGTATCCAGAAACAAGTGCTAAGGCTTTTTTCAAAACAGAATTATCATATACATCTGTATTGATTTCATCAAGTTCTACATAAGTAACTTTACCTCCTCTGTTGACACAAGTTTTAACCCATATTTTTTTATTCTCTCCAACAGCAACACCACTCATTACTCCTGCCAGTTTAGCTCTATTTACATAGGTTACTTTTCTTCCAAAAATCCCATTTCCAGAGCCGTCATATTCGCCAGTTCCTATACCTCCATCTCCAATACCGCTATCACCATCATTTCCTCCTGCATCGCTACCTGGACCATCACCACTATTTCCTTTTCCAGTACCTCCGTCATCACCATTTGTGGTGGCTGGATTGTTTCCTTGCGGCGCACTGTCAGAAGAATTTGTTTTTCCGTTTGAATTATTGACAGGAGTATTATTTGATACTTCAGGTACTGGTTCTGGATCCGGAATTGGTTCTGGTTCCGGTTCTGGCTCTAATTCTGGCTCTTCCATTTCAATTTCTTCTTCTACTGCTTCAATTGGAGATTCTTCAAGTGTTGTTGTTTCACTTACCACCGGTTCTGTTGGTTTTGGAGTTACCGGCTTCGGTTTTGGTATTTTAGGAGTCGGTTTTGTTACTTTAATCTGATCTACTTTATTCTCTTTTATTTTGGTAACTGGATCTTGCTTGGGTTTTGATTTACCTGATTTGGCTTTTGCTTTGGTACTGTTAGAGCTTGTTTCTCTAGTAAATTCGATATCAGTGAAATCAACGGTTATTGCAAATTGTTTGTCTTTGGCTTTTTCTGGTGTATGAGGACATGCTTTTAATAATAAAAGCATTAAAAGCAATAATATTCCATGAAATATCAATGATATTTTCTTAGCTCTTTTTCTATTATATTCCTCAGGATTGAGGTCTAATACGTCTGCCACGTTGTTTTTTGCCATTATTTTGCAATTTTAGTACAAGTTATAACATAACTGGCTACTATATATTAAATGTTTCTTTAAAGTATCTAAAAGTTATGTTTTTTGGCTAGCTTCTGCTTCTGGAATTGGCTTGCCTATTATCTTAACGATGAAAAATAGTGCCAGAATACATAAAATGAACATTAAAAAACAAATAATAAAGCCACCACCCATAAAAATAGCAACTGTTAAGGCTAAAATGCTGAAAAACCCTACCAAAAGAGCATATGGCATTTGGGTTTTAACATGATCTAAATGGTTGCAATCTGAAGCTAAAGAAGACAAAATCGTCGTATCCGAGATCGGTGAAACATGATCTCCTAATACTGATGCTGCCAAAACAGTCGAGATCACAGCTAAAAGTATCTCATAACTTATCGCATCACCATATCCCGCTGCATTACAGACAGCATAAGCAGTTGGTATAGCAATCGGATATAAGATAGCCATAGTACTCCAACTTGAACCTGTTGAAAAGGCAATAAAAGCAGCTAATATAAAGATGATCGCTGGTAATAAAATTGGACTTATATTTCCTTCTAATGCTGCACTAATGTAATCTGCGGTATGAAGCTGGTCGGTAGTTATCGCCAATGCCCAAGCTAGTGTCAAAATCATCAATGCAGGCATCATCGTTTTAAATCCCGTAACCATCCAATGGGTGGCATCAATAAGTTTCATGGTTTTGGTTACAGTTGTTATTATGAGTGCTAAAACAACACCAACAAAAGAAGACCAAAGCAAAGCGACATAAGAATTTGAGGCTCCAATGACAGTCCCTAAGTTTTCAACAAAACTTGTTTCACCATTGCTCAACAAACCCATATCGTTCCAAATCGCTGACCAGCTTTCATAATTCTTACCATTTGCCAAACCATATAATTCAGATCTCACAGACTCAAATCCTGTCATTAACAAACCTATGATTGTAACTAATATGACAGATGCAACAGGGATTATTGCATGCCATGGATTCATCTTTGCACCTTTAATCGGATTGAGGTCTTCCATATCTGGTTCATCAGGATTGTCTTTTGAAATGGAACTTACTCGGCCAGTGGATCTTGCTCTCATCTCAGCTTTATGCATTGGCCCAAAGTCTTTTTTTTGATACACCAAAATCAAAATAAAAATGATGGTTAATATAGGGTAGAATGAATATTTTAAACTGCTTAAAAAAATTGCATATGGAGTAAGGTCCATTTCTAAGCCAATCTTAGCTATCCCATCATCTATATAGCCCAACTCAGCACCAATCCACGTAGTGATAAAGGCTATTGCGCTAACAGGTGCGGCGGTGCTGTCTACAATGTATGCAAGTTTCTCTCGTGAAATCTTGAATTTATCGGTAACACTTCTCATCGTGTTTCCAACGATTAGGGTGTTGGCATAATCATCGAAAAAGATTGCGATCCCCATCAGCCATGTGATAAATTGTGCACTGCGAGGTGACCTTGCATATTTGGACAGTGCATTTACAATTCCTTGCATTCCTCCATTTTTAGAAATCAATGCAACCATTCCCCCAATTAACATCGAAAACAAAATGACGGAAAGATGGTCTGAATCTGCAAGTGCTCCTAAAATATACTCAGTTATTACCCGAAAAAAAGAAGCAATTATTCCAGCTATATTAGCCAAACTATATCCTCCTGCGATAAAAGCACCCGACCAAATTCCAATAAACAATGCAATGATGACTTCTTTAAAAATCAAGGCAATAATAATTGCTAAAAGAGGCGGTACAATGGATAACCACAATGGTATTTTTCTAAAACTAATACTATTTGAAAATTCATCTTGAGAAACAAAAATGAGAATTTGTTGATTGCTATTTTTAAGGAAATTCAAGCCATTTGCCTTGAGCTGATTATTGCTTAAGGTGGCAACCCCATTTACGAAAGTGATCTGATGATCCTCACCATTGATAATAATATCTGTGTATCCTGAATGTTGCTCTTCTGTTAGAACAAGATTAATGTTACTCTTGTCTTGAACAATTCTAAAATTTTTGTTGACTGACGAACTTAATCTTTGATTTCCTTGTAAATTTGTATTATCCTGACCGTGAGCGGCGTTTAATCCAATTACAAGGCAAAAAAGTATTAAATATTTGTTCAAATACATCATCAAGAATGTTAGAAGTAATCAATGTAAGTTCCAATATAAATAGAAAACAATTTAATTCGAAAAATATACTCCTATTCATTTGCGTACACTTATTTAGCCTTCCGGCAAATGGCCAAAATTTTAACCTAAATGACTATCCATTTACCATTGACGACGTGGAGTTGGAAAATGCCTTTACTGGTGGATTAACGAACCCTCAGTTGGCTGAAATTGATTTTAATGATGATGGTTTTTTAGATCTTCTGGTATATGATCGAAGGGGAGATGTAGCAAGAACTTATTTGCATGAAGGTGGAATAGGTTCCTCAAATTATATTCACGACGAAAAATATCAAATTGGATTACCCCCTTTGCGAAACTTTATTAGAGTCCAAGATTACAACAATGATGGTGTCCCAGATATTTTCACTGGACCTGCTAGTTTATCATCTGCATCGATTTCAGTTTATACTGGGCAAAGAGATGCAAATGGGTTAAGATTTAGTATCTATGAAGTTGACTGGATAAGCAATGTTCTCACAGTAATGACTAATGGCGCCCCCACCAATGTTTATTCAAATTTAGATGATATACCTGCAATTCTTGATATGGATGGGGATGGTGATATAGATATTTTATCATTCGAAGGAGGAGGTTCATATGTGAATTTTTACAAGAATATGGCTGTAGAAAAAAACTTAGGTTTGGATACCTTTGATTTTGTTTTTGGAGATTTTTGTTGGGGTAAATTTAAAGAGGGTGGTACGGATGGAACAATTTTCTTAAGTGATGACCCTAATGAATGTGCCATTGAATTTGGACCAAATGAAAACTTTGCTGAAAGACATGCAGGTTCTACGATTGAGGCATTCGACTATCAATGTGATGGAGATTACGATTTGTTGATAGGTGATTTGGTAAGTTCAAACATTGTCTTATTGATTAACGAGCCATTTGAAGGAAATGATTTTATGGTTGAATCAGTTTCTAACTTTCCGATTCAAGACCCTGTGGATTTATATACTTTCCCTACCAGTTGGGTTTTAGATATTGATAAGGATGGAGATCAAGACATCATTTTTTGCCCAAATGAAGACTCAAATGCTACGAATGTAGATGTGATGTTTTATTATGAAAATAATGGTGGAATGTGTAATCAAGATTTTAGTTTGGTAACTAAAGATTTTATCAACAATAAAAGCATAGATTTAGGAACTGATTCTAATCCAGTTTTTCTTGATTACAATGCTGATGGATTATTGGATATATTGGTTGGAACAACAGGGGAATTTGGTCCAACTGGCCAACCAGAAAAAATTAGGTTGGTCTTATTCGAAAATATTGGAGATGCTGAAAATCCTGCGTTTCAATTGATTGATGACGATTGGCTTAATTTTTCAATCAACACTGAATTTTCAACCAACCCTAGTTTGGCTGTAGGCGATTTGGATGGAGACAATGACGATGATATGCTAGTCGCTGATGAAGGAGGTAGCTTATATTATTTTGAAAATATTTCTTCTGTAGGGGAGGCTATGGAGTTTGCCCAAGCCCTATTTCCATTTCCAGATATCGATGTAGGAGCGAGTGTTCATCCTTATATCTATGATTATAACCAAGATGGACTAGGAGACCTATTTCTTGGAGAGAAAAATACCAATTCAAATGAAGGTCTAGGAAATGTCAATTATTTTGAAAATTTGGGAACTATCGGAAATCCAGAATTTAATGATGATTCATTTTTTGGGCCCAATACGCCAACTTTCAATTATATAAACACAAAGCTAGAATTTGAGACTGGAGGCTATTCAGCTCCAGTACTATTTGATGCAGGAGAAGAATTGTATGCATTATGCGGTACTTTCTCAGGATACTTACAACTTTATGTTTGTGATAGAAATGACGTTGATGCACAAGCTGAATTATTAGATCTCCAATTTGGAAATATATACGAAGGGGAGCAAACGGCAATTGATCTTGAAGATATTGATAACGATGGATATCTTGAAGTCATAGTTGGGAATAAAAGAGGAGGATTGGCCATTTATAACACGGTAATAAATTTGGATGAGACAATCAGTCAAGTCCAAAACACCGAAAGTTACTTACCTGAAATAAAATTATATCCTAACCCTACATCTGATTTTTTGCAAATTGAATCAACTGTGGAATTGTCAGAGTATACCATTAATAATATCTTTGGCCAGATAATTCAACAAGGTAGTTTATTAGATTCTAAGACGTCAACCTCTAATATTCCACCAGGAGTCTATTTTATTTCTTTTAAGCTTGGAGATGCTCAGGTAGTAAAGAAATTTATGAAAAATTAAATATGAGATCAAAAATTGAAATCAATGTGGAACTTGATGAACAGAAAGTTCCAGAATCAATAAACTGGAGTTCTACAGATCAAGGTGGTGAGCCTAAAGAGGTAAAAGCCATGTTTATCTCTTTGTTTGACAAAGACACCTTAGATACTTACAAGATTGATCTCTGGACCAAAGATTTACAAGTCATGGAAATGGATAGATTTATGTTCCAAGGATTACGAAGTTTAGCTGACACCTATATGAAAGCAACCAATAATCAAGAAATGGCGAACGACATGCGACGATTTGTTCAATATTTTGGGGAAAAAACGGGAATTATTCCCACCTCAGAACAATGATTATTTGCTCCTAGTTAAAACATATTCCCAAACCAGAATAAGATTATCTAGGCTTTCTTCTTTGACTTTTCCCTTAAAGTTTTTTTCAATGTACTCTCGAGAAGCTTGAAACTGAAAAGTGAGAATATCATCAGTAACTTGTCTTCCCAGTGAGATTCTTTCTTCGCCTCCAACAATAATATAAGAAAAAAATTGACCATCTATGGTTTCGTCGCTGATTAGTAAACCATTGATTAGTTCGTTTTCAAAACCTGGAGTTGCACAAATATTATATCCATTTGCATAGGGGAGAATGTACCAATACATTGGATACTCATCATAATCAGATTGGATTATATTGGTATTGTGAAACAATGTGCCTCGAATATTCACATCCCACTTTCCAGCGATCTTATCTTGAGGGTCAGTATACGATAAAACTTCCATTGCTTCCTCATCAGTTTTAATACATTGAGTCTGCGTCTGTACAGTATTTATTCCTATAAATAGGGTTAAAATTGTAAAAATTAGAAAGTGGCGATTCATTGACGTTTTATTGATTGATTTAGAATTATATTTTGTTTCCATTCTCAGAACAAATTTAATCCTTCGATAGTTTCCAGAATGTCCATAACAAATATCTTAACATTTCCTGCCTTCTTAAAACACTACTTTTTTAAAAGAATTATCAATTGATTATATATTATGAAAATATATAATTTGTCGTTAAATTTGCAATAGAATATAGATAGTCTTAAAGTTTATGTTAAAATGATATAAGTTACCATACAAAACTAAATTCTGAGCGTCTATCATTATGTAATCCATTTAGTAAAAATTAAAATTTTTTTCACATGAACATGTTAAAAGAGTTTTTTACCAAGATTTTCAAGAAAGCACCAAAAGGCTTGAAAGCATCTGGGTTGAAAACTTACAATGAGGAGTATGAAAAGTGGTTAGGAGTATAAACTCACACCCATCTTTCATTTTAGAAGAACTTACACAATAGTCTTTCCAGGATCTTTGATCCACACTTACTTTCTTTTCCATTTACTATTTTATCAAACTTACATTGCCGCGGAATTCTAATTCCTCGCCATCACATCTTGTGTGCTTTATATAGTATCCATACACATCTGGTGATAAACTTTGTGATTTATAAGTACCATCCCAGCATTCATTGGTTTGGGTAATTTTTATGATTTCTTCTCCCCATCTATTAAAGATGTATAGTTCGAAGTTATGCATATTGCCATAAATTTGAAAGCAATCATTATGACCATCACCATTTGGAGTGAAGGTGTTTGGTATATAGTATTCTTTTAAAAGACAAGAGTCGTCTACCTCGACTTCAATGGTGTCAAATGCGGAGCATCCGTCTTTTTCAATACTTACTTCAAAGATTGTAGTTTCAATCGGTGAAGCAATAGGGTTTTGAATATTGGAATCATTTAAAAATTGACTAGACGACCAGTTTATTGTGCAATTTTCAATGGATCCATCATTGAGCTCAACATTCAATGTTGTACTTTGACCCAAATCAATTTCTGAATACTGCGACGAAGCTGAAATACCATTAAGGAGTGGACTAATTTCAATCGCTGTATTGAGCTCGATTGAGCAACCTGATGGATTTTCAATCAAAGCGGAGACCAACATATCTCCTGTTGGTAAAATCGTAATTGGATTATTATTGCCAAGGGTTTCACCAAATTCGTTTGACCATGTGATTCCAAGATCATCCTCGCTTGAAAATACTTCTAAGATAACTTCCTCAAATTCGCACAAAACTATTGGTTCTGTAATACTTGCTTCAATTTGCAGGAAATTGATATTTATTATTTGTTCCGTAACACACTGTTCAAAATTTTCATCAGTTGAAATCAAGACTTGTACATTGGTTGATTCTGTGCCTAAGAAAACAGGATTGCTGCTTGTTGGGTCATCGAATAATTCAGCAGGACTCCAGTTATAAAAGTAATTTGGGTTAGTTCCAGTTTCAATGTGAATGGTTTCACCTATACAGTATTCTAGATTTACAAATGGCTCAACAGAAAGCGCTGAACCTATGGTTACTTCTAAATTAGCATCAACACTACAACTTGCACTTTCCCCAATAATTTGAAATGTGTAAAGACCTGGAACATCAAAGCCTGTATAACTAAAACTTATGCCATCTGTGTTTATACTGGGTTCAATTCCAATTGCAGAACCAATAGGTTGATTTAATATGGATAGTGCATCAATTTGAAATTCTGCTAAATTGAAATCCAATTGAAGATCATCAATTGTGTTATTATCTAATTCACAAAAAGTTTGTTGTGATACAATATCAGTTGCTCCGAATACTGTAATTTGAATGTTTCCTGAGCTATTACAGTTGCTGTTACTTGTAAAATAGTTAAATTGAAAAATATAAACCCCTTCGACTAAATTCGAAAATAATGTTGTAGTGCTATTTAAAGGACCGATAAAAACATCTGAGCTTGGACCGTCAAGGATTGTCCATTGGATATTCTGATTAAAGATGGGGGTATGCGCCAATATAACAGTTGAGGCATTGCAAATTGCAGTATCAGATGAAATTAAGTCAAACTCTATCCAGCTTAATTCTAAATCATCTTGGGCAACCACACCGCAACTTGGGGCATCCGCTAGAATATTCCAACTAAGTATGGCAGTTCCTTCTTGACCAAAAGAAATCTGAGTCTCATAAGATTGTGAGTCTTCAATATTAATCATCAATCCAGGTGGAATACTTTCTTCTATGGCCCAAAACCCTTCATTTGGTTCTGGATTCAATGCCGAAATACTAAATTCACTTTCACATTGAATGATGTCTAGACCTGCATATGCAAAAGCGTCGCTAGTTGACAATCTAACTTCAAGTTGTTTAATTTCATTTTCCTCTCCACAATCTCCATCAAAGATGTATTGAAGTTCGAAATTGAAACTTCCAGCCGTTGTAAATGTAATACTGGTACTATCATTGGATGGATATTCAATGACTGGAGGATCAAGTGAGTTACTACTCAATAACTCCCAACTTACCATAACTCCCTCAGGTGCAGGACTTGGGTTTAATTCCAAAGTGTAAGGGAAGTCAGCATTACAATCGATGATTAAATCGTCAAGAACTATAGGAACAAAACCAGTATTCCTAATAATCAATTTGTCTTCACTTATGTTTTCACAAATACCATTGGTTACAGTCCAAATAAATTCACGGTATACAGGATAACTTTCTCCATTTACAATAGTGACAGTTGGGTTTGGGTCAAAAGGTGAAGGATCGAAAATGGCTTGACCTGAACCGATGTAAGTCCATTCGCCTTGGCCATGTTGTAGAGATTGTGCGTTCAGTTGATGCGTATCATCGATTGATCCAGTAACACAAGTATCTTGATTTAATATTATAGCTGGAGAAATGATTGCGTCTTCAATTTGGATGGTAAAAGATTGGTCTTTCTCTGTACACCCATTATTCACAATGTAATCAAAGCTGTATGTTGTGTTTCCTTCTAAATTATTAAAACATGCAATACCTCCAGATTCAAAAATTGGAATCTGTATTGTGGGACCATCAGTTTGAATTAAGCTAGAAGAAGAACCTCCATCATCTATCGGCAGTTGAATACAATATTCTTCTTCAAGGCAAAAGATATGATCTGGTATTTCATTTATTCCAATTATCTCATCTTCCGAAACAATGACCACTACATCATCAAATCGATTTTCATATTCGCAGATATTTTGATTTGAAGCGAGATCATTGTAATAATAGTAATATCGAAAAATATATTTACCTACCACCAGATCAGAAAGTTCTAAGAATTGATCTTGAATAATGCTAGGTAAGGGATTAGAACTTCCTTCCGGAAATTCTATAGATGTCCAAAAACCATAAACGAGAATGTCGTCAAAACCCAATTCATTGCCAACAACGGTTGTGGAATTTAGTCCGCAAGGCAGAACTTGGTCAGTTCCAGCATTAGGTAATACTTTATTAAATCCAGAAATCGTACTTAGTACAATGTCCTGTTCATGAAAAAAACAATCATTACTTAAGGTAATTCTAAAAGAATAATTACCAGGGACTACATCGGAACACAAATAAAAACTTAGGCGTCCATTCTCCGCTTCGCTTAAAACGAGACGATTAAAATGAAAGTTATTAATTCTTTTCTGGTCAAAAAATGCCATAGGAGTATCGCCTACAGATTGATTATAAAAGTTCATGTAAAAAACTTGGCTCAAGTCTGCATTTGGAGGATAAGAAAGTAACTCTACTTGAAGGTCGGTATTGAAGTATTGATTTGGATTTTGATCTTTGAAAATATATTGGTTGTTACAACTTTGGAAGGTGGAACAAAACTGAAAACTTGCATCTCTTATGACGAAATCGATATCTGGGTCTAATGCAATTTCAAAGACATGATATTCTTGGGTCCTTCGACAGTCTGTAATAGGATTATATAACTCAACTGTGAAGATGTAAAGTGTATTTGAAATAAGCCCATTTACTGTAAGGTCTGGTTGTTCTTCTCCAATCATCTCGACAAGAGGTCCTTCAGTTTGAGTCCAGAAAATTTCTTCAATTTCCTCGTTGAAACCGGCTTTTAGCTCCAATAACAATGTGGAAGGGATAGTGTTTGGACAATACTGATATTCAACTTTACCTAAAGGATTACAATCAATCTCTTCAGGTATTATTGGAACAGATATGGTAGATTCTATACAATCAATTCCAGTAACAGAATAAGTTATAATATAATTTCCACCAACAATGTAATCACAGATTTCAGTATTTTGAGCATTTGGAGTTGAGAGGCTTGCATTTCCACCAATTGGTTGTTCTTCTATGGTCCATTGTGGAGCACCTACACTAGGGCAATAGCCAAGCAGATTTCCACATTCGCTGGTCGTAGGTGGAAGAAATTGAATTTCCGGTGGATAAAGCAATGTAGTTTGCATAGTATCCTGTTTGAGTATGGAGCAGCCAAACTGATTGGTGACTCTATATTTTGGGTGATAATATTCCTCTGTCCAACATCCTCTAATTTCAACCAACATGGAATCTGGACCTTGGTTTATAATCTTTAGGAAGCCATCAATTTCAAAATCATAAACAAAGAAATTTCCTGGATCTATATCCTTTACAACATAAAATCTTTGAAAAGATTGGTGACAGATTAGGTCTGGAAAGATCAATTTGCCTCTGCCAGATGGATGTAATATATGAGTTACTGTTTGACTTGCCATACCATTTTCACATTCAATTGAAATTTGAAATTGGTATTCACCTGGGATGTTGAGCTGGTTTGTGGAAGTATTCAAGACAAATGGATCTTCAATAATAACATTTGCACCTGGTGGAGCAGAGATCAATTCCCATTTTAGGGTATTATTATTAAACTGACCTGATATAGCACCTCTTAGTTTAATCTTTTCTCCTTCACAATATTTTTCAGGAGATCCAGCATTAACGGAACAATTCGCTTGCCCAATCAATGACTGTCCGAAACAAAATAAAATGAGGATTAGGATAATTGCCTTTGGCATAATGTAACAATGATTGATTACATTAATATATGGCAAATTTTACTAGGAGCTGCTATATCGTAATTGAATAATGCTTGGTTTAACAGATGGAAAACATGAAAGCATTAAACAATTTGGTCAAATCGTGCATTTTCAATTGCGTAGCGCAATAATATTTAGTTCTTATCTTCCAATTTATCTAAGTGTTCCATTCCATCAATTTCTATTGATTCTGCCAACTTTGAAAGTTTGTTAAGATGTATCTCTCCAAAAAAGCTTAATAATACAAAATCATCTTCTCCACCAACAAGTAATAATAATTCATTGACAATGTTTCCATCTGCGCTGTCTTTTACTAAAAATTCAATATCGGAATCGTCGTCACGAACGGTCATCAGTACTTCATATTCATTGGTGTTGATCAGACTTTTTGCTTCATTATAAAATCGAGCTCCGCCATGATCAGTTGTCAGAATTTTTAATGATTTTAAGCCCTTTATTGCGTCCCTCATTTCATCATCCATGTCATTGTCATCAAGTTTGCTTATCAAACTAAACATTTTGGGACTTATATATACTACTGTAAAATCTTCATTGTCTTTATACTTTGAAAAGTATTTTTCAATGGCATCCTGTTGGCCAAAACAAAGGCTGGATAAAAATACGAATAATAGGCTTGAAATGATATGTTTCATAATTATGCTAATTTTCTATTAATTTAAAATTTTATTGATGGAAAGTTTAGCGATGTTGTTTTTTAATAATCGCTCACTCTTATCCACTTTATTTGATAAAAATGCCAGTGCTTCTTTGGTAATTTTGAGTGCTTCTTTTGGATCTTCAACCTCTCTCCAATTTTCTGCCAATTGGTTTTTTTCAGGAGGGGAAGAAATGTTCTGAAAGACAAAATATCCACAAAGAATGAATAATAATGCTGCAGCTATATTTCTGACAAAATGTAGACGATTTAGTGTAATCACTTTTGGAGTATCTATCTTTTCAACAGGAAATTCTGTAATACTTGATTCTATTTCCATTTGCTTTCCGAAAAAGCCGAAAATTGCAGCTTCTTCGGGATGCTCAGATGCTCCTTTGTTTGTTTTAAGAAAGGTGCGCAATTGGAATTCTTCTTCCAGACTACTAGTGCCTTCCCAATATTTTGAGATTAGTTCATTAAATTTTTTAGTTTCCATCTGTTATAATTCTATTTGGCTTAAAGCAGTTTGTAAAGTTTTTCTTGCACGATGTATATAAACTTTTACTTTGCTTATAGACCAGTTTGTAATTTCTGCTATTTCGTTATAAGTATATCCTTCCACATCTCTCAATTGTATGACCGTTTTTAAATCTTCTGGTAACTTATCAATCACTAGTTTTACTCGATTTAACGTTTCTTTTTGTTCAAGATGGATATCAGCTGTAACCACCTGATCTTTTAAGTCATACTGCGTTTCAATTTCTTGGTGATTAACCTTTCTTTTTCGTAATTTATCGTACGAAAGATTTCTCGTAACGGTCATACACCAAGCCTCCTTATTGTCAATTCTTGAAAAATCTTCTTTCTTTTTCCAGATTTTAATTAAAAGATCTTGGACAATCTCTTCTGCATCATGGGTATTATTTACAAGACGTAAAGCAAAGCGATATAGCTTATTCTTAAAAGGTAAAACAGTATTCATGATGTCTTGATAATTCATTAATTTCTGATGCATTACGAAGGGGAGACGGTCATGGTTTCCCTAATGTTACAAATAAGCGAAATTATTTCTTTTATATGTTTATATGGCAATATTTTCGTTGTATAGTTCTAGTATATTTGTACTGTGAAGATTTTAGATAAACTGATTCTAAAGGGCTTTATAGCCCCATATTTTGTAGCTTTTTTGATTGCTGAGTTTGTCTTGGTAATGCAATTTTTATGGAAATATATAGATGAAATAATTGGTAAAGGAATATCAATTGGTGTCATGTTTGAGTTGATATTCTACTTTGCTGTAACCATAATTCCATTGGCAATTCCAATAACGATCTTGATTTCTTCTGTTATGGTGTTTGGCGATTTAGCAGAAAAACACGAATTGTCGAGTTTCAAATCAGCAGGCGTATCATTATTTAGGATTCTATTTGCTGGTTTGATGATTGCGATCTTAACTGGCATGTTTTCTTTTTTTGCATCAAATTTTCTAAAACCCAATGCTAACTATCAATTCTTCCACCGGTTAAATTCAATTCGTAAACAAAAATTATCATTAAGTATTGAGCCTGGTGTATTTAATGATGATTTCAAAGACTTTGTGATGCATGTAGGAAAGGTGGATGAAAATGGTAGGGATATAAGTGATATTTTAATCTATGATCATAGCGGTGTCAGCAACAATCTAGTAAATGTTGTAAGTGCAAAAAGAGGGGAGATGTTTTCATCTGAAGATGGAAGTTATTTTGTTATGGTTCTTTATGATGGTCATCAATTTAAAGAGGATGCTTCAAAATTGAATAAAGAGACCAAAATTAGGACCTATCCTATGACAAGAACCAACTTTAAAGAATGGACCAAGATATTTGATATGTCACAGTTTCAGATGGAAGCAAAAGATGTAAATATGGATCGTCGAAAGTACGATCTTCTTAACTCCTGGCAACTTAAAACGGAAATTGATACTTTTCGTGCCAAGCAAATTGTAAATAAAGAAACAGATTATTTCAAGTTTGCCAATATCTTTAAATCTGCAGAAAACAATTTGGAAAATGAAGCCAGATTAAGACAAGCAAAGCTTAAAAATGTGGACAAAGAAATGATTGAGACCCAAAAGGAAATCAAACAACAGAAGGAAAGATTAGACAATAAAATGAAGGATGTGATAAAGCCAAACAACCTTCTCAGAAAAAAAACTAAGAAAAGTAATTTGAAGCCCTTTCATAAAGATTCGGTATCATCATTGATAGATTATTATACTTCTGCCATTGAAAATCGGAGGTTTTTAGCTACTGCAAATGTAACAGCAGTGAGGGATAAGGATAATTTCTTTAACAAAGGTAGAGAGTATGACTCACTTGAAAAGCAAAAAAATGTTTATATCCTTCGAAGGCAGCAACAATTTAGTTGGGCAGTTATATGTGTGTTGTTTTTGTTTATTGGTGCACCATTAGGAAGCATTATTCGCAAAGGGGGATATGGATATCCATTGCTGGTTTCCATAATCTTGTTCATGATGTTTGTTATCTTAAACATTCTTGGAGAGAAGATGAATAAGAGTGGAACAATCAGTCCTTATTTGGCCGCTTGGTTACCAGTCGTTGTGCTTCTACCTTTTGCAATTGTCATTACAAAAAAGGCTGTCAATGATGAAAAATTTGAAGGAGTATTGATGTCTAAAATTAAATCCTTGATTGCAAGAACTTAATCTAAATGAGAAATTTTTAATCCTGAAATTGAAGTTTTAGCATCTATCTGCTCCAATGAGACTCCTAGTAATTTTGCTTTTAATAAATCGAGCTTTCCTGCAGAGATAGATTTTGCCAATTCTATTTTTAAACTTCCTTGTTCTTGTAGATTTTTTTCGATGATAGGTATATCTAAATTTTTTAAGGTACTCATTAAATTGCCCATAATACTATAATCAAAGCTTAATTCGATAATATCACTTAGTGTCTTTTCAATGATTTTTGCGTTGTCAATGGCCATCGCACAAGAAGCCCGGTAGGAGCTAATCAAACCACTGGTGCCTAATTTAGTTCCACCAAAATAACGAACAGAAATACAAGCTACATCGAATAAATCATTTTTAATCATTTGGCCATAGATGGGTTTACCTGCAGTGCCTGAAGGTTCACCATCATCAGAAAATCTAAAAATTTGATTTTCATAATCTAAGCGATAGGCAAAACAATGGTGATTGGCTTTAAAGTGCTCTTTTTTAATATCAGTTAGGAAAACTTCGAATTCCTTTGTGTCCCTTACTGGAAATAAGTATCCAATAAATTTGGAATTTTTCTCTTTAAATTCACTTGTAGCTAATTTGTCAATGGTCTTATATGTATCTGATTTATCTGGCATCAACTAACGATCAGATAGATGGCGATTACAGAAAGAATAACTCCAATGATTTTATTTCTATTTGTATCTTCTTTAAAAACAAAAAAACCAAGTATAACTCCGGAAAGTATGGTGCCTACATTAATAAATGGAAACATGACTGATGCATCGATGCCTGAGGAAAGTGATTTCAATAAAAGATAGATGGAAAAGAAGTTGGGTATCCCTAAGGCAATCCCAGCAATAATATCTTTTTTAGTGATTGACCATTTTTTAGAAATAATTTTAAAAATTAGTCCACATAGTCCAGCCGTAAAGAATAAAAAGCAAACAAAAGAAATATCACCATTGGGAGCAATTTCTTTAACATCAACATAGTATAACAATAATTCGATAATGCCACTGCCTAAAAATGTCAACAAGGGTAGATACCAATATTTTCGCAATGCATTGGTACTACCATCCATTTTTCCGTTAGGCAAATTAATGATAATTATGCTCAAGATTGCCAAACTTATTCCAGTTACCCTTTTGGTAAAAACTGCTTCTCCAAAAAATATCATGGCTACCAGTACTGGAAAAAGCAAAGACATCTTTTGAGACAAAGTCCCGATCACAACACCAGTTTTTTGAATAGTTAAAGCAACAATGTTGAACACTGTAATAAAAATGATTCCTAGAAAAAGAGCATAAGGAAACCAAGATTCTTGAAATGCTGTATGATTAAAAGGCAATCTATTTAAAACAATAGCGCCTGTGAATACAGCAACAAAATAATTGATAATAATTGCATTTAAATTATTGATGCCAAATTTTGGAAACATTTTGAAGGCTATCAAAATGAGAACATTTGCAATAAGCGTAAATAACATTAAAGACATGTTACAAAAGTAAAGCTCCAATGTTAGTATTCATGTTTTTCTACGATAAATTGATATTTCTCCGTATTAACAAATTATTGTAATGTTCTTTTCAGGCTATTAAGAGCTATTGGATATTATAGTCGTTAAATTTGTACTAAACATTATATTTGTGAAAACGTTAATACATTGAGTAAGACGATAGGCCAATTTGATCAAATTCTTTCAAAAACAAAAGAACTTTTTGAAGCAAAATCTAAAGATTATGGTCCTTCATGGAGAGTTTTTAGACCATCATCGTTGACTGATCAATTATACATTAAGGCCTCTAGAATCAGGAGCATTGAGACCAAATCAAAACAAATGGTAGAAGATGATATCACAGGAGAATATTTGGCCTTGATTAATTATAGTATTATGTCAATAATGCAATACAAATTGGGACTTACTGATAATCCTGATGTTTCTGAAATGGATATACTCAATAAAGAATATGACCTAATAGTTCAGGAAACTCGCAATCTTTTGGAGGCCAAAAACCATGATTATGGCGAAGCCTGGAGAATGATGAGGCTTAGTAGTTATACCGATTTAATATTGGTCAAACTATTGAGACTGAAACAAATGGAACAAAATGAGGAAGAAAACATTGTTTCTGAAGGGCCTAAATCGAACTATCAAGACATTTTGAATTATTCAGTTTTTGCCTTGATAAAATTATCTGAAATTGGAAAATTTAAACTAACATGACCTTAAGTACATTACTAATTGTTTTTACAATAACAGCGGCAGTCTTAACTGCGATTATGGTATTTGGATTTAAGATCCACAAAAATATTGCCGTTACCTATTTTCAGAATTTCTTAGGTGTTTGGTATATATTTTCTGGTTGGGTTAAAGCTGTAGATCCGTTGGGGACAGCCTATAAGCTTGAACAATACTTTACAGAATTTGAAACTACCTTTGAACCAACATGGATTGGGTTTATTAGTCCGATATTTCCATTTTTATCAAACTATGCGATCTACGTTTCTGTCTTTGTTATTTTATTAGAGATATTATTGGGAATAGCTTTGATTATTGGTTGGAGGCCCAAATTTACCGGAAGGTTGTTCTTCTTATTATTGGTTTTCTTTACAGCATTGACTGGATTCACCTATTTGACAGGCTATGTTGGAAATGGTGTCAATTTCTTTGAATTTTCTAAATGGGGAGAATTTAGCGAGAATAACATGAAGGTGAAAGATTGTGGTTGTTTTGGAGATTTTATAAAATTGAAGCCTATGACATCTTTCTTTAAGGATGTATTTCTACTTATTCCAGCCTTGTTTGTCTTATTTAAGCCTAACTCATGGCATCAATTATTTTCGAAAACCCAAAGAAGCAGCATACTTGTGGTTTCAGCGTTAGGATTATTGATATACTCAATGAGTAATTTTACTTGGGATATACCAGCCAAAGATTTTAGACCGTTTAAGATTGGCGCTGACATTGATTCAGAAAGAACAGCTCAACTTAATGCCATGGGCAGTGTTAAAATACTCGCATGGAAATTAAAAAACAAAATTGACGGCAAAGTGGTTGAGTTATCCAATGAAGTATATATGAAAGAGTTCAAATCCTATCCTAAAGAGGAGTGGGAGATTATCGATCAAATTAAATCTGAACCAAGTATCGAAGCTAACAAGATCAGTGAAATGGAGTTCAGTTCATTTGACGGATATGATATTACTGAGGAATTTTTAACTGATGAAGGCAAAAGTTTCTTAATAGTAGCACATAAATTGTATGCTGAACCTTATCAGGAAAGTGTTATGGTTAAAGATACGATCTTTAGAATAGATACTTTAGCAGAAAAAACTGAAGATCAGCTAGAAATGGTTGTGAAAAGTATAGACCGGGTAGAGGAGAAAAAAGTAATGGTAACCAAATATAATTGGGATCAAGACTATATCGATGACTGGAAATCAGTGGTTAAGCCTATTGCAGATAAAGCTGCATCTAAAAATGTAAAAATGTTTGTTGTGACAGGAGGTGCAAGTGAAGAAATGGCTGAAAGTTTGAAAAGGGAAACTGGGGTAGAAGCAAGCTATTTGAATGCAGATGACATTCTTCTTAAAACCATTGTCAGGTCAAATCCTGGAATTGTTCTTTGGGAAAATGGTAAGATTTTGAACAAATGGCACAAGTCTAAATTCCCAGGAATTGATAATTGTGGCATATGACACATTATTACAGTTAATTATTAGAAGAATTAGATAAGTATATCTAATTTTGCAACATATTAGTTAAAATAGTTATTTGACATCTGAGTTATGCTAAGTAGAAGGTGCATTAGGGTTAAAATCATGCAGTTATTGTATGCGCTCAATAGAGACGAAGTCCTTGTAAGTAAAGACTTACAGAAAATTTATAAGGAATGGCTTGATATGAGCTATGAATTGTTCTTATTTAATATTTATGTCATTGCCGAGATTTGTAAATTGGCGACCTCTGATGGTGAAAAAAGAAAGAAAAAGCATATTCCGAAAGATATCGATAAAGCATTTACTGCTAAATTGTTCGATAACGAAATCATTCAGGCTATAATCGTTGACAAGAAATTACTTAAGAAATTTGATAAATACAACTTTGAAAATAGGGTAAACCCTGAGTATTTAAGTAAGATATATGACGAATTTAGTAAATCAGAACCTTACGAGAAGTTTATATTATCAAATTCCTCAAAGGAGGATTTTGTAGAAATATTACTGGAACTGTATAGAATGTGCAGAGGAAATGAATTTTTCAATGAAATGATGGAAGATTCTTATTTCAATTGGACTGATGATAAATCATTGGTAGTAGGGGCTTTAAAGAAGTATATTAAAGCTCAACCAGAAGAGGATGGACATTTTGAAACTTTTTATCCCGATGACGAAACAACCAAAGAATTTGGGGAGATGCTGTTAAAGGAGACAGGTAAACAAGATGAAAATTTACAAGAAGTAATCACACCAGTAATTAAAAACTGGGATCAAGAACGAGTAGCCGTTTTGGATATGGTTCTGTTAAAAATGGCTGTAACTGAGATGATTGAGTGTAAAACCATCCCTGAAAAAGTAACGATTAATGAATATGTAGAAATATCTAAAAAGTACAGCACACCAAAAAGTAAAGAGTTTATTAATGGTGTTCTAGATAAAATCTATAAAGACTTAGAAGACGCAGGAAAGATTAGTAAAGAAGGTAGAGGCTTGACAAACTAACTAGCAAAGCTTAATTTGAATATAAATTTGTAATTCCCATGAGAAATATTTCTTCAACACTTGTTATTGCTTTCCTTTTATCGGGAACCTTAACATCTGCTCAGTCGGCAGAAAAAAGGACCATTTTGGTCAATGGTGTAGCCACCGAGGTTATGCTAAATGGCTCAGGTGACATTGAGTCAACCGTTAGGACCAGACCAAATTATATGCAAGGGTATGTGAAAGCTCCTGCAAACCTTAACAGAGCACCAGCTTCAAATCCAACCATGGAAGAAGTGGCCACTATTCCAAATACCGCTGCCGGAGATTTAATGGTGTCTTTTGCTAAAAATAAGTTTGTACTTGATAGCAATGGGACCGAAAATCTTGCTAAGGTTTTAGATCAGCTAAAGACTGCCGAAAAGGGATTTGTTCTTTTGAGATCTAAATTTCAAGCAAGTTCATCTTCAAGTAATGTAGTTGCTCAAAAAAGAGTGTACGCATGCAAGAAGTATCTGGAATCCAAAGGTATTGCTCCAAACAAAATTTTGATTTCTCTTGAACCCGGTGACATGGATTCAAATGATGTAAAAGTTTTTGTTAGATAGAAGAGTTTAAAGATTATAGTTATAGAAAGAGGCTATCTCAAATTTGAGATAGCCTTTATTTTTGCCTCTTTTTTGGTTTAGCTATTTTTATTTTGAATATTAAAGGAAATCATTCTTTCAAAGCCAATCTCTAATTCTATAAGCTACGATTCTTGCCTACTTCCTAATATGATTTGAAGCAACCACGATATTACAATTACAAAGATTGCACCTATTGCATTTAACCATAAGAATGCAATACCAAACCATTCAAAATACCAGAAGCAGATTACCAACATTTCTGAAATGATGGCAGCGATAAAAATTGCTTTGGCTTTGATATGTTTTAGAAAGAATGCTACAAGGAAAATACCTAATATCGTTCCATAGAAAATGGAACCAACGATATTGACAAATTGAATCAAATTCTCAAATAATTTTCCATATAAGGCAAAGAGAATAGCAATAATGCCCCACATTACCGTAAATAACCTGGACATATTAAAGTAATGAGCTTCAGTGGCTTCTGGCTTAATACCTCTTTTATAGAGATCAACCAAACTTGTCGTTGCTAATGCATTGAGTTCCGAAGCGGTAGAGGACATTGCCGCACATAAAAATACAGCAAGCAATAATCCAATTAGCCCTTTTGGGAAATTTTCAACAATAAAGTTGATGAACACGTAATCTTTGTCGTTGGTTTCAGCAGTTGGCAGACCTAAGGCAATAAGAGATTTTATTGAATCTCTGGCTGCATTTTCTTGAGTTGTGAATGCTGCAAATTCTTCTTTAAATTGATTGCTTGGGTTGTCAATGTTTGCATTGTTTACTAACGTTGACCTAAGGTTAAAGATATTTTTTAAATTGGCTTCCTGGGTGGCAAGTTCATCGGCATATTGAGTTGTTCTTAATTCTTCAAGGGTAGATTTGTTGAAGAATGCCGGCGATGGATTAAATTGATAAAAAACAAATACCATCACTCCCGTCAATAAAATGAAGAATTGCATTGGTATTTTAAGAAATCCATTAAATATCAATCCTAATTGACTTTCTCTCACATTCTTTCCTGATAAATATCTTTGGACCTGAGATTGATCTGTTCCAAAATAAGATAGCATTAAAAAAGTACCTCCTAAGATACCTGTCCAGACTGTGTATTTATTTTCTAGATCAAAACTAAAGTCTAAAATTTGCATCTTATTCCCTGCAGCCGCAATTCTGAGACTATCCGTAAAATTTATTCCCTCTGGCATTTTGTTCAATATCAAATAGAAGGCAATGCACATTCCAAGGAAAATAATTCCCATCTGATATTTTTGGGTGACATTAACTGCTTTTGTGCCACCTATCATTGTATAAAAAACTACAGAAACACCAATCAGTAAAATGAGAATATCTAAATTCCAACCCAATACCGTTGATAATACTATTGCCGGTGCAAAGATGGTGATACCTGCAGCTAATCCTCTCTGAATCAAGAATAATAAGGAGGTTAAGGCCCTTGTTTTATAATCAAATCTAGATTCTAAAAATTCGTACGCTGTATAAACTTTTAACTTGCTATAGAGAGGTATAAAAAATATGCAGATGATAACCATGGCAATGGGCAATCCGAAATAGAATTGAACAAAGCCCATACCATCATGAAATGCTTGTCCAGGTGTGGATAAAAATGTTATAGCACTTGCCTGGGTTGCCATTACAGAAAGTCCAATGGTCCACCAATTGGCTTCTCTGTTGCCAACAAGAAAGCTATCTAAAGATTTTCGCTTTCTAGTAACCCATGATCCGTATCCTACAATTAAAACTAAGGTTCCAATCAGAACAATCCAATCTATATTCGCCATTTATTTTAATGAATTCATAATCAAATAGAAAATAAAAACATAAACGAGATTGACTAGAATCATAAAGTAGTAAGTCTTGATATTTTTTCTGGTCTTTTCCATTTTAATTCGTCAACGCAATCATGTTTGCAAAAATTCTATAGGCGCCTGGCACACCTGCAGGTAGCTGCCTGAACCAAGAAAAAGAAGAATAGACAAAATATCCATCTCCATATTTGGTAACCAACATTCCCCCTTCATTTGCATCCTCACCTTTGTCATTTGATGAGATTATGGTTTCATATTGATCATCCCATTCGCTTGCAAAATACAATCCTCGTTCTTGGATCCAATTTTCAAAATCCTTAGAGCTTATTTTATTGGGATAGTTTAAAACTCGATGCTCTGGATTAATAATTCTCATTTCCGCATCTTCTTGACAAACTCGAAATCTGCCTAAACTCATAGGGTAAGGCCCAAATTGCTTGGATTTTAGTCTTCTTGAAGTATTGTATTGTGTAATTAATGTTCCACCATATTCAACATAAGTCATCAAGTTATCTCTATAAACATCAATTTCATCCAAGGTGTTTAGAGCCCTAATGCCAAGCACGACAGCGTCGAATTTCTTTAAGTATTCAGGTTCACTTGCGCTTAACTCAATCTCTTCAACAGAATAGCCTATATATCTTAAGCATTCCGGTACTTTATCTCCAGCACCCATGATGTATGCAATATTTTTTCCTGCTGTTTTTATATCCAACTTAGCTACTTTGGCTGATTCAGGTCTGAGTACAGATTGCGATGGAATATGGTCATATTCAATTTCAATTAAATCATTGTTGTAAGTTTTTCCGTCCCACGTTGCAGTTGGCCTAATTGTACCGGTAGATTGAGAAGTGGGTGGGGTTATGGTGAATTTAAACTTTTGAATACCACCTTTTACCTCTATTTGATAATTTGAAGTGAGTGGATGTACAGTCCAAGATTTTGGAACCTTTAGTTCTACTTCGCCTTGGATATTTGCTCTACCAGCTTCTACTGTCACTTCAACAATTTTGTTATTGCTATCTGGAAAGATCAACATATCTTCTTCGATTGAAACAAAAACGGGATCGGTGATTTCAAATGGTTGATAAATTTGACCTTTACTTGGGTCAGTATAATAGTAAACAACATCTTTTTCAAATTCAATGAATTCACCCAAAATATCTACAATGAAGTTTGCTTTATACGACCTTGGTGTTTCAGGAAGTCCGATTTTGTTTTTGTCTTTAACGTCAAACATTCCCAATGTGCCAGGATCTTTTAACCAGTAATGCGAGGTATTATCAAAGCTGTTAGAAATTTTGATTGTTTTGTATTCTTCAATTCGATTGTTTTCTTCTAGCCTAGTAGCAGAATCTACGAGGATTTCTCCAGAATTAAGACTCATTTCATTTAATGTCATTGGAACAGATGATCTGTTAACAACTTCCATTTTGATCTCTATCGAATCTCCTGGAACAACTCTATGAGCATCTGCGCTGGCTTCTAGATACAAGCCACCACAAGCAAGGATTATGTTTTTGACTTCTTCAAGCTTTATTTTTTTCCAATGATTATCATCCAAATTATTGATCAACTTATAGATTTCTATAAGGTCATGGATGCTTTCCGAAGGGTTTGTGAAATTATAATCCGCCAATAATTGGTTGACCATTTCTCCAATTTTTGTGCCGCCTTCAACTCTTGACCAAGTTGTGTTTATTCCTGCAAATGGATTCGTTTTATCGATAGGCATTTCACCCTTGAGTAGTTCAAGATATTCCGTATATGACCCTCTAGATCCTGCGGATCCAAATCCTTGACATTTATGCATACTTCTAGCTTCTGCAGCAATTTCTGTATTTGACTTTCCCAATAATTCATAATATGCGCCAATATCCATAGACATAAGATTGGTTTTGTCCGCTTCCGCAAATTTTTCTCTACTTCCATAGAACCACCAAGAAGTGTTAAAGAAAAGTCTTTGCGGTTGCCAAGTATTAATTCCTTCGTTGAGAAGTTCTGGATAAGAAGATGAGTCTCCAACCAGATCAAAAGCTTCTACCGATAACATGGCAGAGGAGGTATGATGCCCATGAGTTCTTCCTGGACTTCTGTGATCAAATCTATTAATAATGATGTCCGGCTTGAATTTTCTAATAACTCTTACAACATCCGAAAGTACTTCATCCTTATTCCAAATTGCAAGGGTTTCATCAGGATGTTTGCTATAACCAAAATCTATCGCTCTGCTAAAGAACTGTTGGCCCCCGTCAATTGATCTTGCCCCTAGAAGTTCTTGAGTTCTTAATACACCTAAAAGTTCTTGAATTTCTGTTCCGATAAGATTTTGCCCACCATCTCCTCTGGTGAGAGATAAGTAGGCTGTTCGTGCCTTAAGATCATTGGAAAGGTAAGAGATAAGTCTTGTATTCTCGTCATCAGGGTGGGCAGCAATGTAAAGCGCTGTTCCCAAGAAATTTAGTTTTTCAATGGCGTGATATATTTCAGCTGAAGTATAACTTTTGGGTTTTTGTCCTGAAAGCTTACTTGAAAAACAAAGGTATAGTGCAAATGCAAATAAAAAAATTCTCATCTTTGGGTTAATTCCTTTAATCATCTTGATTTATATCGTTTTTTTGCTTTTAATGTGTAAAAACACTAATAGTCAGTAATTTACGAATAATAATAAAAATACAAATGATAAGATTTATAGTTCTTTTAGTCTTTAGCATATTCATTAATGGCAAGTCCATCGCACAATCTGAATTTACTTGGAGTGAGGATATTGCTTGCTTGATATATTCTCATTGTACCACTTGTCATAATGGTAATGGTGTTGCGCCTTTTGCTTTGGAGTCTTACGATGATGCCGTTACATTTAAGGATAATATTTTAATAGAAGTACTAAATGGAACAATGCCCCCTTGGCCAGCTAAATTTCCTGAAAGTCATTTTATGGGTGATCATTCGTTAAGTCAAGCTGAAATTGATGCCATAGAAGATTGGATTAGAAATGATACACCGTCAGGAGATTTATCCCTTGCACCTGAGGCGCCAACATTTGAATCAAATATTCAAATTACAGATCCCGATTTAATCATAGAAATACCAGAATATACGGTCCCCAATTTACAGGACAATGATCTGTATAAGTGTTTTGTTTTTCCATTGGATTTGGATCAAGATGTATTTGTTAAAGCCATAGAAGTTGTTCCTGGCAACACAAAGGCAGTGCATCATGTTTTATTATATCATGATACCAGCAATATTCCTATCAATCTTGATAACCAAGATCCAGAAATTGGATATACCTGTTTTGGGGGTATTGGTTCAAATAGTGCTCAATTGGTCGGTGGTTGGGCACCTGGAGGAGAAGCACAATTTTTTCCAGAAGGAATGGGTGTGAAAATTCCTGGAAATACGAATTTGGTGGTACAAGTTCATTATCCTGCTTATGCCCATGGGGAAGTGGATCAAACAGACATTCGATTGGAATTGACTACAGAAGATCAAAGGGACCTGTCTGTTGCCCCAGTCCTTAATCATTTTATTAGTATGATTGACGGTCCATTGATCATCCCTGCAAATACTGTAAAAACTTTTAATCAAGTATGGACTGTTCCAGCCAAGTTAACTTTTACTGGAGTAGCACCTCATGCTCATCTTATTTGCACAAGTATGGAATCTTGGGCTATAACTCCAGAAGGAGATAGAATTGATCTAGTGGATATCCCCAATTGGGATTTTGATTGGCAGAAGTTTTATGCTTTTAAGCGACCTGTAATTTTAGAAGCCGGAACAAAAATCTACGGAAGAGCTACTTACGATAATACAATCAATAATCATCACAATCCAAATAATCCACCTCAGTTGGTCACACTTGGTGAGGATACAGATGAAGAAATGATGGTGTTTTTCTATACCTTGACGGCCTATATGCCTGGTGATGAGAATCTTGTTTTTGAAGAATCTTTACATAAAGAACATTTGGATGGTTGTGGTTTTGAATTAACCAACAACGAAACATTTACGGAAGTGGATGAAATAAACATCTTTCCGAATCCTACAAGTAAAGAGTTATATATTGAGAGTAAATCAGAAATTACAAAAATTCAATTATTCGATGTTTTAGGTCACCAGGTATTAAAGTATGAAGCAGATGATATTCTGCGGATCCATGTAGGAAATCTTTCAAAAGGGACTTACACGATTCAGATGCAGGTAAAAAATACGGTCGTGACTAAAATGATTGTTGTAGAATAAAAAAAGAAAAATAAATATAAAGGGTAGGTTGCCTGAATTTACCCTTTTTTATGCTTTTGCTTCTGGCATTTGGCAATCCTGCTCTGGGGTTTTACCGCAAACTGTACATTCACCAATTTCATTTTTTAGCATTGGATTATTGGTTGCACAAGTTCCTCTAAACTCATTTCCTGTGAAGATGTATCTTATGTTTATTAAGAAAAAGGACAGTCCAAAAACAGTAAAGATGATCAATAAAATATATAAAAATTGACTCATGAAAATTGAGTTATATTTACTATGTAATAATTAATGAACGAAAATACAGTTAATAAGTTTTAATGAATAATAAATCTTTAGCTTTTGTACGTCTTTTAGGAATAATGGATGATTTAAGGGAGAAATGTCCATGGGATAGGAAGCAAACCATGGAATCTTTAAGAAACCTTACCATTGAGGAAACTTATGAATTGGCAGATGCAATTTTAGACAAAGACTTGGACGGAATTAAGGAGGAGTTAGGTGATCTTATGTTGCATATGGTTTTTTATGCTAAAATTGCTGAAGAAGAAAAGGCCTTTGATATTGCGGATGTGATGAATAATGTTTGCGAGAAATTAATCAATAGACATCCGCACATTTATGGAAATGTAATTGCTGAGAATGAGGAAGAAGTTAAAAAGAATTGGGAGCAATTAAAAATGAAAGAAGGCAAGAAATCTGTACTTGGAGGTGTCCCTAAATCACTTCCAGCGATGGTTAAAGCTTATAGAATGCAGGATAAAACTGCTCAAGTAGGATTTGAATGGGATCAACTCGATCAAGTTTGGGAAAAAGTTGAAGAAGAGATAGAAGAATTGAAGGAGGCGATTGAATCAAAGGATGCTGTGAAAATCGAGGAAGAATATGGAGATGTACTTTTTTCCCTCATCAATTACGGAAGATACTTGAAACTAGATCCTGAGACTGCCTTGGAAAGGATAAATAAAAAATTTAAGCGCCGTTTTGAATACATAGAGACGCATGCACCCAAACCTTTGACAGAAATGAGCTTAGAAGAAATGGATCAATTATGGGAAGCTTCGAAATTATCTGCCCTCCCTTAAACTGGTTTTTTTATTAAATTCCGCACTGATAATATTTGGATCATTGTTTAGTATCTGCATAATCATATCTGCGTCTACTTTTTTCGTATCATAGGTTATCAACCAAAGGTCCAAGTTGGGGGCAATTTTTTTAATAATCCTTAGTCCGTATAAATTTTTCTTCTCTTGAAACCATTTGGAGAAATTAATATTTGGCATAGGCTGAACGATGATTTCAGTCTTAATCACTTTTGGCTTTTCTTTCTCTTTCACTTCTTCGCTTGCAGGTTCTTTGTATTTTTCAAGAAGCCTCCAATCTTTTGAAGATGCGATATCTTCTAACATAACCTGCAGGTCTCTCAAAGTCTGAGGTCTCTCTAATTTTCCACTGACTTCTTTCAATTCCTTATTTTTTGATTTATAGGAAATTTTTACAGCAGGTGCATCCGGTACGTTACTTTCATATTCATTTTTGAAGTTGTAAAAATCAGCTTTTTCAAAGGCGTTGACTAAACTTTTTAGTTCTTCTTTGGAAATTGTTTTGTCATAAATTCCCAATTTATCACTATGTCGATCCCCATAAAATTTTGTGTAACCGCCTTCATAAATTTCAAGTTTATACATTGGACATTTTCCAAAACAAGGTCCTTTGATCATTTTAAAGATAAGATCGGAATCATTTAATTCTTCAACAGGTTTTGGTGTTTTACATGAAAAATAAATTGTTGATGAAAAGAAAAATATTGAGAAAAGTAAAAATTGAAAGGTCTTCAAAACTAAAGTTTTATTGATAATAGTACCCAAAATTAAGCTTTTATCGCTAAAGTTTCCTTAATTTATGTGTTGAGGCCTTTTGTTTCATATTTTGTGATTAATTATGAGAATATTCCATATCAAATTGCTTTGTTTAGCTCTATTTGCTGGTGCATGTTCAGAAGAAAGCGATAAGAATATCGTTAAAAAGATTGAGGTGCAATCAGAATTTAAGGCCAAAATTAAGTCTGTTGCAGGTGATCACTTTGATGATGATTCTTTTCTTCCAATGCCGATCTTTTTTAACCTTGGGACTTTAAATACTAATGATGAGAGGCAGGTTGAAACAATTATATTGTCTGATAAGTTAATAAAGGGTAAATCTATAAACATCAAGCCTGTAAGCCTTTTTAAATTCAAAAAAGATAGTGTAAGTATGGATTACATTATTTCTGTGCCAGTTGATTCCACAGATAATTTCTTAAATATTTATAGTTTTCATGATTTGAGTAATAAACAATATCAAACCAAATTTTTAATTGAAGATTGGTTTAGAGGAAATTGTAAAATTGGGCACTGCAGTAATTTTGAATGGCAAAGTGAAATTCAAGCACTTAAGTACTTTGATTGATCAATGAGGGAAGTAAGTTCTGAAATTAAAAATATCTTATCAAATCTCAGTGGAGATATTGTGCAAGTTAATGATTTACTCAATTTAAAAATCACAGATAAAATTGATGACATCTCATTGATTTGGGATCAAGAAAATAAAAAAGGAATCCTTAATTCAGTGCGTTATCTAAAAGCACTTGAAAATTCTTATCCAGAAGGACTTAAATCCTACTATTGTCTGCTTTATAAGAAAGAATCACCAATTGGACTTTTCTTGTTTCAGGTTAAAGATTTTGACTTGCGTAAATCACTTAATGTTCATACGCACAGCGAGAGTTTCTTAGATAAGCTTTGGGTAAATATTAAGAATGGTTTTATTTCTCAAATTAAGCATCATCTGTTGGTAGTGGGCAACGTTTTGTTAACTGGACAATATGGTATAAATTTTTGTGACCACTTGTCCATTGAACAAAAATTAGAGTATTTAAATCTTTCTGTTGAAAGCTTTGCAAATTACATGAACAAAAACAAAGCTTACAAGATTAAAAGTATTCTTCTAAAAGACTTTGAAGAAGGTGAAGATTCTAATGTCCATCTACCTGAATATGTCAATTTTGTTATTGATCCATATATGTATATCGACATCAGATGGAAAACCATGGATGAGTATTTGGACAATTTGAAATCAAAATATCGTATTCGCTACAAACGAGCGCTTAAAAAAGGTAAAGATTTGTCTTTTGAAGACATGAGCTTAGATCAACTCGTCGAATACAAAAATGAAATGTATCAGCTCTATAAACAAATTAGCCAAAACGTGAGTTTCAATTTGTTTGATCTTGACATGGATTATTTCATAAAATTAAAGGAGCAGTTAGGTAAAGATCTTACCATAAAATCTGTGATGTTGGATGGTAAGTTGGTTGCTTTTTACAGTTTGATTTTTGATGTGGATCACAATGAGCTTGATGCCCATTTTTTAGGGTATAATATGGTATTAAACCACAATTATCAAATTTATCAGAATATACTTTATTCAATATTACAAGATTCTATTTCACTTAAGGTAAAAAAAATCAATTTGTCCAGAACAGCTATGGAAATAAAAAGTTCTGTTGGTGCAGTTGATAAAACTTTATTTCTTTTGGTTAAAAGCAGAATTGGTTTGATGAATTGGATGCTAAAGAAGTTCATTACTTCTTATGTCCCAGACAATACATGGTTGCCGCGACAACCATTTAAAGAGGCTGAGAATTAGCAATATAAGTATAATAGAAAGTTTTATTACTTAAGATCTAGGCCATTTGAACCTTCAAGCAATGGATATTTATGGGTTAATCTGCCGATAAAGGAAGAATTAGGCCACTTATGGACAATCCGCATTTTTGATTAAAAAATCAAAAACTCTTCTTAAACCCAAATACTTGGTCTATATCAGACTTCGTGTTGTGTATATTTTTTGATGAATTCTTGCATTTCTTTGACCATAGCAGGTGATCCAATGACAATGGTGGATCGTTGATGGATGTTAACTGGTTGGACCTCCATAATACGTTCTAGTTTGGTGTTGATGGCATGGCCGCCTGCTTGTTCAACTACCATAGACATTGGAACACATTCATATAATAGGCGTAGTTTGCCTTGAGGGTATTTCCTTGTATTTGGATATAAAAATATACCTCCTTGAAATAGCATTCTGTGAACATCAGAAACCATGCTTCCAATATATCGCAATCTAAGGTTAAGATCAGAACAATAATCGATATAGCGTCTCATTTCTACATCAAATTTGAGGTAATAGCCTTGATTAACACTATAATAATTTCCACGATCTGGAATCTTAATATTGGGATGTGAAAGACAAAATTCACCTATGCTTGGATCTAAGGTAAAACCATTGACTCCATTTCCAGTAGTATAAACAAGCATTGTAGAAGTGCCATAAAGCACATAACCAGCGGCTATCACTTCAACTCCTTTTTGTAAAAAGCTTTCAGCTGTTACTTCTTTGTTTTCGTCTTGGATTTTGTAAATTCCAAATATAGTTCCAACTGAAACATTCACATCAATGTTTGATGAACCATCTAGAGGGTCCATTGCCACAAGGTAGTTTGCATTGATATTTTTCACCTTGGGAACCGAAATCATTTCTTCGTTTTCCTCTGAAACGATCGCTGCACATTCTCCACTATTGCTTAATAGAGAGATCATTTTTTCATTGGCAAATATGTCAAGTTTTTGTACCATATCCCCAGTAAAATTTTCACTGCCTTCAATACCTAAAATATTAACCAATCCTGCTTTGTTAACTTCTCGATTAACAATTTTAGCAGCGACACCTATGTCTCTAAGTAGGGAACTAAGTTTTCCAGTACTTTCGGGATGAAGGTTTTCATTGTGTAAAATGAATTCGTCAAGTGTTGTTATTTTGCTCATGGATAGATTTTCATTTGGTGGTGCAAAGGTAGGAGAGTATCTATGATAAACAAAGATTCAACGCAGGATTCACTTATTGTATGAGCTACAATAATTAGTGAGTAATTACGATCTTTCCATTTTGATTTCCAGTTTTTAAAGTCTCTATGGCATCGATAGAATTTTCAAATTGAAAGGTCTCATGAATTAGCGGAACTATACGATACTTTTCCATAAATAATAAAAGATTATTAAAATCATTTGGAGACCCCATTGCCGTTCCAATAAATTGGATATGTCTTAAGAAAAATTTGCTGATGCTTATTGTTGTTTTGGGAGATCCAGTTGAGCCATAGGCAACAATCTTTCCGCCATAATTCATGAACTTTAAATAATTGTCAAGATTTGAAGATGGAGAGCTATCTAGCACAATATCAATACCATTGCATTTATCTTTCATTTGTAAGTGCCATTCTTCGTCTATATAATTTACGCCATCTTTTGCTCCATTTTTAATGGCCTGTGCGATTTTTTCATTGCTGGAGCTGCTTACAAAAACTTCAGCTCCTAAAGCTAATGCAAGTGATAAACCTGCTTGCGCAACACCGCCACCAATACCGGTGATGAGTACTTTTGAATTTGAACTAATCTGCCCATGACGGACCAAAGCTCTCCAAGCAGTCAAATATGCAACGGGCGTTGCTGCAGCTTGTTCCCAAGTTAAGTATGCTGGTTTAATAAAAATATTGGTAAATGGTAGCGAAATATATTCCGCTACCGTTCCTGGGTCTGGCATTCCTAGCACTCTAAATTTTTTAGAAGGGGCATTTTCGTTTTCACCCCAATGATATGCTGGATATATGATTACCTCTTTACCGAGTATTTCATCATCTACTTTTTGTCCTATTTGTTGGACAATGCCCGCTCCATCAGCTCCAAGTATACAAGGTAATGACATGCCTGGGTAAAGTCCTTTTTGAATCCAAATTTCTCTGTGGTTAAGGGCAGACGCTTTTAATTTGACCAGTACTTCATTGGGCTTGATGGGTGGCTTAGGAGTTTCTGATAATCTAAGGCTTTTATCTTTTAGTAGAATTAATGCTTTCATGTGTAACGCCTGCTTAAAATGATTGCGTATTTAAAATTATATATTTTTGAAATTAAGTAGTAGGTATCAATTTAGCAAAAGTATCAATACATATTATAATATTTTAATATAAATAATATTTTGATTTTCAATAAGTTGAGAAATATTAGCAATTCAATTCCATTAAACAAAGAATTTAATTTTTTGTTTAGGGCTTTATTTATTATTTTTATTTTGTAATTCTTGAAACAGCGAAAATAATAAACGAAATAAACCAACAATTTCCCGTTTAATATTTCTCTTGTTCGACGACTACTACAAATTAGGTGTTAATTAAAACACTTGATCAATTCAGTAAAGAGAAATTTGTTCAAGAAAACCCCACTCATATTTTTTAATAACTCCATGTTATAGGTCTCAATATTATTTGAGATTGGTAGGATTAGAATTTTTGCAAGAAGTAAAAGTTAATAGACCAAGTTAATTGCAAAAGATTCTGATATTTCTTCTTTCTTCTGGTATAACACAGGAATGCCTGTGTAGAAAGTGGATTGTATTTATTTAAAGGAACAAACATTGGTAACAATTTGAGAGAGACTAATAAGTTTTGGATATTGGCTTTTTTAGAAGGCGGAATGGTCATGTTGGTGGAACTTGCTGCTGCAAAGTTATTGGCTCCATTTTTTGGGACCTCGATACATGTTTGGGCTTCAACACTTGCAGTAACACTTGGCGGATTGACATGTGGATATTTGCTAGGATCACAATTAGCGAAAAA
>JAHDIE010000020.1 GCA_020630955.1 Saprospiraceae bacterium
TCCTACCCCAACTCACTCAACTCCACAGCCCTTTCAAAAGCAGCATACATTCCTTGACGAATGTCTTGTTGAACCTTTGTTTCTTTAAACGTTTCAAGAGCAGCCTCCGTTGTTCCACCACGAGATGCAACCATCTTTATCCATTCTTCACAAGAATAGTTATGTTTATTTAACAGATCGACAGCTCCCGAGAAGGTTTGAAAACACATCAACTCTGCTTCTGATTGCTTGAATCCCATTTCAATTGCGGTATCAATCATTGATTTCATAAAATAAAACACATACGCCGGTCCAGATCCAGAAATTGCTGTAGCAGAATCAATCGCACTTTCAGCTTCAACATATAACGTTTTCCCTGTCGCATTAAGAAGATTTTGAACGGTTACAAGCTCTATGCGTGTTACATCTTCAGAGGAAGTAAAAACTGTCATTCCTTTCCCAATTTGCGCAGGAAGATTGGGCATGGCCCTTATTATTTTTGGCGCTCCTAAATATTTATATATAGTAGCAATATTGATTCCTGCCATGATCGATAAAAAAACTTGTTGTTTATCAATATATGGTTCTAGACCTTCAAACAACAATGCAACATCTTGAGGTTTTACTGCCAGAACAATAAGATCAGCTTTTTTAATATATCCACCAGGACTACCGAAAACAGTACCAATATTTTGCTTGGACAAATCTTGAGCTTTCTCCTCAGATTTTTCTAAAATCAATAAGTTATCTGGAGTCACAATATGAGCATTCAAAAAACTCTTGGCATAGGTTTTCCCCATGTTTCCTCCTCCAATAATTAATATTTTCATACGCTACTTAATTGCAAGTAAATTTTATAGCGACAAAGTTAGCTCTTATTTATTCGGAATAGGTAAACAATTCATCGAGATAGTATTCTCGATTTGTTTCATTATAAAATATTTGACAACCTGTGGTACCGCTATTCATGATACTCAGACAGGCATTTTCATTGTTTTCTTCTTCCCGATGATCACGACCCAATACACAATGCCCTAACTCATGAAATACCACCATTTCTTTTTGATTTGAAGAGGCACTATTCCAAAAACTTTGATCAATGGTAACTATATTACTTTGATGAGAATTGAAATGGCAGGTTCCGGCAACTCCTTCTTCTTCAATCTCCTCTATTCTACTGATTAGATCCAGATTTTCGATATTGATATCCACACCCCTCAAGGATGCTTCGTACTCAAAATCAGCATAGAATTTATCTAGAGAAATATTTGTCTGAGCACCATCGTTTCCGATTTGAGGATCCGGATAACATGAACTAAATAATAAAGTAACCAGAGTGAACATTACAAGTATCTTTTTCATTGCCAGTATTTTGATATAAAGAAAAAGTAACGTTTATTCGATATGCATATGATTTCTTATACAACAATCAATGCTAGAAATTTAGTATATGGTTAAGACTAAAATTTCATTTCTGGTATATCCCCTTCTATTATTAACCTTCCTTCTGTAGCATTTTTAATATCCTCGACACCAACACCTGGAGCCCTTTCTATTAATTGAAATCCTTCAGGAGAAATATCTAAAACAGCCAAATTAGTAACTATTCTTTTTACACATTTTACTCCAGTTAAAGGCAAACTGCATTCTCTTAATAGTTTGGAAGCACCTTTTTTGTTGGTGTGCATCATAGCCACAACTATATTATCTGCTGAAGCAACCAAATCCATAGCGCCACCCATTCCTTTTACCATTCTCCCTGGTATCTTCCAGTTGGCAATATCCCCTGTATCTGATACTTCCATTGCCCCCAATACAGTCAATTGTATATGCTGTCCTCTGATCATTGCAAAGCTGGTTGCGGAGTCGAAAATTGATGCTCCTGGCAAGGCAGTAATAGTTTGTTTTCCAGCGTTTATGAGGTCTGCGTCTTCTTCTCCCTCGTAGGGAAATGGCCCCATGCCTAAGATTCCATTTTCAGATTGAAATACAACATTGATATCATCTTGAATATAGTTGGCAACCAAGGTTGGAATACCAATTCCAAGATTCACATACCATCCATCTCTAAGTTCTTGCGCAATTCTTTGCGCGATTCCATTTTTATCCAACATTTTATTTAAGATTTAGGTCTTATTGTTCTTTGTTCTATTCTTTTTTCATAATTCACACCCTGAAAGATTCGCTGCACAAAAACGCCAGGTGTATGTATAAAATTTGGGTCAAGATCGCCTGGCTCAACCAATTCCTCAACCTCTGCAATCGTTATTTTGCCCGCCATCGCCATAGCGGGATTAAAGTTTCTTGCAGTTCCTTTATAAACCAAGTTTCCAAATCGATCTCCTTTCCAGGCTTTAACTATTGCAAAATCAGCAGTAAGCGCTGTTTCTAAAAGATGCGGCTTGCCATCAAAAACTCTAACCTCCTTTCCTTCTCCCACTTCTGTACCATAGCCCGCAGGGGTATAAAATGCTGGCACTCCTGCTCCACCCATATAACATCGTGCAGCCAAAGATCCCTGAGGAATCAGATCGACCTCTAGTTCTCCAGATAACATCTGTCTTTCAAATTCATCATTCTCTCCAACATACGAAGAAATCATTTTTCTTATTTGTCTTTTTTGCAATAACAAGCCTAATCCAAAATCATCTACCCCAGCATTATTAGAAATGCAGGTCAGGTCTTTTACTCCTAGCTCCACCATTTTAGCTATGCAGTTTTCTGGTATTCCACACAATCCAAAACCTCCCAACATAATTGTCATTGCATCTTGCAAGCCTTCTAATGCTTCAGATGCACTTTTTACTATCTTATTCATCCATAAATATTTTCTAATCATTTAAACCATTCAACACAAAATCAACTATTTCTTTTTCAACCTGAACTTTATTTACTTTAATTTTTTTTCCAGCATATTTATTAAACAACCATCTCACGGATGAAAGCATACTGAATGTCGCCAACTCTGCATCCATTTGCCGAAAGGCACCTTCCGAAATCCCCTCAATAATAATTTTTTTAACCTTGCGCTCAAAGCTTTCACGGGCCTTTATAAATTTACTCAATTTAGGTTCTTTCAAATTCCGCCATTCATTAACCAACAAGGAAGACTCCAAAGGTCTACTCACCGTAAGATCAACATAGCACGAAATGAGCTTCTTAATCTTATCCTTCGGCGCATAACTTGATTCAATAATTTGATCAACATTTTCATGAAATTCCTCATTAATTGCAAATAAATGAGTCTCAAGCAAGCCTTGCTTTGAATCTATGTAATTATATACATTCGACACATCACAATCCATGGATGCAGCTATATCTCTGATAGTAGTTGCCTTAAACCCTTTTTGATGGATCAGCTGAAGTGATTGTAAAATAAATTCTTCTCTCTTAGTCAATTCAATGTTTCGTTTCTCTCACAAATATTGTTCTTTACTTGTACAAATATCAATAATTATTTATTATTGTATCAACATTTGTTGATGTAAATTTAAATTATGCCGATTTACCATAAGTTAGGAAAGATTCCAAACAAAAGACACATCCAATTTCGTAAACCGAATGGGGAATTATACTATGAGCAATTATTTGGAACGATTGGCTTTGATGGAATGTCTTCTCTCCTTTACCAAATTAATAGACCCACCATGGTCGCAGAGGTAGGCGAATCTATAGATATGACACCTAAAGTTGTTGTGGATCGTAACATAAAATCTCGAAAACTTCTTGGGTTCAATGTTGAGCAAGTAGATGATTTTTTGGATAGTCGAAAAACAATGTTGGTCAACAATGATATTCATATTGGTGTAGCAGCACCAAGAAAGTCTATGCAGGATTATTTTTACAAAAATGCAGATGCAGACGAAATGCTCTTTATCCACAAAGGAACAGGTAGATTAAAAACATTATTAGGGCAGATTAAATTTGAATATGGCGATTACCTTATTATTCCTAGAGGGATGATATATCAAATTGAATTTGATACCGAAGACAATAGAATTCTTTGGGCAGAATCTTTTCACCCGATTTACACTCCAAAAAGATATAGAAATTGGTTTGGACAACTATTAGAGCATTCACCTTTTTGCGAACGCGATTATATTCTTCCAGATAATCTCGAAACCCATGATGAAAAGGGTGAGTTCCTTATGAAAATTAAAAAGCAAAGCCATCTTCACCAGCTAACTTATAATTCTCATCCTTTTGACGTCGTTGGCTGGGATGGATATAACTTCCCATATGGTTTTTCAATTCATAATTTTGAGCCCATTACTGGAAGAGTGCATCAGCCACCTCCAGTCCACCAAACATTTGAAACTTCAGCATTTGTAATCTGCTCCTTCTGCCCAAGATTATATGATTACCACCCTAAAAGCATCCCTGCCCCATACAATCATTCAAATATTGATTCAGATGAATTATTGTATTACGTAGATGGAGATTTCATGAGCAGAAACAACATTGGACCAGGATACATGACCTTACATCCTGGTGGTATACCTCATGGACCTCACCCAGGAGCCTACGAAAGATCCATAGGACAAACTGAAACCGAGGAATTAGCAGTAATGATAGACACTTTTAAGCCATTACAACTAACAGAAGAAGCACTGGGCATAGACGATGGAAAATATTACCAAAGCTGGCTTGACAGTTCCCACCATTGAACATAAAATCAATTAAACAACGCTAGAATTGATTATCTTTCTAATAAACAAATAGGCAAAAAAAAAAGCCACACTGATTTCTCAAAGTGGCTTTATATCCTCAATTGCCTATTATAGGCAAATAGTATCAATCATTAGTTCGTACCAAACTTCTTCAATCTATACTCAGCATTAATCATCTCATTTCTTCGCTCCACAGATGGTTTAGTAAACTGCTTTCTTCTTCTCAATTCCTTCATGACACCAATATTTCTGTGTTTTCTCTTATATCTCTTCAATGCTCTGTCAATTGACTCCTCATCTTTTACGTTGATAATAATCATATATTATTCCTTTGTTATTGTTTTTAATACTTTGATGCATTTAAAAACACTCTTTTTCCAAGAAAAATTCCCAAAAGCACCAATTGGAGCGCAAATTTATATAAATATTACTGAATTCTCAAACACCTTAATAAATATTCACCATAAATTCTTAAATAATATGAGCTCTAGTGCTGAATTTCTTTGCAAACAAGGAATTAACTAAAATTGGAACCCATTTTTTACCCTTATTGTTAAAAGTATCAAACCTTATATACTTGAAAAAACTATTCTTAATTCTCGGCTTAATACTTCCTTTTACAATATTATCCCAAGGTGGATTTACCATCAAAAACTATCACATAGATGTTTTAATCGATGATAGTGGCTCTATGTCTATGACAGAAACCATAGATCTTCAGTTCGATCAAAGAAGAAGAGGAATCATTAGAGAAATTCCTACTAATGGCAAATTTAAAAACCACAGGCAAAACATCAATATTAGTGATGTATATGTCGAAGGATGGAATTTCACTACAACTCCTGGAAAGAATTATACAATAAAAATTGGAGATAAAAATACCTTCATAACCGGTGATCAACAATATATAATAAAATATAAGGCCCATAATGGTATTCTTAATTTCGAAAACCACGAAGAAATTTATTGGACGCTGATAGGTGGTGATTGGAATGCAGATATTCTAAATGGAAGTTTTAAAATTACATTGCCTTCAGAAATTGAGTTATCCGAAGATGACTTTCATGTTTTTAGTGGACAGGTAGGTGAAAGTACAGAATATGGAAATATACAGAAAGCCGGAAATGTATTTACTGGCAAATCCTTGGTAACACTTGGCAACAATAAAGCACTATCAGTAGGAATCCGTTTGCCTAAAGGTTATTTCTTTAATCAAGCAAAGGAAAACATAACTACTATTAAAGCTCCAAAAGTATACACCAAGGACAGAACTTACCCTTTCCCAATTTTAATGATCCTCGGATTTCTGACTTCATTCTTTGTTTGGGGGAGAAACAAGACTTCAAATATAATGCAAGAAAGATATTATCCTCCTCATAATATGAGCTCAGCTGAAGTAGGCACGTATTATGATTTTACAGTTCATAGTAGAGATTTACTTTCTTTAATTCCATATTGGGGTGAAAAAGGATTTATAAAAGTTAGAGTAGATGACTCCAGTAAGAAAACGGACATTTATCTAGAAAAACAAAAAGATCTTCCTCCAGAAACAGCACAACATGAACAATACTTCTTTGACCATATATTCGCATACAGTGATGTTGTCTATATTGATGAAATCAAAGAGGAGTTTTACCAAGATTATACCACCTCCCGAAAATTACTCAAAGAAGAAATCTTGGAAAAAGAATTATATGACGCCGAAGCTGTCAGGGCTTTTCATTCAACGAAATCAATTTTCTTGGCATTAATATGCCTAGCGCTTGGAGTCATAAGCATCTTTGTATTTAATTGGGTTGCGACTGGAATTGGTTTTTTTGCCTTAAGCCTCTTACTTTTTACATTCAAATTCGTTAGGCCAAAAAGATCTAGCAAAGGCCAATTACTACATGACCAACTTGAAGAATTTAAAAATACAGTAAAGAATCCTGATCAAGATAAATTGCAAGAAATTGTTGCAAAGGACCCGAGATATTTTGATAAAATATTTCCATATGCCGTCGCTTTTGGACTTGATAAATCTTGGTTAAAATCCTTCGAAGATATTGGTCGTAAACCAGATTGGTACTATTACAATGATCATAGAGATTTTGCTTACTATGACTTCCAAAATGATTTTAACTTGAAGAAAATTCAAAACAAAATGATCATACCTCCAAAGGCAAGTTCAGACAATAGTTCCTTTGGTGGTTCTGGAGGAGGTTTTTCAGGGGGCGGCTTTGGTGGAGGAGGAGGTAGCTCCTGGTAATCAAATCTTAAAGGTCTCCTTTAATGCATTTCGACTTACAAATGTTGGAATCATTTTCATAAAAATATTTCTAACTCCTATCAGAAATTTATTTTCCATCTGTGCCATATTACCAATGCTCCAACTAGTCTTTACGATCTTGTCAACTTTCTTTTTTCGATACTTTTGATATTCCGGAAAGGCAACCAGATAATCTCCTTTTGCATCACTAAGTTGATTAGCCAGAGCAAAAGCATCTTCAATGGCTTGCCCAGCTCCTTGCCCCATATTTGGTGTCATCGCATGAGCAGCATCACCAATCAAACAAATTCGATCCTTATACCAATATTTTAGTAATTTCAAATCTGTCATTTCACCAATATGCAAATTTGATTTATCCGTTTTAGCTATCATTTCATTCAAAAATGGGTCAAACGCATTAAACAAACTTTCTAAATCATCGTCTTCATGCATTTCTGGAGCTTGAACAGAATTGATCAGTCCAAACCAATAGATTAATTGATTGTTTATTCTTCCATGCCCTATCCTTGCTCCTTTACCCCAAGACTCTCTAAATTCGTTGATGTGCTCTTCAGGCATTGGATGCTCTACAACACCACGCCAACAAATTTGACCCGCTTTCCTTATTTCCTGAGCGCCAAATATGGACTTTCGGACTATAGATTGAACACCATCGGCACCAACCAATAATTGAAAACTTTCATCTGTTCCATCTTCAAAATTTAGTTTTCGCTCAACAATATCTATATCAATTAATTTCTTACCAAATATAACTTCACCTTCATCAAATTCACCAAGTAGTATTTTATGTAAATCTGCCCTATGAATTGCATAGTTTGCAATTTTGTATTTATCAACAAAATATTCCAGAGAAATGCTTGAAAGATTTTTCAGTTTTTGATCTGTTATACTCATTCTTTCAATGAGATTTCCCTTTTCAGCCACTTTTTTAGCTAATCCTAAATTCCGAAAAACTTGCATTGCATTACAGCCTAAAATTATTCCTGCACCTACTACCTTAATCTTTTTTGCTGATTCGAATATCTTTACTTTAAATCCTTGTTGCTTTAGTGCTACTCCTAACGTTAGACCTCCAATGCCAGCACCTATGATAGTTGTTTTGTTCATTACAACAATTGATTTACCTGCTGATTTATTTCATCCAAACTTAGTATTTCATGTTTGTCTGATTTACATATATTCAATAACAATTGATCTTGTTTTCGACCCATATTTTTTGCATCGGCATAACTGATGTCTTCTCGGAAAGTAACCATAGAATATTTAGAATAGTATTGCTCAAATTTTTGTTCCAGCTGCATTTCCAACTTCCTTTTATCCTTAAAAGCTTGATCATCAACATGATCACGCATTTCATAAAAATTATCTATTGCCAAATCTGCAATCGCGTCTGAATTCTTTTTCCTCCTTTCCTCAAATACTTCAAATATTGTTTTCCAGTCGTCCTTATATTCATCCAATACTTGATTAAAAACAAATACATCTTCAAATGAAGCATTCATACCTTGACCATAAAATGGAACTATTGCATGCGCCGCGTCTCCCATAATTAATGTTTTTCCATATGCATGCCAAGGCAGGCATTTAATGGTACCCAAAGTCCCAACAGGATTTGATTTGTATTCTTCTTTGTAATTAGGTATGAGCTCCAATAATTCTGGGTAAAACTTTTTAAAGCAATGCTCTAATGAGTCTTCATTATCCAGTTGATTAAAACCAAATTCTCCTTCAAAGGGGTGGAACATTGTAACCGTAAAACTACCATCCAAATTTGGCAATGCAATGATCATAAACTGACCTCTTGGCCATATGTGCAATGCATTTTTTAAAATTTTAAACTCGCCATTTTTTAAAGGAGCGATACTTAACTCCTTATATCCATGTCTCAAAAAATCTTGCGAATAATTAAACAACAGTTTCGTCGTCTGCCCCATTAAACTCCTTCTAACAATTGATCCAGCACCATCCGTCCCAATCACTACAGCAGCCGTGTCAATGATTATTGACCCACTCGCATCCTTGTACTCAATTAACCCTTTTTCAATATCCACGCTTGAAACTTTGGCGTCAAAGTGTACAGTTAGGTTATCGAAACGATCTGCCGCTTCCAATAAAGCCATATTCAATTCTTCTCTTGACACTGAGTTGATATAATCTCCCTTACGTCCACTATACGGAGATAGCCAGCTTTCGCCTTCAATTGGATGAATCATCCGTCCATGCATTGGTATACAATCTACCAAAATTTCATTTTTAATTCCAACCATTTCTAAAGCCTGCAAACCACGATTGGAAAGAGCAAGATTTATTGACCTCCCTCCCAAAAAATCCTTTTTTCTTTGATCTGGTCTTTTTTCATAAACGCTCACTTCATATCCCCTTTGAGCCATTTTTAATCCCAGCAAGGTTCCGCACAATCCCGCACCAACTATAATTATTTTCTCCATATCTTTTTAATTATGAACCACCAAGCCCTTGTTTAATAATTCAACAAATTTGTGTACATCTACATAGCTATTATACAATGGAACAGGTGCCACACGAATTACATCAGGTTCTCTCCAATCTGCGACTACACCGTTCGATGCTAACCACTCAAACAATTTTTTATCTGCATTTTTTACTTGAATTGATAATTGACTTCCGCGATGAGCTGGTTCAGATGGTGTAATTATCTTGATTGAATCGTTTTTTAATTCTGATACTAAATAGGCCATGTATCCAGTAAGTTGTTCTGATTTTTGCCTAAGTCTTTCCATTCTCGCTTCCGCAAATATTTTGAGTGAACTCATAATAGCTGCCATCGATAATATAGGAGGATTACTTAACTGCCAGGCCTCAACACCTGGCATTGGATCAAAATCATCTCTCATTCCAAAACGCGTTGATTTATTATGTCCCCACCATCCTTCAAAACGTGGAATGGTTGTATCATGGCTATGACGCTCATGCACAAAGACTCCACCTAGACTTCCTGGACCAGAATTCAAATACTTATAAGAACACCATACGGCAAAATCGCAATTTGTGTCATGCAGATCAAGCAATAAATTACCCGCACCATGCGCACAATCAAAACCCACTTTTGATCCAACAGAATGTCCTGCTTGTGTAATTGCCTTCATATCAAAAGCCTGACCTGTATAGTAATTTGTATTACCTAATATGATTAAAGAAAGTTCAGATCCATTCGCTTCGATCGACTCCAAGATATCTTCAGTTCTCAAAAGTTCTTCACCTGAACGTGGCTTTAATTCTATCAATCCTTCTCCTACATCAAAACCATGGAACCTTAATTGTGACTGAACTGCATATTTATCAGACGGGAATGCATCACTTTCAATCATAATTTTAAACCGGCGCTGTGTTGGCCGATAAAAAGAAACCATCATAAGATGCAAATTTACAGATAAGGTATTCATAACAACTACTTCGATAGGTTTAGCACCAACAACATCTGCCATCGAATTGGTCAAAAACTCATGATATGGAAGCCAAGGATTCTTGGCATGCAAATGACCTTCTACTCCATATTTCTCCCAATCTAAAAGCTCTTGATTAATGTGATCAAAAGTACTTTTTGGTTGCAAGCCTAATGAATTTCCTGTCAAATAAATTAATTCCTGCCCTTGCTTATCTTTAGGAATATAGAAATAACTTCGAAAGATTTTTAATGGATCTTTATTGTCCATCGCTTCCGCAAATGGAAATGAATTTTCAAACTGCATTTATTTCAATTTTTCAACATATGGTCTTTAATTTCTATAGCTCGCCTACCCCCAATCCAATTCAGAACATTGTCAAACCAGATCTTCTTTCGTCCCGATTTAAAAATAAAGCCTGAATCAACAGCTTCATCTATTACTTTACCTGGATACGACTGTCCTTCCATGTCTATTTCCCCCAATGGATAAGGATCGTCCAAGCCCGCTATCACCTGATCGACACCTTGCCGATCCACTAACATTCTAAACGAATAAACATCATGAACGATACTATCAAAAAAAACATTCTTTACGGCGACGTTTTTATTTGGTTCGACTGCATCTTTAAACAAATCCGGTCTACCTACAAACCCCTGAGACCTTCTACCTAAATTGACTTGACCAAATTGATTTCCATGTGCAAAAGCTGTCCTTATATTTGGATATTTTTCAGGAAAATCTCTTAGCGTAAACATATGATAAGCATCTGCCGTTTGCGCACACATCCAAACCAAATGAAACCTCCAAAAATTGTCTCGCAAATTGATCATTTTAGGAGCATCATACGGATGTATTTCAACTGCTAAGCCATATTTATTTGCCAATTCGAAAATAGGTTCAGCTATTGGATCAGAAATAGATCTCCATTTATCAGAGCCATCTGGAAAATGTGTCGGTAAGCACAACAAAGACAAACCTAACTTCTCCACGCATCTTTCAATTTCCTGAAGTGCATGATCCATATGAGCAGCTTGAACCACAAACCCAGCAGTAAATTTATCAGGGAATTCTTCTTGCAATGATGCATTAAAATCATTTTGAAACCTCTGTACATCACAACATAAGTCCCGTTCCATACCATTGCAATACAACTGGGACAAGGTTAATATCACCGAGTGATGAATGTTATGCTTTTCCATCCACTCTAATTTCTCATTTTTAAAAAAACTAGAATCAGTGATGGGCCTTTGCCAGTTTTTCTGACGCATATACTTTCGATCAGCATCAATCCAAAAGACCTCCTTTTTCTTCATAAAAGAAGGGACTTGCTCTGGATAAGGCAATAAATGAGAGTGTGAATTAACTTTTACAAAGTTTTCCAAAGATTAAGGTTGTTTCATTTTTGTTCCACAATTCCGACATGTTGTCAAATCTTCACTGTTGTAGAATTTATCAAAAATCTTTGGCATATCGGTTTCAATATTATCCAACATAAATGGTTCGCGATATAGCTCCTCTGTACAATTTTCACATGCCCACATCAGCCCATCTTCCATTCCTTCTGACCGAACTTGTTCAATAACTAAACCGATGGTATTCTCTCCTCTTTGTGGTGAATGTGGAATATTTGCGGGAAGTAAATAAATATCACCTTCATTGATATGAATATCTTTTGGAACACCTTCGTCAATAACTTTCAAAACAATATTTCCTTCTACTTGATAGAAGAATTCCGGAGTTTGATTGAGATGATAATCTTTTCTTGCATTTGGACCTCCTACAACCATAACAATATATTCCCCATTTTCCCAAACCACCTTGTTTCCAACAGGGGGTTTCAGCAAGTGTCTATGTTCATCAATCCATTCTTTAAAATTAAACTTAGGATACAATCTTGACATGTTACTTAGTTTTATTTAATTATATTTTATACAAACATTTTTAAGTTCTGTAAAGAAGTTGAGCGCATGGTATCCTCCCTCTCTACCCATTCCAGAATTTTTAACCCCACCAAAAGGTGTTCTTAAATCTCTAAGTAACCATGTATTAATCCAAACAATTCCTGCATTTAATGCTCTCGATACTCTTTGACTTTTTGATTGGTTTTCGGTCCAGACTGTAGCAGACAAACCATACTCAGTGCTGTTGGCTATGGTTATCGCCTCTGCTTCATTTTCAAATGGCATAATCGTAACTACTGGTCCAAAAATTTCTTCTTGATTTACCTTACAGTTTTGATCTAGACCTTCTATGATTGTTGGACTAATATACCATCCTTCACTATATTCTCCTTCCATTTTTACTCGCTGACCACCACATAAAACAACACCACCTTCTTCCTTTGCTTTCTCAATATAACTTAATATCTTTTCCATGTGTCCTTTAGAAACAACAGCAGAAATCTTAGAATTGGGATCAATTGGGATGCCTACTTTGAGTTGTTTTGCTTTTTCAACAAAGTCGTCTCGGAATTTTTTATAGATTGTCTTTTCAATCAATATTCTAGATCCACACAGACAAATTTGACCTTGATTTGTAAAGGACGAGCGTAAGGTAACTTTAAGCATTTCATCATAATCACAATCTGCAAAAATAATGTTCGGATTTTTACCTCCCATTTCTAATGACACTTTCTTAAATCGTTCTGCCGCAACTTTTGCTATATGGCCACCTACCTTTGTACTTCCTGTAAATGATATAGCCTTTGTAAGAACATTGGTTGTCATGGCCTCTCCAACTTTATCTCCATATCCATGAACTATATTCAAAACTCCATTGGGTAAACCAGCTTTGATGCATAATTCTGAAAATAAAAATGCTGTCATTGGGGTAATCTCCGAAGGTTTTGCTACTACAGTATTCCCAGCAGCTAAAGCTGGTGCAATCTTCCAAGTAAACAGGTAAAGCGGTAAATTCCAAGGAGATATAGCTGCAACCACTCCTAATGGCTGTCTCAATGTATAATTAATTGCTTTTAATTCAACCATATCATAGGCTTCAGTTGAATATTGCGTAATAGCATTTGCAAAAAATCTAATGTTTTGTGATGCACGAGGAATATCAACTTTATTGGCTAACCAAACAGGCTTACCATTGTCTTTAGATTCGGCAAGGGCTAATTCTTCTTGATTCTCTTCAATTAAATCTGCTATCCGATGTAGCATTCTACTCCTTCTGTCAATAGAATAATTTGACCAAATATCGAAAGCTTTATTTGCAGCATCAATGGCTTCTTGAACATCTTGACGACCGCTATCAGGAGCTTGAGCATAAACAGTTCCTTTAGATGGATCAAATACATCCAATCTTGAACTACTTTTAGCAGGTTTTAGTTCTCCATTTATATAATTAAGAATCTCTTTCATTTATTAATCGATGAACTATAGGTAAATGACAATTGTTCTTTCAACGCAGGAGGCAATTCAGGCAATTCAGATCGAGGAATTAATAATGTTGATATATTATGTAAATCTTTAAATATATGATGACTATCTCCTGTAGATTTTAGATAGTCGTGACCTGAAGAACCACCTGTTCCAACCTTTCTTCCTAACATCCTTAACACCATCTGTGCATGTCTATATCTCCAACTTGTCATATTAGAATCAATATCCACAAGACACATCAATAATTTAAATGGTGGATGTAAAATTGGCTCATCCCGATATAAATTTATTAGTAATGCAGCCAATGAGGCTTTATAACTTAATCTAAAATTGCCTTCCTCCATCATTTTCTGATGAACTTCTGGGTTTAATATTGATTCGAAATAGGTGTCAGTACTTCCTAACATTCGCAAACGCATTTGGATTTCTTTTTCCGACAGATAAGAGGACATTTTAATAGCCTCCTGCTCTTTAGAAATCATTTTCTCCACAGCTTTCCTATAATATTTTAAAAAATCAAAATCTCTAAACTGTAAAAAAGGTGTTCGCTCTAACCAATCTTCCATCACATCAAATAAGGTCCCGGTTTCTTTAATGGAAAAAAGTTCCTTCTGCTGTTCTTCTGAAAATGGTGAAGAATAATGGTATCCACCATAAGAAACACGTGAAGCTTCATCCAATCCAAGCAAATTTTCAATTTTTCGAAATTGAAAACTTTGAAATCCACTTGCCGGAAACAAGTAATTTCGAAAATCAAGAAAATCTAAAGGCGTCATGGTTTCCATTATTGCCAGATGATCTAAAAGTAGTTTTTGAATCTCTGACACTCTTTCCAACCTCGCTATCGAAGTACCCAGATTTTTTTCATCAACCCTATTCGTTTTAAACACTTTAATAACCGATTCTAACTCATGGATGATTAGCTTAAACCACAGTTCATAACTTTGATGAACTATAATAAATAACAACTCATCATGGGCAGGTATTTCCTGTAAATCCTTACTTCGCAATTTTTGAGCATCCAACAATTTGTCTAATCCTAAATAGGATCCGTAATCAATAGTTGAATACTTATTATTGTTCTTACTCATTTATTTTGTTTTAAACATTACTTCTCCCAAACCTTCAGCTTCAGCACTTATTGTGCAATCTTTTTTCAAATACGCCGCTGGTGTTGCTGCCCCAGCTAAAATTATGGATCCTTTATTTAATTGTTGTCCATTTTCTTGAGCCAATCGTACTGCCGCAACAAGTGACTCCCATGGATTTCCCATAATTGCATTGGAATTACCCTCATGTACCAATTCATTATTAATTTTCAACTTGATAACAATATCTTCTATAGTATTAGTTGTTTCTTGCCATTCCCCTAAAACAAATCCTGCAGACGAACAATTATCTGCAATTACATCCTCCAATGAAAATTTAAAATTTTTATACCTCGAATCAATAACCTCTATAGCAATGGCAACTGAATCAACTTTTTCTTTAACGGACTCTATTGTCAATGAGTTTAGATCATTTCCATTCAACTTAAAAGCAATTTCAGGTTCCGCCCTAGGATGTATAAAATCGTCTAAATATATAGTTTGTGAGGATTTAATCTCCATTTTATTTGTAAGTCTCCCCCAAATTAAATCATGAACACCCATTTGTTCCATTTTTGCCTTGCTGGTAAAGCCCATTTTTAGACCAACAAGTTTTTCGCCTCGCAAGTATCGCCTCGACATAGAAATACTTTGGATTCCATATGCTTCGTCCAGGTTTATAGATTTATTAAAGGAAATTTGGTCGATAGCTCGATGATAATAGGCAGCATTATCAAGAATTTCAGCAACTTTGTTATAATTCATTCAGTCTCGTGATTTGAGACTTCAAGATAAGAATATTAGTCCTCTTAGGACAATATGAGATAGTTTATAAAATAAAAATCTGATCGAAAATATTATTCTGTAGATGGAGCTAAAATATGGCTTATTGTAAAGAAAAATGTTGTTCCTACACCAACTTCTGATTCGCACCAGATCTCGCCACCATGTATTTCAACAATTTTTTTACAATGGGAAAGCCCAATTCCAGTCCCTTCATAAGTTTTATCCTTATGGTGACCTCTAGCAAAAATATTGAACAACTCTGGGATATATTGCTCTTTAATGCCAACACCATTATCCTTGATTTCAAAACGAGTGAAATCCGCTAAGGTAGTGGAACTTACTTCTATGATTGGCGGAACATTATCGCGTGTAAACTTTAAAGCATTACTGATTAAATTTTGAAACAGCAACCTTAGCAAAGTTTTATCCCCAACTAAAGTTGGCAAGCTTTTTACAATTAACTTTCCCTGGGTTCTTTGAATCTGTGTAATTAAATCAAAATGAACATTTTGCAATAATATATGTGTATCAATGTCTTCATAAATTGGTTTATTCCCAAATCGAGCATAGTTTAACAAGTGGGAAATCATATCGGTCATACGCTTAGCTGAAGTCTGTATGTAGTCAATATAGGACAAGGATTTGGCATCGACATCTTCAATGATGCTGTTTTTCAATAGCTGACTAAAACTAAATATAGTTCTTATAGGTTCTTTTAAATCATGAGAGGCTTTGAAAGCAAACTGTTCAAGTTCACGATTTTTATCCTTTAAAATCTTAGCCTCATATTCGTTTTTTATTCGAAGAGCTTCTTCCCTTTTTGAATTCTCAATCTCCTCATTCATACAATGAAGTCCATAAAGAATTTGAGCATATTTCTCACTGGGTGCATTTTCAATGGAATCAAAGGTAATTGAGCATTCACCTCTAGCAATATCCAAACAGTGGTTTAGAATTTCTTCGGTAAAATCTGTCTTATTTTCGACCAAGTTTCTCATAAATATACTCTAACGCTTCAGATTTGTTCTTTACAAAAGTTGAATCTTCAAAAGTAGCATCACTGGAATTGATGAAGAATTTTAATGCTATATTAATCAAAGAGCTTTTACCAGTGCAAAAACAGATTAAATCGCAATTTCGCGAGATCATTTCAAATCTCTTATAAATTAGCTTTCTAACAATGATACTTGGCACCTGTACCATTGACAAATCAAACAAAATAGCACGACAGTTACCTTCATCAATTTTTTCTTGCAAACAATCAAATAATAAATTTGTACTGAATTCTGACATAACTGGCAGTTCAAGATATTGCACAATATTATCTTCCAAATAACTGACCCTAGATTTTATAGCTAAAATCTCTTCGGAAGAAGTATCTTCTTCATTATAAGCTCTATTTTCTAGTAGAAATAAACCTACCAAAATTGGTATCATGATTAGTCTTTTTGAGTTATAGTTGAGGTGTGGAAAATTAGGTAGGAAAGTATTCTAAGGAAATTACAGAGAATTTGAGTCAAACAATATACCAATTTGAAATATAACTCGGATTTTGGTACAATTTTAGCAGTTTTGATAATTAGTTTACATTTTAGCCCTCCAAGCAATAAAATACCACCTAATTCTCAAGGTTCCTAATGTTATTTTTGATAACTTAGGTTATGCAAAACATATATATGCAATAGGTTGTATATATATTGAGTAATAATCGAGTAAACACCCTAAGAATGAATATAACTAAAAAGACACCTTTCTGGTGCTTAAGCTTTGCAACTCTTTGCATTTTTACTTTTTCTTGCCAAAATCTAAAACCATCCAAAAGTGAGCAATCAAGCATTGACTCAGAAATTTCCCTAGATCAAGAAATAAAGGTCAGTGAAAATAAAGTCATTAACTCATCTACTCAATCTATCAACAGGTATTCATCAAATTTAAGGCAACTCAATAAAGTAAAATTATCACACGACTTCCAGAAAAGATCTTTGAATTTTACTCTCCAAAATGAATCTAAATCCAGTTACCTCAACATAGAAAATATTGATACCAAATTTCTGACTCCATTACTTCCTTACCCTGAAATTAAAGGTGACAAATTTGATATTGCAAATCTTATTCTAGCAGAATATTCAAGGAATGGAATAGGTATTCCTATCCAGGAATCCAACAATATGTACGCCCAAGTTAAAAGCTCGGAAGACCTTTTTAATAATAAAGGAGAATATATCTTTAATAACGGTAATTATCAGCCAAATCAAGGAGTACTGCCAAAAAGATTGTTTGTTATCAATAATTGCCTTAGGCCGGGTCTTTGGGAGTTTAGCGCAAGCGATGCTGTAGGTGAAATGTTTCATGCTTGGTATGAAGTAGATCAAGATTTCTATTTCGAACTCATTGAAAATCAAACAGGGATAAATAAAGAATCAATCCCAAATGATTTTAATGACCCCAGTCATTTCACAGATGTAACCCTCGATCTCAACAGACTAAGGAACATCGGTGACAAAGTTGGAGATTTTAGTGTCCAGTATAATAAAGAAAAAGTATTGGGTAGTTATTCTTCGCAGGACAGTAGGCGTAAAGTTCAAAGAAAATTCTTCGAAATCGAAAGAAAGAATAATCCTATTGAAGTCACAAAACAAGAAGAATTACAAGAAGGTGATCATTTTTCAATGTTTTCATTCCAAGAACCTGGTATCTATGATCCAAATAATAGAATGAAGCTTGTTTTTAACAGAGATTGGAAATCTGCCGAGATTCATAGATCAAATCCCAAAACCGAATACTCTTCTGATCAAGAATTCTTACCGAGCGATTACATTGAAATAAAAGTATATAATCAAGACAAATCAAAATCCTTAATCATAGGAAATATTCCAATGTCATTATTAAGTTTTAAAAATGACTTTATTATACCAGCATTTGGTGCAGGGGTATTTCAGGCCTCAGAACCAATTGAAAGACGATTGCTTAGATCCACCGTAGGGCCAAGGCCTTCTTTCGCATATCTATCTGACATTGATGAAAATGGAAATCTCAAAATGGTAAATAATCATCTTCTAGGATATGAGCAATTGTTTCTAAGACCAGTTGAAAAAGAAGATGATATGTTTATAAGAATAACTTTGGTGTCATATGAAAGAATAACCGATTTAATGGAATTTGATATAAATGTGAATATCATGAAAGATGAAATCTTATTAAATAATAAGAATTATAGTCCTCCCATTTATCAAACATACCAAGATGACAACACACTTTAGATTTATAAAATCCCAACCATGAAAAGTAAACTAAAAAAAGGCCTGCTAATATTTTTAACGATTATCATATTAATTGTGCTAATCGGTCCAAAACTTTTGGTTAAATTCAAAGGAGAAGACTCCTTAAATATTGTGACTGGATTAATAAAACAAAGACTTGGTATGGAAGTCAACATGGAGTCTAATCAAGAAGAAGGATTCGAAAATATAAGATATGAGGGCCCAATTGAAATAGATGAAAGCATAAAAGGTTTTGAACAAATCGGTGATATGCTTGGTGAAGGAGGACTAAGCCCAAATGCTATCGTCATGAGAGGTGTAGCTACATTTGATGCAAATGGAGACGGTCTACAAGATCTATATATTCCCAATAATGGACGTCCAACAGCAAGTCAAATGGATGAAAACGGCGTACTTCAATTAGACAAAAGATTACCAGCTATACCAAGTACCTTGTATATTAATTTAGGTAATGATTCAAATGGTAATCCAATTTTAAAATCATCAGAAGAAATTATTAAGGATTCTAAAAACGATCAATACGTTCTGGAAGAATTACTACCTGAAAACAAATACAACCCAAGAAAAAGCATTGAAGATGAAAGATATAGACCTGGCAGAATTGGTCGAGGAGCCGTAGGCGCTGACTTTAATGGAGATGGACGCGTTGACCTACTGATTCTAAATGCCCAATATGGAACTCCTTTTACTGTCCCTGGTTTTGGAATGAGATTCTACCCAGGTGCAAATTACATGGGAAGAAAAGATAAAGATGATTTGGAGTATGTCGAAAGCCATATGCCTCCTTTTTTAGCTGGTGATATGCTAGATGGAAACAATGTAAAGTTTATGGGTGAAGGCGAAGGGCAAAATGTTCTTTTGTTAAATATGGGAGACAAGGATAAGGATGGGCTTCCAGAATGGAAAGATGTGTCTAAGGAAATTGGCTTTGATAAAATTAATTATCACACAACTGGCGCAACCGTAGCTGACATGGATAGAGATGGCGACCTAGATATTTATATGGGCAACTTTTTAGACCCAGACTTTTGGGGATTTGGTGCTGAAACTTTTGCAGGTAATAGAAATGAACTGTGGATAAATCAACTTGCAGAAACAGGAAAATTCAATTTTGAAGAAAAGGCTATTGAATACAAATGCTCTGGCCTATTTAAGGAAGAAAATTTGGACCCCTCATTACCACGACGAGGAGGAAAAGATCTTGAGGATTCTTCTGTTTCAACATACAACGGCAAACAAGTTGGAGAACACGCAAGTCACACCTGGGCTGTGATGTTTGCTGATATAAATAATGACAATTACCCAGATTTAGTCGCAGCAAATGATATTCCAAATAGACTCAGAATTTACATAAATCAAAAAGGTAAAGGCTTCAAACCCATTGATGAATTAAATCATTCAAAATATATAGGTTGTTGGATGGGCCTAGCTTTTGGTGACCTAAACAATGATAAAAAATCAGAGATGATGGTAGCAGGGTGCGGGGCTGTTACATTTTCAATTAGAAATACTGCACTATTTTTAGCTGATCTAGATGAAATGAATATTCAATCACTTTGTCAGATAAATGCGATGTATGGGAAAGCCAACTTTAATCATCTTGTATTTAACTTTGAAGACAATTCAGATAAATTTGAAAATATTGCTTCCGATATTCAAGTTAAATTTAACGAATTTACAGCACCCGATAGTTACCACAAATATAACATCCACCCTATCGCCCATAAAATGTTCGACTCACTCGGATATAATAATACACTTAATGGAACAGAGTTTTCATGGAACCCAAGCTTTTTTGATATAGATAATGACAAAGATTTAGATATTTACATGGTAGGTTCTCTAAACAGGGGTAATGATAATTTTATTGGAGATTGGTCTGCAGGTGTAGGTAGAATGTTGATCAATAAATCAACAAAAGAAAATTTCAGCTTTGAAGATCGAACATTAGAATATAGACTTTTTGATATCCAAGACTTAGACTACGATGCAAACCCGCCAAGAAAACCATCACCAGGGACTGGATGGCACAAAGAAGATTATGTTTATTTTTCAGATAGAGATTCTTACTCAGGCCAAGGTATGGATGCAAGTGCAAAAAGTCAAATTAAAGATATTTTTAGAATGCATGAAACTGCAAATGGAAATATTGCATCGGATTTAAATGGAGATGGAATGGTTGATATTGTTGTACCACATGGAGGTGGATACAATTCTCTAAGTCCCGATGCACGAAATCTTAAAATTGACTTCATGGGAAAAGCTTTAGCCGTACCACCACCAAATAAAATCATGAAGGCACCTACAACCTTCGAATATGGTAAAACATTTGTATACATCAATAAAAATGACACCGGCAACAACTGGGTAAAGTTAGATCTAGAAAATACCAACTCTAACAATGTTTATGGCATTGGTGCAAAGGTAGTTGTAAATGATGAGTTTGAAAGAAGCTTTATTGTAGGAGGCCAAACTGCAAGTGCCGTTCATGAACCAATGCATATTGGCCTAGCTGATGAAGGTTTAAGAAAACTTTCAATCATCTGGCCAGATGGAGACACCAATCCAAAAGATTACTTTTTCTCAGGCGAAACCAATAAAATTGTAAAGGTTAAAAGGGATTCAGACAACGCACTTGTAGGAGAAAAAGAGTAAATATTAATAATACGATACCAACTACATAGGAAGCCTTGCGAATTTATTTCACAAGGCTTTTTTCTTAATCTCTTCTTAAAGAATCTTAATACAAGGTTAAACCCTAAAATGTATGTTAACAAAATAGCAACATAAGCTATCTTCAAAAAAACATTTAGGATGAAACATTATAAATTATTAACTCCATTTTTTAGCATTATTCTGGCGCTTACATTTACTTCTTGTGGAGATGATAGTCTTAATGCACTAGAAAGAGATATAATAGGAGAATGGGTCGTTGATGACTATATCTTATCTGGAGATAATATTGCAGAAGATGGAACAGTACAAGATATGCACTTCATTTTTGAAAATAATTTTGATGTTGAAGTAAGTTGGTTTGAAAATGGAGACTTTTTTGTTGTCGATGGTTCATGGCAAGCATTTGAAGATAGCTCCACTATAGAAATTGATTTAGATGACAAGGTATTCTTTTTTTGCAATGACGATGATATCGAATTCAATATATTCTTTTTTGCTGGAGACATGGAACTTGATACCTCTTGTAGTAATAGTGATTGGATGGAAATTCAATTGGAAAGATTTTAAATTTTATTTCCATAAAAATCCATCATACTATTTATTATTGATGGCATACTCATGCACAATATTTAAAGCTTCAAACTTCTTATGATCATCAATAACCAATGAAATATTTTCGCCATTTATGCTATTGCTAAATAAGTGAACCCAAATTTTATTCTTTCGTAACCCATGAATTGCTTTTTCAAGAGCATAATTATGGCGACCAATGATGGATATGATTGCTGTTTGCTTATTTATTTTAATTTTAGAAACTATGCCACTATTTAATTCAATGGCGAATTCTTCATTTAAGAGTTTTTCAGCCCTACAATCATCTTTATTGCCAATAACAAAACCAATCGATCGTTCAGTTGAAGCTTGAGAAATTAACCGAACACTGATATTCCCATCTTTCAAGGTTGAAAATATTCTGGAATCAATTCCAACCTTTCCCATCATTCCTGAACCCTCTATACTAATCAAACTAACATCCTCTATTAATGAAACAGCTTTAATACCAAGACCTGAGCCATCTTGATCGATTAAAGTTCCATCTTTGTCTTTTGAAAAGCTACTTAGGATTCTTAATGGAATTTGTGCTTCCACCAATGGTAGGATTGTTTTTGAATGAAGAACATTTATGCCAAAATTTGCAAGCTCATTTGCCTCCTTATAACTTAAATGATTAATTCTTTTTGCAGTTTTTACATATTTAGGATGACCTGTATAAACTCCATCTACATCAGTCCAATTTTGGACTTCTTTAACTTTCAGAAAACTTGCCAATAAAGTTGCTGTATAGTTACTGCCATTTCTTCCAAGAGTGGAAGTTTTACCGAATTTATCAGAACCTATAAAACCAGTTACAATATATATAAGGTCAATTTTTGAATTATTAATTGCCCCCAAACACATTTCTTTTGAAAGACTCAAATCTACATGCGTTTCTCCCCCTTCTTCATATGTTTTTATTATTTCTCTAGAATCAATAACTTTCACAATTTTTCCTTTCTTTCGCAGGTGTGCAGCAATGGTACGCACACTCATCAATTCCCCAAAACTTACTACTTGATCTTTGATTCTTTGATGATCGAAACCCAATACACTTATAGAATTTAATATGCTTTCCAACTCCATTTTCTCTTCCTCAAAATTTATATCTATACCTTCTATCAATTGATCGTTTATAAAATCATTTATATCGTTATGATTGAGTTCATTCTTTAAAGCTTTTCTATATAAGCCAATCAATCGATCCGTTGCTTGACCTCTAGCTGAAGCTACCATAACAATTTGATCGTGCTTAGAAGCCTCCAAAACAATGTCCATTGATTCATTGAAAGCCTTTCCATTTGCAAGAGATTTACCGCCGAACTTTAATACTTTTCTATTTTGACTTGTTGAATTTAAAAAAGAAAATATTTCATCAGAAATTGATTTGGTTTCAACAAGAAATCCGTCATGTCCAAAAGTAGATTCAATTTCTTTATATACAGCATTTGGCATTTGTTTTGCCAGCTCTTTTTGCAAAGAAGTAGGAATCAATATATCTGAAGAAATCCCAATTACAAGTGTTGGAATTCTAATTTGCCGCAAGGCAAGATTCTCCCCTCCTCTATTTCTACCTATATTGTGACTATCCAAACATTTTGTAAGAAAGTAATAAGACAATGCATTAAATCTTTTTACAAACTTGTCCCCTTGATATTGAATGTAACTACTTGCTTTAAATTGATCTATTTTATCATTGTTATCCGTTTGATTTTCAATAAATGACCTACTTGTTCGATAAGTCAACATTCCAATTGCTCTAGCTGCTTTCATGCCTTCAACACCCCCTCCAACTTTACCAAATGTTGGGTCAGAAGTCAAAGCGATTCTTTGAGTTTCATGTATTGCAATAGCCCATGCAGATTCTTTTGCACTAGATGCAATAAGAACCAAGTTTTCAATTATACCTTCATATGAATAAGCAAACTCTAAGGCCTGGTCTCCTCCAAATGACCCACCTATAGCAACTTTTATTTTATTTATTTCAAGATGGCTTGCCAACAATAAGTGGGCAGCAACAACATCTCTGACAGAAAATTGAGGAAAACCTTTATCCAATGCTTGAGTTGAACCATACGGAGATCCTATTACATTCGCACAAACAATATAGTGATCTTCAGAGTTGAAAAGACAAGCATCGCCAAACAAGCCAGGCCACCACTCCATAACATTAGAGTTTGCAGATAAGGCATGAAATACCCAGATAATGTTTGAAGCATCAGAATTTACCTGACCAAAAGTATGATAGGCAACTATTAAGTTGTGAATTTTTTCTCCAGATTCAAGAATAAAATCTCCCTTGTGTAAGTATTGGTTTAATTTACTCATAGTAATATTTACTTACCAAGAAAAATGAAAAAATTACCTTTCTTTCTAGCCAAAAGAAAGCATAACCTTTTGACTTATCTCGCATGACTGCAGGAATTAGCACCTTCTTAAATATAAGGGTTGCTAAGGTTTCAATGGGCCTTCCCCTCCACCTTTCTTGATAAGATTTATTTTAAAGAACTTGTTTTCACAAATGTATACAATCTTAAATTAAAAGCAACCAATAATTCTTTAAGAAAATTGAAATTGATGTTTACTATCCACTAATTTTTCTCACCTATTTGTATTTAACAGCTTACGGCAAAGTAAGCACAAATTAATATTATGAATACTTTAAGAAATTCTGTTCAGCTAATTGGTAACCTAGGGAATGACATTGAATTGAAATCTTTTGAGAATGGAAATTCAGTTGCAAATTTTCCTCTTGCAACCAGTGAATACTTCACAAATGGTGATGGTGAAAAAGTCCAAACAACACAATGGCATACTGTAGTTGCATGGGGTAAAAAAGCAGAACTAATGAAAAATTCATTAACCAAAGGCAATCAAGTCATTATCCATGGCAAGATCACTTACAGATCTTATGAAGACAAAGAAGGCATTAAACGGTATAAAACCGAAATTGTGGCAGATAGCTTCCTAAGAGTAACAAAGAATGCTTAAAGAGATCCCGGCTTGTGGCCGGGATTTTTTATAATATATTACAAATAATTATAATATGTTATTCTTTTATTTTACATTTGCTTATCAGTATAGACTTTCTCTATTAATTTTCCGGAACAGTGCTGCGAAATATTTCGCATTCTAATACAACTTGTTTAATATAATGATTAAACATTACGAATTATAGAGGCCACCCCAAAATGACTCGATGAAAAATCCTCCTAATATTTAGGTGGATTTTTTTTTGCAATTAGAACTTATTGCGACAATATTCAATTTATAAAATATGAACATTGACCAAACATCACTTTTAAAACTTCAACAATTTTGTGCTTATAAAGAACGCTGTCATTCTGAGGTAAGATCTAAAATACTGAAGTTAGAAATTTATGGGGATAACTTAGAAGAACTTATTAGTTTATTAATTCAAGACGACTTTTTAAATGAAGAAAGATATGCAAGATCTTATGTTAGAGGTAAGTATAGGATGAATCAGTGGGGCAAAAACAAAATAATTATAAACCTAAAAAGTAAAAAAGTTTCCGAATATTGCATTCAGAAAGGACTTGAGGAAGTTGACCCAAATGAATACAAAAGCAACTTGAAGTCAATCTTAGAAAAGCAAAGCAGACAATACGCAAAAAAAAACTTAAATGAATATCAACTTAAGTCTAAGCTTTTTCAATTCGCATATGGAAAAGGATACGAAAGTGAAATAATAAATGAAATAATAGAAAAATTAGTTTGACTATTCTTCTTCTCGATCAATTCCGGAATCCAGTATCTTTCGATCATTTAAAAAGGTAAACCATTTAATTACCTTCTTAATGTCACTGACATATACTCGATCTTCATCATAATCTGGAACTATATTTTCAAAGTACTCAAGCAATTTCATTTTGTCCTCTGAAGCCTTCGGAACTGCAAGCGTACCTAGCTTTTCTTTCATTCTTGCAAAAACATCAACCAACGGAATTGTATCTTCCAATGTATATATAGCTACTGATGCCATTGGTGTAAATTGGTGTTTTCGGACTGGATAAAACTTTGTTTTGCCAGAATCTAAATCGGCAAGAATTAAACCATTAGGTTTATTGGTAACCAATTTATAAACATCTGACATGCCACTAACCGCAATGTACTCATCTAACTTCATAATTCAATTTATTCTTCTTCGGTATTATTATAATTCTGACCTTTCTCTATCCAAAAATTATTGACCCCAATCCCAGGAGTCATTTTTAATATTTGTGTTGTTAACATTTCCAACATAGCTAAAAATGTAACTATGGCTTCAATCCTGTTTTCCATCTGATTAAAAATCTGGTCGAATGAACTTCTTTCAAATTTTGAAATGGTGGATTTGATTTTCTTCCTTTGAGATTTAACTGTATAAGGATATTTAAGTATTTGATGTACAACTCTTTCGATACGATTTTCATACCGACTTATAACAGATTCAAACGCTTTAAAAAGTTTGGATAATGAAATCGATTCAAGCTCTATATCTACCAATGCTTTCGTTGCTAATTGCTTCAGTTCAACTTTAGTATATCCTCTGTGATGTTTTAAAGAACGATCCTTCTCTAAAGATTTCAGTTCTTCAATAATATCTTTATAGCGCTGATATTCCAATAATTTTTGAACCAATTCTTCTCTAGGGTCAATTTCATTTCCATCTTCGTCCAATTCTTTCCTAGGGATAAGCATTTTTGCCTTAATTCTCATCAAAGTAGCTGCAACCAAGATAAACTCAGAGGCCACATCAATGTTCAGTTCCTCCAATTTCTTTATATATCCTAAGAAGTCATCAGTAATTTGAGAAACGTCAATATCATGAATATCCAATTCATCCCTTTCAATAAAAAAGAGTAAGAGGTCAAACGGCCCTTCAAATTGTTGAATCTTTATCTTATATCCTTCCACTGCCCCAAAGATATTTCTTTCAAGTACAATTATATCTTTCTTAAGACAAAAAATATATAGTTAAATGCTTGTTAATTGGACTTGAATTAAAGATTACCTGCAACAATTTATATCTTACATTCGTATATTACTCGTTCACAATATCAATATTTTTGAGGTATATAATATTATTCATAGTTAGTTTTTTATTTCTTAACTTATCAGCACAAAAAGAAAGAAATGTCATTCAATTCTCAGGGGTTGTAGTCACAGAAGATGCCAATGGTGATATACTTCCACTTCCCTATACAAATGTTTCAATCCTTAATACCAGCAGAGGTGCTGTTACTGAGATAGACGGATTTTTTAGCTTAGTTGCCCAAGCTGGAGATACAATTGTGTTTAGTCGTATTGGTTTTGAAAGCGTTGAAAAAGTGATTCCAGATACTTTGTCGAAGATATTCTATAGTTGGTACCAGGTGATGAGCAAAGACAATATTTTACTTCCTGAGGCAGTCATTCAACCTTGGCCCTCCAGAGAAAATTATAAAATAGAGTTTTTAGCAATAAATGTTGACAATGAAATGAGAAAATACGCTCAAGCAAATCTAGCTCAAAAAGCTCTGGATGAAATGTTATTTGCTGTCCCTGGTGATGGATTAGAGTCTTATAATCTCCTTGTCGATCAGCAATTTGAAGAATATAGAACTACTGGACAATACAAACCTCAGAATATTTTTAACCCTGCAGCATGGGCAGAATTTATTAAAGCTTGGAAGAGAGGTGATTTCAAAAGGAAATAAAATACACTTTCGTAAATGCCTTTAAGTTACCTTCAAATCTTCGCAATTTTATTTGGCCTTTTTTATATTTATTTTGCAACAAAGAATAAACCAATATGCTTCTTATTTGGTGCAATTTCTTGTCTTTTATGGGCTATTGAAAGTTACTTCCAATTAAACTTAAAATTTGACGCATTATTACAAATAGTGTATGTTTTCATGTCAATTTATGGGGCCCACCAATGGTTAAAAGGGAATAAATCGAAGCCTTCAAAAGTTAAAAATCTTTCATACTTAGCTAATTTCTTTTTTATCATTTTGGGAATACTAATTTCATTTTCAACTGCATATTTTGCAAATATGTATTTCGATATGGCTTTCCCATATTTAGATGCGTTAACAACAGGATTTTCGCTTATCGCGACCTATCTTTTAACCAAACGTTATATTGAAAATTGGCTTTATTGGTTAATTATTAACCCAGTTTACTTTTATATCTATTATAAATCTGGAGCACCATTTTTTGCGGGTATGAGCCTCCTTTATATGTCGATGTCAATATTGGGCTATTTTAACTGGAGAAAAGAATTAGCATTTCAATTAAAAGAAAGTTGACACTTTTCTAATAGCCTGCCACAAAAATACTGGATCATCATTTCAATTTGACTTTTTTGATCGGCTCCACATTTAATTTCTGTTAGAGAGGGCATATTGCTGCAGCAATATGTATTATTAATAGACATTTCAACCACAGCTGTAGACATCGTCATCGGATATTTAAAGCTACTATCAATTTCATTAAAAAGGCTTGCTAGTGAACTACAAAGTCTTTTATAACTTTCGAAAAAGCCAATTTCATTTTGAACTGAAACATTTTTAGTACGTACTATTTTATAAAACTGCTCAGTAATTATTCTTTGTAGTATTACCATATCTAAATAAGAGTGTGTTTGAGCTTCTTCTCCAATGTAGACTAAATTTTTAATCGCAATCTCTAACCTCTTTTTAGGTTCTTTTACTTCTTTCGTTTTCACATTAATTTGATAAAGCACAAATTCCCAATACCAAGCGGATAAATAAATTATAACCCTATGTTTGTTTGGAAAATACCGATAAATAGAAGCCTCCGTCGATTGAATTTCTTCAGCTAATTTTTTAAAATTAAACTTAGAAAATCCAATTTCATCAATCATCTTTACAGAGTAAGAAATAATCTTTTTCCCCAGTTCTGAATCCATAGGATTCTTAAGGAAAACATCTGCATTAATCCTTGGGTTTACATAAACCTCCATCAATATATTATTAGTATTTTGAAATTAGGCGCTTTGCTTAATCGCTCTATAATCTGATAAGTGTAGTACTCGTTGCTGCAATCTCTTTCTTGCTTTATGAATAAAACTTTTAACACTACCTAAAGGCATATCCAATTGATCTGATATCTCTTTGTATGCGTATCCATCAACCATCATTTTAAATGGTTGTTTAAGATTAATAGGTAATTTTTCAACTTCTTCAACCAGCATTTCGTACATCATATTCGTTTCTCCATAATTTTGGACATTCATGTCTTTATTAGAATATGGAATGTAACTTGTTAATTCTTCTCTACCTACAAACTTGCTATTCTTCCTTATATCATTTATAAAATTATTTCTCATGATCGTAAACAACCATGCCTTAAGATTAGTCCCTTTTTTAAACTGATGTATTTTATCAAATGCTTTTAACATCGTCTGTTGAACTAAATCCTGACCATTTACTTGATCTTTAGTTAAAGAATAAGCATAGTTTTCCAATTGCGGTTTCAATGAGATTATTTTTGAATTTAATACCTGCTCTGTCATGTTCTTTAATTTATACTACAAATATACGATAGTAATACTATCATTGTCAAGTGAAATACTATTTTTCACAAAAGTATTTCCTTTTCAAGTTAATAACATTACTTTTTAGACCAACAAGCATAAAAAAAGCCCAAAACATTACATCTCAGGCTATTACATATTTTAAAATGCTAATTTGATTCTATCCCCCAAAATCATCAAATGCTATATTTTCTTCTGGTACTCCTAAACTATCAAGAGCATCAATAACAGATTTGTTCATCATAGGTGGTCCGCAAAAATAATATTCGATTTCCTCAGGTTCTGGGTGCTTACTCAAGTATTGTTCTACACAAACTGGCATGATATAACCTTTAAACCCATCACCCGGAGCGTCAATATTGTCTTTTACCTGCCAATTATCTTCTTCCAAAGGATTGTCTAATGCTACATAGAATTTGAAATTTGGAAAATCTTTTTCTATTTGCCTAAATTCCTCGATATAAAATAATTCTCTTTTTGTCCTACCTCCATACCAAAAACTAACCTTTCTATCGGTCGTCTTCAAGGTATGAAACAAATGGAACAGGTGAGATCGCAATGGAGCCATTCCGGCACCTCCCCCTATATAAACCATTTCTTTTTTAGTTTCCTTAATAAAGAATTCACCGTACGGACCACTGATCGTGCATTTATCACCAGGTTTTAATCCAAAAACATAAGAGGAACAAACACCAGGATTTACATCCATCCACCCATTCTTTGCCCTATCAAAAGGAGGAGTTGCAATTCGAATGTTCAATTTTACAATGTTACCTTCTGCAGGGTGATTAGCCATTGAATAAGCTCTAAATTGTTCTTCCTCATTGACCATTTTTAGATCCCACAATTTAAACTTATCCCATTCTGACTGAAATTTTGCTGGATCGTCATGGTGAGCTGGATGAGCTGTAATATCAATATCCTTATAATTTACAACGACCTCTGGTACATCTATCTGCACATATCCTCCAGATTCAAAATCTAGCACTTCACCATCAGGAAGTTTAACAACAAACTCTTTTATAAAAGAGGCTACATTATTGTTACTTACCACTTCACACTCCCATTTCTTGATACCAAAGACCTCTTCAGGAACACTTATCTTCATATCTTCCCTTACCTTGACCTGACACGCTAAACGCTTCTTTTCTGCGGCCTCTTTTCGAGTTAGGTGGTTCATCTCCGTAGGAAGAACATCTCCTCCTCCCTCGTAAACATGGCACTCGCACATGGCACAAGTTCCACCTCCACCGCATGCTGACGGCAAGAAAACGCTTTTTTCGGATAGAGCTGTCAACAAAGTACTTCCAGGCTGAACCATCATGGGGTTATCTTCATCTCCATTCACTACTATTTTAACCTCTCCTTGAGGAACCAATCTTTTTCTTGCATAAATCAACATCCAACTCAAAAGCAAGATTACGCCGCACAGAACTATTAAGGTCCATATGTATGGCATAACTCCAGAAAGAAAAATCATATTAATTATCATTTGTTATGCTTTAAAATGCTGCTGGATCTATTCCCATCAAACTCATGAACGCCATTCCCATCAATCCTGTTAGTAAAAATGCCATTCCCAAACCTCTCAATGGTCCAGGTACAGCTGAATATTGAATTTTTTCTCGGATAGCGGCTATGGCTATAATAGCCAAAAACCAACCGAAGCCACCGCCCAAACCAAAGGCAACCGACTCAGAGAAATTATATTCTTTGGAAACCATAAATAAAGAACCTCCCAATATGGCACAGTTTACAGTTATCAATGGTAAAAAGATTCCTAATGAATTGTACAATGAAGGAGAAAATTTCTCTACCACCATCTCAACAAGCTGTACCATTGAAGCAATTACAGATATAAACAGAATCAATCTTAAAAAGGTGAGATCCATCCCGAAAATTCCATTTTCACTTAATAGGTATTCACTTATAAGCCAATTTATAGGCATTGTAATACCAAGTACAAAAATAACGGCTAAGCCCAACCCAAAAGCTGTTTTAACTGTTTTAGAAACCGCTAAATAAGAACACATACCAAGAAAATATGCCAAGGCAAGGTTTTCAATAAATGCGGATTTAATAAATATATTTGCTAATTCTCCCATGTTTAACTTTTTTAAGAAACGTCAATTAAGTTTCTATTCCAAGATCTGTGAATCCATATTAAAATTCCAATAACGAACATTGCAGAAGGGAATAAAACCATCAAACCATTTGGTGTGTACCAATCACCAAGTATTGTATAACCTAGTAGTGTGCCCTTACCAAAAAGTTCTCTAATAGCAGCTACAATAATAAGAATGATACCATACCCGATACCATTTCCTACTCCATCTAAAAATGATTTCCAAGGCCCATTTGCCATTGCAAATGCTTCTAGTCTTCCCATAATTATGCAATTGGTTATAATCAAACCAATAAACACTGAAAGTTCTACATAAATAGGATAATTGATAGCTTTTAAAATGAGCTCAACAACTGTCACTAAAAATGCTATGGCAACCAATTGGACAATCATCCTTACAGACTTTGGAATTGAATTCCTAAGTACTGAGATTATTAAATTTGAAAATGCGCAAACAAAAACAACTGCAATAGACATAACCAAAGCTTTGTCCAAAAGAGTTGTTACTGCCAGTGCTGAACAAATTCCCAGTACTTGAACGGTAATAGGATTATTATCATTTAGTGGATCGGTAAGGAGTTTTCTTTCCTTTTTACCAAAGCTAAATGCAGCCTCTTTCTGTGTTATTTCTTTTATCTCTGACATCCTTTATATTTTGATGGTCTATCCTTTAATAGTTTTGAAATATGATTCATAGTACTTCAATCCTCTTTTCAACATCTCTGTGACCCCATCAGCTGTTATTGTTGCACCTGATATTCCGTCAACCTCAAAAGTTTGATCTTTCGCACCTCCTTTTCTTACATAAACCGACTTAAAGTTTCCTTCCTTATCATAAATCTTCTTCCCTTTAAATTGTGCCTTAAAATTTGTATTGTCTTTAATTTCTGCACCTAATCCTGGTGTTTCGCCTTTATGTCCAAATGCAACCCCTGCAATGGTATTCAAATCGTCCTCTAAAGCAATATAGCCCCAAATATCATCCCATAATCCACTACCCCTCACTGAGGCTATGTAATATTTTTTACCTGCATCTGATGTGAATTCAAACACTGGAAGAATCTTCTCATCATCCGCCAATTTTTTTTCTTTTCGCAGATCAATATTTTCAGCCAAACCACCTTTATACCTGCTTGCAATAAAAGATTCTTCAACTACTTCCCCTTCTACAGTATAAACAGATTGTTTGATTTTTGTGGAGAATATTTCTTCAGCTCTTTCGTCCGACATTTCTTCTATCTTTTCACCAAGTTCATTTTCGATTGCAGAAAGAATGGCTTTCTTATTGTAGACTATTTCGTTTCGTTCATGGGTATCTTTCAATCCGTTAAACAAGAATGCGAGAACCAATGCGACTACAGAAGTCATTGCCAAAACAAAAAATATAGTTGATCTTGTACTATGCATTTTGTAAACGTTTTTTCATGTTAGATTCAATCACGTAATGATCAATTAAAGGAGCAAATGTATTTAAGAATAAAATTGCCAACATCCATCCCTCAGGATATGCCGGATTTATTACCCTGACTATCATTCCAATAAAACCAATTAAAAAACCATAAATCCATTTTCCGGTATTGGTAGATGACGCAGTTACTGGATCTGTTGCCATAAATGCCATGGCAAAAAAGAAACTTCCCATATAGAATTGATACTGCCAAGGAACTTCCATAAATGGAGTTGCTCCCCAAGCATTGAGTAACCAAGCCATAGTTATGGCCCCAAGAAGCATACTCAGCATGATTCTCCATGAAGCTATGCCTGTGGCTAACAAAATTAAGGCTCCAATTATAATTAATGGTTTTGAAGTTTCACCAATAGAACCTGGGATCGCCCCCCACCACATCTGGGCTGTTGTATACACATCGGTTACTGCACCCCAGCCTCCTTTTGAAGCCAATGCCAATGGTGTTGCACCCGTGAACCCATCTACAATGGCTGATGCTGAATTAAAGCTTGCTAAATCTGCCCACTCGAATAATTTATTAAAGAGTCCGTGAGCCCAACCATATTCCGGATTGTTTCCAGCTGATATTTTTTCAAATCCTGAAACCCAAACTTCGTCACCAGCTATTGTTGTAGGATAGGCAAAAAAGACAAAAACCCTTGACAATAGTGCTACATTCCAAATATTCATTCCTGTTCCTCCAAATGCTTCTTTACCTATAACCACAGCAAAAATCACAGATAATGCTAATATCCACATTGGGATATCAGGGGGCATTATTAGTGGAATTAATGCTCCTGAAACAAGAAAGCCTTCTTCAATACCATGTCCTTTTTTGTATGCGAAATAAAATTCAATCGCCAAACCAACTACATTGGCTACAATAAAAATTGGCAATAATTTTATTAATCCATGAACTAATTTTAAGTGGAAACCTTCTAAAAAACCTGGATATTCACCTAGCGCAAGAAAGTGCTGATGTCCTACATTGTAGGTTCCAAATAAATAACACAACTGCATAGCAAGAACAACATGAATCATTGTTCTTTTTAAATCCATTCCATCCCTTACATGAACTCCATTAGAAGTTACAGAGTTGGGCGAATAGGCAATTGTAAAAAATCCGTCAAACAACGTATGAAGAAAAGGACGTTTCTTCTTGTCTGGTTCGATCTTTTTGAAAAAATTGAGTAATCCCATTTTGGTTATTTCTTCGATGTATAGTTTATTAAACTTGTTCTTTTAAATAGTCTAAACCTTCTCTTAACAAGGCTTGAAGAGGTTGTTTGGAAGAACAGGCGAATTCTGCTACAGCGATATCTTCTTCCAATAACTCATTGATTCCCAGACCCTCCATTCTTTCAATATTGCCTGTTAAAATGGCTTTCATTAGGTGTTGTGGATAAATATCCATAGGAAGCATTTTCTCATATTGACCAGTTACAACAAACGCTCTTCTTTCTCCATGTGTATTTGTATCAACTTCAAACTCATGGTCGGGAAACAAGAAATTTGGAAATGTTCCAGACACACTTGGTCTTGGTTTTAATGGAAGCAACCAACCAAAAGCTTCATAATAATCACCTTCCTTGATTACTGTAATTTGATCATCATAACCATTGAGGTACTGATTCATTTCAACCTTTTCTCCAGTTAAAATGTCACCAGCAATAATTCTCATATTGTTTGAATTTATTTGCCCATTTAATAATTCGCCTATACTAGCCCCCTTAAAAGTTCTTATATACTTTGGATTTTGAACCTGACCACCTACGGCAACAATCTGTTCTTGTTTTAGCTCTCCTGCATTAAATAAATTACCTAAATTAATCAGCTCTTTCAAACTTAAGGTCCAGACAACATCGGATCCTTTGATTGGTCTAATATGATGTATTTGTATTCCAACATTCCCTGTCGGATGTGGACCTTCAAAAATATTTACTTCTGCATTTGATATCTGCTTAGCCAATTCTGCTTGAGATGAATGGCATGAAAAGTACACATTACCTGAAGTCAACTTTGATAATACCTCAATCCCTTTATTTATTTCAGAATATCTTCCATTAATTATTAATTCAGAATCTGGCGCCAAAGGACCAGTATCAAAAGCTGAAATGAAAATATCTCGAGGATCAATGGACGGATCAGCAACCGTTCCAAAAGGTCTTTGAATAATGTTTCCTAAAAAACCGGTAGTTTTTAAAAATTCAATAAGTTCAATTCGGGAAGCTTCATTTAGGTTAGGAATATCAAATGCTTTATATTTTTGTTGCTTGTCTGCAAGAATAACAACTTCTGAGATGGCTCTTTTTGCTCCTCTATTAATTTCAATAACTTCACCACTTACAGGAGCAACATAAAATATATCAGGATTTTTCTTATCAAAAAATAAAGGATCACCTGCTTTAACTTCAGCTCCAACTTCAACCATCATTTTAGGAATTGGAGCAATTCCTCGAAAATTTGTAGGCCTTACGGCAAATCTTGTAACGTTTCCATCTACAACTTCACCAGTAGCTTGACCTGTTATCTTAATATTATGACCTTTTTTAAGCTTATGGAAATTAAAATTGCTGAGCTCCGAGGGACCTTGCGCTTTTGCCAGAGATGAAATTCTTGGCCAGAGGCTCATGTTTGTTTGTTCGGTATCTATACCTGTTTTTTTCGCCTCAATTTGAATTAGATTATCAGCAAGAGAAATCAATACAATTAATACGATAATTATACCGATAACGATTAATGCAATTTGGAACATAGATTGGTATGCAACTAGTGAATAAATTTGATTAAAAGCTACATTAAGTAAATTTTAACAGCGCAAAGATATAAAGGTTTTTATTATATCTTAGGCATGGTTTATCAAATTGTTAAGAGGATTAAATATTCTAGAGTTGTCATTTATTAAACCAAAAAGATTATGTAGAATTTTCTTTCAAAAAAGTATACATTACAGATATTTATATACATATTTTTATCAGTTTGGCATTTTAAATTTGGTAAAAATCAATTGGAGCAATACTTCCATTTACGGAAGTAAAAAGAAAATAATTGAGGTTTTATATATAAAATCATGTTAAGAAAAGTATCGTCTTCAATCATTTAAACAGAATCAACGTTTTAATTAGGCATAGTATATTATAAAATGAAAATACCGACATTATCTAAATTGGCAATTGTATTCATGTTGGGACTTTTTTTATCCGAAAAGGCAATAACCCAAAGTGACGTTGTTGTTTATGATAATGAAATTTACGTTGATTACATTGCAGGATTAAGTTTTCATATCACTGACTTACCAACCTCACTCCCCATCCTAGATTTAGGCTCAAGTAGTCTTACCTTATCTTTTGATGATATGGGTGGTTCTTTTTATGATTACACCTATGAAATTGTGCATTGTGATAAAGATTGGAATAAAAGTGAAATCAACGAATTGGAATTTCTAGACGGCTTTAATGGAGAGTTGATTGAAAATTTTACAGCATCAGAAAATACTTATGTAGATTATACACATTATAGTCTGACTATACCTAATAATGAAGTAAGAATGAAAGCTTCTGGAAATTATGTATTAATCATTTATGATGAAGACAAACTTCCTATTATAACCAGAAGATTTATTGTTGTGCAACCTAGAGTATTGGTAGAATCTGAATTTAGAAAAAATCAATTGATTGAGAATCTTAATACTCATCATGCCATTTATTTTCAAGTTATTGATAGAGAAGGATACCTCTCAAATCCTACCGAAGAACTCTACGTAACCATAATGCAAAATGGAAGATGGGACACAGCCATTTCTAACATAAGAGGACAGAGTGTACTTGGAGAAAGAATTTCCTTTAATTTGGAAAGACCGTTTTCATTTCCAGCATATAAGGAGTTTAGAAATTTTGATATTCGAAATTTAGAAACTGTTACAAGAAATGTTCATAGTTTGGATCTAACCAATGAAGGAACAAAAGCAATATTGGAGGTGTCAAAAAATCGTAAATATGGCAACTACATATTTGAAAATGATGCAAATGGTTTGTTTGTTCATGATAACCAAAACGATAGAAGATGGTCAGGAATTCCAATTCCTCCTAACAATTATAGAGGAGCAATTACTGGTGACTATGTTGATGTATACTTCACGTTAAAAACAATGGAAATTTATGATGAGGATGTTTACCTATTAGGTGGTTTTTCTGATTGGAAAATTAGACCAGATTATAAAATGGAATATGATAATGAGAAAAAAGTTTATCGAGCTAATTCCTTTTTCAAGCAAGGTTATTACGATTATTATTATGTTTCAGTGAACAAGGACAACGAAATAAACTTTGATGTTCTAGAAGGAAGTCATAGAAATACAGAAAATGATTATACTATTATTGTCTACCAAAGAGCATACGGCAGCAATTACGATCAGATAATTGCCATAAATCAAATTAACACCCAAACCAATTAAGCTTTCAGTACATTAATCTTCTTAAATCATATTTTAATAGATATAATTTGATCGAGTAAGACTTATACTAGATATTTAGGCAATGTTTACCAAATATTAAAAACTATGAAAAGCATTGTAAGTCTGATCACAATGTTGTCTTTTATATCAATTGATCTAATTGCACAGCAAACTCTTAGCTTGCAGGATTGCATTTCAAAAGCCCTCGACCAAAGTCTAATGTTGCAAGAAGCAGACCTTGCAATAGAAAATGCTCAATTGAATTTAAGTCAAGCCCAATCAAATCGACACCCTAACTTAACAGGCATTGGAGGTCTAAATTATAATTTTGGAAGGAGCATTGATCCAACAACAAATGAGTTTATTACAAGTCGTTTTACCTCAAACAATTATGGTCTTTCCAGTGGAGTTCTTTTATTTGGTGGCAATAGGCTTAGGAATGCAATCAAGCAAACAGATATAGATTTAGAAGCAGTTAAAACAGATAAGAAGCAATCTGAGGCGGATATTGCACTCCAAGTAGCAACCACCTACCTAAATACTTTGTTTGCAATAGAAAACATCAATTTAGCTGAAACACAACTAAAGCAATCAGAAGAACAATTGATTTTCATAAATAAACTTATAGCTGCAGGAGCTAGACCAAAAAATGAAAATTTAAATTTATTGGCCCAAATAAGCGCAAATAAACAAAGCATAATTGTTGCTAAAAACAATCGGCAACTATCGCTTTTACAATTGAAACAATTATTAAGAATTGACCCTTCGGTGGAAATAAGTTTGCAAGCGCCTAGAGAAATTGACATTCAGACAGATCCAGATTTAATTACTTTTGCAGAAGCTTATGAATTAACCTTAAGATCACAGCCAGCTGTCCAAGCGGCAATATTACGAGAAAAAAGTGCGCAATACAATTTAAAAATAGCTGAAGCGGACTTATTGCCAACACTCTCATTAGGTGGGAATTTGAGCTCAGCCTTTTCCAATAGAGGGTTTAGGTTTGATGGTGTTGAAACAATTAGTCAATCTCAGCAAGCCGTAATTAACGGTATGCCAGTAAACTTTACAATTGAACAAGAAATTCCAGCAAGAAGAGATGCAACATTTGGTGAACAGATTCAAGACAACATTTCACTAGGACTTGGTTTAAATTTGAATATTCCAATCTACAATAGAGGGCTTACCAAAACAAATATCCAAAGAGCGAAATTAGGGATAAAATCCTCCGAAATCGCTGTTGCTCGAGTACGAGAATCAATCCAAATATTGGTACAACAAGCATTAGCAGATGCAAGAGCAGCTAAAAATGCTATGGTTGCTTCTGAATCAACTTTATTCGCACGCAAAGCTGCATTAGAGAATGCACAGAAAAGATTCGAAGCCGGCTCTCTTAATACCTTCGATTTAACATCAATCCAAACTCAATATGATAATTCCGCAATAAATTTCTTAATTGACAAATACAACTACCTATTTGCAATTAAAGTATTGGATTTTTATATGGGCAAACCTATTAAACTATAATCTTCATGGCTAGGAAAACTAAGAAAAAGAAAAGATGGCTGATTTATTCACTATTTGCTTTGGCAGGAATCATAGCTTTATTGTTCTACATAAAAATGAATTCGGAGCCAAAAGGGATTGAAATCACATTAGAAAAAGCTCAAATAAGAACCATTCATGAAACCGTGTCAGCCAGTGGTAGAATTTTTCCTGAAAAAGAAGTTAAAATATCTTCAGATGTTTCTGGAGAGATTGTAGAACTTTATGTCAGCGAAGGAGATTCAGTTGTCGCAGGTCAAATTTTGGTAAAAATAGATCCAGATGCTTATCTCTCAGCAGTAGAAAGAGGTAAAGCAACAGTTAATAGTGCGAAAGCCCAATCTTCTATTTCTAAAAGTCAAATTGAATCTAGTATTGCCCAAAAGGAACAAATCTTAGCTCAACTTTCGAATGCGAAAAGAATTCATGAAAGAAATATAGCACTTCATAAAGATGGCGTTATTTCTGATGTTGAAAAGGAACAATCGCTTTCAAATTTGGAAAGCTTAGAAGCAAATTTGAGAGCTTCAGAGGCAAGCATTAGGTCTAGTAAGCAAAGTGCAGAAGGCGCTGATTATAATGTTCAAAGTGCAGAAGCAACATTGAAAGAACTCAAAACAAGTCTAAATAGAACAACCATAAAAGCACCAGTAAGTGGTATTGTGTCTTCTCTATCTGTAGAACAAGGCGAAAGAGTTGTTGGAACCATGCAAATGTCAGGTACAGAGATTATGAGAATTTCAAATCTTAACGCTATGGAGGTTCAAGTAGATGTTTCAGAAAATGATATTGTCAAAGTCAACATGGGAGATACTGTAAGTATTGAAGTTGACGCCTATCTTGACAAAAGATTTAAAGGAAGAATTACCGAAATTGCTAATTCTGCTTCAAACTTAAGTTCAGCGCTAGGTACAAGCATCAATACTGACCAAGTAACAAATTTCCCTGTAAAAATTAGAATTCTATCAGATTCGTATAAAGATTTAGTCAGTGCATCAAGACCATACCCATTTAGACCAGGAATGTCTGCATCAGTTGATATCTATACGGACATTGCAAAGGATATAATCGCTGTTCCAATCCAAGCAGTGACTACAAGAATCAACGAAGAAAAAGAATTGGAAACTTCCATTGAAGAGTTTGATGAAGTCATTTTCCTTTTTGAATCGGATACGGTTCGTTCCATCAAAGTAATTTCTGGAATTCAAGATGATGAATATATTCAGATCAAGGATGGAATTGAAGTTGATCAAGAAATTGTTAGTGGACCTTACAGTGCAGTCTCAAAAAAACTAAACAATGGAACTGAGGCAAGAATAAAGGAAGAGGACAATTCAAAAGGATCCAAAGGTGAATAAAAACGCACTTGCAATCTTTATAAAAAATCCAATTCTTGGTTCAGCTAAAACTAGAATTGCTAAAGATTCATCGGACAGAAATGCCCTTGACATTTATCAGCAATTATTAAGTATAACTAAAAATATCACCCAAAATGTTGATTGCAAAAAGTATCTTTTTTACAATCAATTTATTGATTTAAATGATGATTGGAGTGAAAATCATTTTCATAAAAAACTACAACGAGGAGAAGACTTAGGTGAAAAAATGTTTCAAGCCATTAAACTATTATCAACTGAAGGAAATTCAAAAATATTATTAATTGGTTCTGATTGTCCTTACATAAGTCCAAATCTCATTAATAAAGCATTTAGGATACTCGAAGAACGAGATTTTGTTTTAGGCCCTACTTACGATGGTGGTTACTATTTAATTGGAATGAAAAAGCCCTTTAAATCTGTATTCTCAGAAATAGAATGGTCACAAGAAACCGTCTTTCAAAGAACAATTCAAAGAATTAACTCAATTGGTAAAACTTTTGAATTGCTAACTACACTACAAGATATTGATCATTTAGAAGATTGGGAAAATTATTTAAGCACCTTCAATTAATTATCTTTTTGCCATATAATCAATATAGGCCCTCAAATTATTTAACTGGTCTTCATTCATCCTTTCTGCAGTATAATGAGGCATATATGATTTCTTCATTACATAGGACGGAACGCCATATCGAATAACTTGATACATAGAATGTCTTTTGTACCCATTTGCTTTTTTACTCAAATGTGCAAATGTAAGTTTTGTATTGTCTAAGGTTAAGTAACTGTATTTTCCATTTGCATGACAATGCAAACAACTTCTTTCGTAAATCATTTTACCCATCTGTAAGTCTGGCTTATCAAAGACAAGATTTTTCCTTTTCACAGGAGGATCAACAAAGGTTGCAGGAGAACCTGAAAGAAATTTAGATTTAACAATCTCAATCGCCTCACTTTTAGAAGTCTCCTCATTTAGTGCCTTTTCAATAAAATCTCGTTCAATGGAAGTAAATCTCAGATCCCCGACTTTTAAATCGATATCATACAAGTAGCTTAAAATTGATTCAATTTCCCAATCCTCCAAAGCCCTTCCTTGAGCACATTCAGTTGCACATAATTGTATTGCATTTCGTATATCTCCCCTAGCTTCATATACCAAATCTCCATATTTCTTATAATAATCATCATTATAAAATGAAGTTCGATTAACAGCACCGTATAAAGTCGTCCCTTGCAAAAAAGGAAGGTCGTTTTCAATAGCGTATCGGAGCCTATCCTCAGGATCTGAGACACTTAAGTTAGGGTCTTCTTTTACAAGATTATGACATGATGTACAGACAAAATGCTTACTTTGTTTACGCACCTTATTGCCCTTATGGTTAACTGTAAACCCATTTTTTATAATCTCCTCTCCTCTTTTAGCAGACACACCTTCAATTGAATGATCTATTTGATGAGGTAACTGAGCATCTCCAAGTGCTAAAAGAAGTGAATTAACTGTTTCGTTAGGAACAAGTTGCACAGGCTGTTCATTAAAAGATGCAGTAGAAAGTATAATAATTATTACTGCGAATCCGAAACAAATACTTTTTATCATATTGCAAATAATCTTGAAACAATGAAGCCCACTCTAAATTCTCCTTCTGCCCAATCAGATGTATTGTTAGGGATATAATCTGTTGCCATTAAACCTTTTGCGTTGGTGAAGTTAATTTGAAAAGTATGACCACCACCAGTCTCCCATTCTAATGCTATTCCAGTAGAAGGAAAATACAAAGGATTATCTTCAACCTGTAAATCTCTTGATCCATTAAAAGGATACACTCCTTCCCCAATAATTGCAAAAGTTTTTGTAAACTGATATTTCAAGGCTCCACCAACTGAGGCTAAGTCGTTCCTATCTCCTTCTCTGACTACATTTCTATAAGTAAATCCAGCATTAAATTGAATACTTAATTTATTGGCAAGCTTTTTACCTGCCATAAATTGCAGGTGATAAACAATTCGATGAGCAAATTTTGGAAATGTAGATAAGGTAGGTTCACTACTATTTGATTTTGGCATCGTACTAATTGAAGCCAATCCATAAACAGAAATAGTGAACGGGAAACTACTACCATATCTATTATCGGCCAATCTTAATTTTGTAGATAAGTTTAAATTTTGCCTTAATTCATTTGACCCTTTGGTTCTGCTAATACCTATCATCCATTTTTCATTCAATCCATAGTCAAACCCAATCATTACATCTGAGGCATTTTCCAATCCATAAAAAGTTTGCCAACCTCCAGCAATTCCGGCAAAATCACCGAAGCGATGACCAATTCGAAAATCTAATTTCCCCTTCTCCAGTGTTTCAATTGAAACTGAATTGATAATCTTAGTATCCTTAAAAACTCTTGGATCTTCATCTTGCGCGAAGAGCGAACCAAAAAGGAAAACTATAATTATTGTATATCTTAATTTCATAATTCTTAACTATAAGCTATTTTATTCTTTTAAGTACCCACCTTCTACCCAACATCTTAGCAATACCCTTTCCAAGGAATCTAACTGCGGATCTGTAGGTGGCATATCATTTAAGACAAATACCCTGAACTCAAATGCATCATCTGTCAGAGATGTCTCCATGGCTTCATAGGTAGTGCTATAAATTGGTTTTTGCCCACTGCTTGGATTGTGACAAGTTGAACCTTCTCCACATTTTGACCTTATAATTGATCTTACATCATCAAATGTTACCAACTCTTCACATTTAAAATCATCCACTAATTTGTCCTTTGTGCAACCTTGGGGCATTATTAGTGTTATTGTTAGAATGAGAATAATTAATATGTTTAGAAACTTCATATTTTTGCAACTGTTTACAGTACAATTTTAATTAATATATTACTATTTACATTAATATTTAATCATAAAAGAAAATTTAAATTATGTATCCTCCTGAATTAGTTGCTCCATTAGCAAAAGATTTAACGGACTTTGGGTTTACCGGATTAGAGACAGCAGAACAAGTTGATCATATTCTTTCAAATAACGAAGGTACTACACTTTTGGTTGTCAATTCAGTTTGTGGTTGTGCAGCGGCAAACGCAAGACCTGGGGCAAAAATGTCTGTACAATCAGATTTCAAACCAGATCATTTAGTGACAGTTTTTGCAGGTTTCAACAGAGAAGCAACTGACAAAGCAAGAGAATACCTACTACCATATCCCCCATCGTCTCCTGCTATTGCATTGTTTAAAGATGGTAAATTGGTCCATATGTTGGAACGTATGCACATTGAAGGAAATACGGCTGAAACAATATCAAATAATTTACAACAAGCATACGAAGTACATTGCAAACATGAAGTTTAATAAAGAAAAAGGAGGAGCTTTCACTCCTCCTTTTTCTTTATCTTAGTAATGTTACATGACCTTTTATAGATTCATCACCCCCTCTTGGTCCTATATACCTTAATTCCCAGACGTAAACTCCCTGTGGGGCCATCTCTCCGTTATTATTTTTTCTGCCGTTCCAACCTTTATAAGGGTCATTGCTCGCAAAAACTTGTTCGCCCCAGCGATTCCATATGCTCATTTGAAAATCTTTCAAACCTTCTATATATCCTTTGCCTTTAAATTCGTCATTGTTACCATCTCCATTAGGTGTAAAAGCATTCGGCATAAAATAATCAACAAGAGGTTCGATATCTAAATACTTTATTATGGTATCTGGACAACCTGTTTCATGAAATGCAATAAGACGAATTTCATACAAACCAGTATCTTGGAATGTATAACTAGGATTTTTTTCTAAGCTTACATATTCATTATTAAAATTCCATTGCTGCTTTTCAGAGTCAATAGACAAATCTGTAAACTCAACATCTCTATTAAAAACATTTGGATTTTCCGGAGTAAAGCTAAAATTTGCGGTAGGTTTCTCTTCTACCGTTATCCAATTGGGATATGACTTTTCTGTAATACAACCAATAGGTGAAATTATTTCCAAATCTACTGAATATACACCTGGGTCTTCAAAAACATGAACAGGACTAATTTCATTTGCAGTTGTTCCATCACCAAAATTCCAGTTTATTGTATATTCATCATTGATAGGGTCCGATAAATTTAGAAATGAAATTTCACCAGGAGCACAGGCTAAAAATTTACTTGGCTGAATTATTAATAAAGGAGGAACTGGATACCACACGATATCTTTTGTTAAAGTATCCTTGCACTCATTAGAATCTGTAGCTACTAAAGTTATAGTTTGATCACCTGGTTCCTCAAATAAATAACTTGGGTTTTGTTGATTGGAGCTACCTCCATCATGAAAATCCCAATCCCATTGAACTATATCGTCAGCCCCTGTAATAGTACTATCACTAAACATTACAGGACCTGCTACGCATGTATCATACTCTAAATCCCAATCGGCTTCAATGGATGGGAAGACATTAATAAGTACATCTGCAGTATCTGAGCATTCTGTACCTTCGTTTAATATCATGCGTCCAACATAACTTCCTACTCCATCAAAGGTTACACTTACATCTCTGGTATTGTATCGAATTGTGTCACCTGGGTTGGTTTCAAACCACCAACTATAACTTTGTATAGAGGATTCTTGATAACTAGTATTTTCAATATCCACAGTGTTACTACCACATGAAGCAATATTATAGGTCAAATCATCTGGGCCAACCACTCCTGCATCAATTTCAGCAAATACTAAAGGTGTGCAGATTACTGTGTTAAATTGAAAGTCTCGTCTTATTTCCCCTAAGAGCACCCCGTCTCTAAATTCTTTTACACATACCCCGACCACATATTGACCGATTTCGGTGGGAGATCCAGATATCAATCCAGTAGCGGCATCAATTTGAACTATAGGATTACCTTGCATGGGTGCTGTTGCATTATAAGGAGGTGCAAAATCAACAGGATCAAAAACAGGAGTGCAATTAATTGGACTTGGTCTTACACCTTCACAAGACATAGGGTCTCCTGGGTTATTAGGAGTCCCTTCTGTTCCTCCTGCTTGCAAAGGAGCACAGAATTCATATACAAGTATATCTCCTTCACTATCTATTGCTGAGTGGTCAAAATCAATGTTATTATTCGCACAAACAAAGATTGGAGGAAAATTATTGAATCGAGGACTGTTATTACACAAAGCAAGTGATTCTGCAGTTATTTGTATTTGAAAAGCTGCTCCAGTATCCCCAGGATTAATCAGGTTATTAATTGTAGGATTCCGACAGCAGCGTTGATATCCTATGATATAATCATCGCCATTAACTGCCAATACGACTTCAAATCGGTAAACTCCTTTTTCGACTCCAACGTTTGAAGGTATATCAACACATGGGTCATCTTCAACCTCAATATCAGCTCGATCTGTAAAGTTTTCTTCTCTCATGCCATAATAACTCCAATCCGACCCTGATCCTGCCCATATCCCAAAAATTGCATCGGTATCAAATGGTGCCCCCATACTAAAAAGATCCCTATAAATAGTAAATTCAACTTCTAAAGTAACAGCAGTGGAATCTGTATTAAAACCCAAACATTCATAAGTAACGTCACCACCTACAATATGCGTTGAAAAGCCTTTTATGGAAATAAAAATAAAAAAGCTAAGTGAAATTATGATGTGTTTGGTCATTGTAAATGATGTTTCATATTAAACGAAAATACAGATTATTCAATATACTTATCTACTATTTTTAACGTTAAAAGCATAATAATATGTCAGATTAGACATAATTAAAACGAACTAACTAATTTTATCTTTTTAATAACCATATGATAAAAGATATCTCATTCTATTCAGAACAGGTCCGCAAAGGTAAAGTAATTTTATATCCTACTGATACAATTTGGGGCATCGGTTGCGATGCAACAAATTTGAGCGCAATAGACTATGTATACAAATTAAAAAAGAGAGATCGCTCTAAACCTTGCATTCTTTTGGTCGACTCAATTTCCCATCTCAAACAATATGTCCAATCAGTCCATCCAAGAATTGAAAACTTGCTACTTTACCACAACAAACCCACAACTATTATTTATAAAGCAAATGAAACGTTGCATCCTAGTCTTCTTAATTCTGATGGAACAATAGCAATAAGATTAATACATCAAGAGTTTTGCAAAAAGTTAATCAAATCATTAGGAAGACCCTTAATTTCAACAAGCGCAAATCTGCAAGGAGAACCTTTTCCTAAGGCATTTGAAGATATAAGTCCACAGATTAAATCTGGCGTTGACTTAATTGTTGATAAACATTATGAAACAAAAAACGCTTCAGCACCTTCAATCATGGTATCTTTTACGGAACAAGGAGAATTAAAATTCATTAGAAGCTAAAGATTTCAATGGATCTTTTTTAGATAGAATCTCAACAGCTTTTCTTAGCATTGGATCTCTTTTCTGGAAGTATTCGTAATATGGAATTTCTCCGTACCAACTGTAAATTAATTCTGCTCTTAATTGTCTTTCTTGAATTGACGAATAATCAATTAAAAATGGCAAAGAAACACTTTCATTTTGCAAATACTCCAATTCAATTTTATCGTAATATGGAAGAATATGCTTACAAACAAATTCCGTTGCCTTACTTTGATACTTGTCCTCTTCTAGTTGCTCTATAGTTATATCAGGTAAAATTCCACCATTATTTTTAATTTCTCGTTTTAACTTAAGTGTATAAAAGGTAGAATCCTCTTGTAACTGTTCATCATTTTTAATTTCGTAAGGCGTTTGAATGAAGCGTCCTGAAGGTGTAGCATATCTCGCTACCGTCAATCTAATTGCACCACCTCTTTTTAATGGAAATATTTCTTGGACCAACCCCTTGCCATATGAACGTTCTCCAAGCAGTATTCCCCTATCCCAATCTTGGATTGCCCCAGCAATTATCTCACTTGCAGAAGCTGAGTTTTCATTTATCAGAATGACAATATTTTGAATATTGTAAAAACTTCTACCTGTCGATTTATATTCTTTTCTCTTACGATGCTCACCTATTGTATAACTTAAAAGTTTGTCTTTTGAATTAAACAATTGACTAAGTATTCTTAAAGTTTGAGGAACAAAACCTCCTGGGTTATCTCTTAAATCTAAAATTAGATTAAAATCATCCTTTTTTGCTAGGTCAGACAATGACTCTAATGATTTAAAAAACTGATCGTATGTATTTGCACTAAACCTTTTAATCTTGATGTATCCATGATTCCCATCAATTAGATAATGGCTTGAAGCCGATTGGGCTGTAATCTCTTCAAGTTCAACATTCAAATTTTGAATTTTTTCATGTTTTGATTTTACTTGTAAAGAAAGAGTATTACTATCGGCTGAACGTATTATCGATTCAACAAATGTGTGATCTTTAGAACGTCCAGAAACAGTGTCACTTCCAATATTCAATATTATATCACCAGGATTTATTCCAGCTTTTTCAGCTTGAGAATTTGGGATCACATAATTTACGAATAATGAATCATCAACAAATTTAGATTCTACTCCAATTCCTTTGTAAACACCTTCCATCCTTTGGTTATATTCTTCCAATTCTTGAGGACTTATATAACTGCTATGTGGATCTAATTGTTGAACAATAGATACAATTGCATCCTTAGACATTTCTTCAGAATCCACTTTATCTACGTATGAATTTTCAACAATCCGAATTATTTCTTCAATTCGACCAATTCCACCAGAAGGTAAAGTATTCGAATCAAATTCATTGGTAACTAAAAGAGAAAGATCATTTTTAGCATCAAAAAGATTGTAGCCCAAAAACATTCCAATAACCATACTTATGGCTAGAAGGAAGGGTTCAAAAATTTTATAATTTGATTGGGTAGAATCTCCTGAAGTCATTTCATGAAATTATGTAAATAGCGTAGAAGGTCTATAATATGGTGAATAAAATAATTATGAAATGGCTAAAATAATAGCATTAAACTCCTAGGTAGTTCTTGAGCAACTTACTTCTACTTGCGGATCTTAATTTGTTGATTGCTTTATCTTTTATTTGTCTAACTCTTTCTCTAGTAAGTCCAAATCTAGAACCGATGTCTTCCAAAGACATTGGGTGTTCTACACCTATTCCAAAATATAATTTGATCACATCACATTGTCTTTCTGTAAGAGTATTAAGTGATCTTTCGATCTCCTTTCTCAAAGAGTCAACATATTCTAACCCAGTATCAGTATCAGGAGTATTAAAGTTTTCCAAAACATCTAAAAGGGAATTATCCTCACCATCTACAAAAGGAGCATCCATTGAAACATGCCTAGAAGCCACACCCAAAGTTGTTTCAACTTCTTCAGTAGTGATTTCCAATATACTTGCAAGTTCCTCAGAAGATGGCTCTCTTTCAAATTCTTGCTCTAGTTCAGAAAATGCACGATTGATCTTATTTAAAGATCCAACTTTATTGAGAGGAAGTCTAACTATTCTTGATTGCTCTGCTAGAGCTTGAAGTATTGATTGTCTGATCCACCAAACTGCATAGGATATAAATTTAAATCCTCTTGTTTCGTCAAATCTTTGCGCAGCCTTAATCAAACCTAAATTTCCTTCATTGATTAAATCGCTCAAAGAGAGACCTTGATTTTGATATTGTTTTGCAACGGAGACCACGAATCTCAAATTTGCTTTTGTCAATTGCTCCAATGCTTCCTGATCACCTTCTTTTATTCGTTGTGCTAAGTGTACTTCTTCTTCAGGAGTTAACAAATCTACTTTTCCAATTTCCTGCAAATACTTCTCTAATGATTGACTTTCTCTGTTCGTTATAGATTTAGTAATCTTGAGCTGCCTCATGTAGGTGTGATTTCTTGATTTTACTTAAAAAATACGAATATCGGGCCTTTTTTACCAAAGGTCAAACTTTATCATAATATATTGTTCAAACAAAAAAAACTTCTTTTCTTTTGTTTTTTCAAAAAATTATTTTTCCTTGCGGGTATTATATAATTCCATTAGTTATTAACTCCTAATAATCAACGTTTTACAACGAATATGACTAACAAACGAATATCTTTTGATCAAGAATTTATATTTAAAGCATCTCCAGCGATACTTTACCAATTTCTAACATACCCAGATCGACTGGTTAGCTGGTTCTGCGATGGAGCTGATATCCAAGATGAAGTTTACACTTTTGAATGGGATGGATCAGAGGAAGAATGGGAAATGATTGATGATATTCAAGAAGAACGTGTGAGATTTAAAATCTTAGACAATGATGAGGATGAATATCTTGAGTTTCGAATGTACAAATCTGATATCACCAATGAAACTATCCTTGAAATAACAGTATTTGCTGATGAAGATGACGTTGAAGAAGAAAGGACCTTTTGGGAAAATCAGATTAAAAAACTTAAAATAGTCTGTGGCGGATAATTTATCTTTTAAATTGGGCTTTCCTTTTTTCCAAAAAAGCTGAAACTCCTTCTTTACATTCCTCAGTAGCCAGGCTCTTTCCAAATATGTCTATTTCAAGCGCTACACCATCTTGTGATTTATCATAAAATGCATTAATGGTTTTTATAGCATTTGCTACAGCATTTGGTCCTTTTGTTCCTATTTTATTTATGATCTCTATTGCCTTGTTAAAAGCATCATCGTATGGTAAAACATAATTCACAAGACCTAAATTTAGTGCTTCCAATGATTTAATCATATCCCCAGTAAGTGTATATTCCATTGCTTTTGATTTACCAATAAGCAAAGGTAAACGTTGTGTACCTGCATAACCTGGTATAAGGCCTAAATTAACTTCAGGTTGACCGAAAATAGCAGTCTCAGTTGCTATTCGCAAATGGCAAGCCATAGCCAATTCACAACCTGCTCCTAAGGCATAGCCGTTTACTAGCGCAATTATTGGTAGATGAAAGTTTTCGATTGCTATAAATATTCTATGACCTTTGGCAGATAAGGCTGAACCAGAACTTGCATCTAAAGACATAAACTCTGTAATATCGGCACCTGCAGCAAAAGCCTTATTCCCTGCGCCTTTAATGACTGCACCTTTAATATTCAAGCTAGAAAGGTGATCGGTAAACAAAAAATCCAATTCATCCATAACTTGCGTATTCAAGGCGTTTAGAGACTTCTCTCTATTGATGGTTATAATTGCAATATTTTGATTAACCTCAAGATTTAAAGCTGTTAGTTCCATTTGTAGAATTTCAATTTTAAGCAAAAAAAAGAGGCTTAATAATAAGCCTCTTTAAATTTAGATAGAGTTGTTACTTTACCTTATTTACCACGGCTTTGAATGCATCCGGGTTGTTCATAGCAAGGTCTGCTAAAACCTTTCTATTCAGGTCTATTTTATTTTCTTTTAACGCATGCATAAACTTAGAGTAAGACAAACCCTCTTGACGAGCGCCTGCATTTATTCTTTGAATCCAAAGTCTTCTGAATGCTCTTTTCTTATTTTTTCTGTCTCTATAAGCATAAGACCAAGCTTTTTCAACTGCATTTTTTGCAACTGTATAGACATTTTTTCTAGCTCCAAAGTAACCTTTGGCTGCTTTCATGTACTTTTTTCTTCTTCGTTTAGAAGCAACTGAATTTACCGAACGTGGCATATTTTAATGTTTTATGTTATTGCAGGGGCTTGTTTAAGCACTTAACCTGACAAAACGGTTAACAATGTTATTTTTTCTTTCCAAGAAGTCTTAAAATTCTAGGAGTGTCAGCTTTCGAAGCCATTGTAGATCCCTCCAAGTTTCTTTTTTGCTTGGTTGTCTTATTTCTCATCATGTGAGAAGTTTTAGCTTGGAATCTTTTAACTTTTCCTTTAGCTGTTAATTTGAAACGCTTTTTAGCGCTTGAATGTGTCTTAACTTTTGGCATAATATCCTAATTAGGAGCGCAAAGATATAATAATTTCACTTCAGGTAAAGCTTTTAGGCTTTCTTTTTCTTAAGAGGAGAAATGATTACAATCATTCTTCTACCTTCCATTTTTGGCAAGGCTTCGGCTCCACCTAAATCTTCTAGTTCTTTGATGAATTTTAGAAGCAACAATTCTCCTCTATCTTTAAAAACAATTGTCCTCCCCCTAAAAAAAACATATGCCTTTACCTTAGACCCTTCTTCAAGAAACTTTTTAGCATGCTTTAATTTAAAATTGAAATCATGATCATCTGTATTTGGCCCAAATCGAATTTCCTTAATGACAGTTTTAGCTGTTTTAGATTTAATTTCTTTCTCTTTCTTCTTTTTGAGATATAGAAATTTATTGTAATCTATGATTTTACATACTGGAGGTTCAGCATTTGGACTTATTTCCACAAGATCTAATTCTAAGCCATCAGCCCATGCTAAGGCACTTCTAGTGTCTACAACTCCGGATTCAATTTTTTGTTGGGCAACTTCGGAGATTTGGTCAAAATTATCTCCTACTAATCTAATTTTTGAAGCTCTGATATTCCTATTGATTCGAAATTCAGGTTCTTTTACCCTTCTAAAGGGTTTTCTTGGTTTACGCAAATGTTTTTATTTAATTTATAATTAGTGGTATAATAACATCTTCTTCACTTAAGTTAGTTCAAAAGTATTATTTATTTTTAGATTCTTCTTTAACAGTTTTCTTCCCAACTTTTATTTCTAATTTATCTTTTGAGCTAGAAAGAACAGCTTTAAGTTCTTCACCACTTTCAGGATTTTTATTCAAGATAAATTCTGCAATTGGATCTTCAATATATTTTTGAATGGCACGATTTAATGGTCTTGCACCAAATTGTGGATCGTAACCCTTTTCAGATACAAACTTTTTTGCATCCTTGGTCAAACTTAAAGAAAATCCCATTTTATCAAGTCTGGCATATAGATCCTTAAGAGAAATATCAATGATTTTGAAAATATCATCTTGATCTAACGAATTGAAGATAATAATATCATCAATTCTATTTAAGAATTCTGGTGAAAAGGTTTTCTTTAATGCACTCTGGATCACTGATTTGCTATGATTCTCTGCATCATCTTTTCTCGAATTTGTTGCAAATCCAACACCTTGGCCAAAATCTTTCAACTGTCTGACACCAATATTTGAGGTCATGATGATCATTGTATTTTTAAAATCAACTTTTCTTCCCAACCCGTCTGTCAATTGACCATCATCCAGCACTTGCAATAAAATGTTATAGATATCTGGGTGTGCTTTCTCTATTTCATCCAATAATATTACAGAATATGGCTTTCTCCGAACTTTTTCAGTTAATTGCCCCCCTTCTTCATATCCAACATATCCTGGAGGGGCTCCGATTAGTCTACTCACAGAGAATTTTTCCATGTACTCTGTCATATCAATTCTTATTAAAGCATCTGCTGAATCAAATACATGCTCTGCCAAAGCCTTTGCTAATTCAGTTTTTCCAACCCCTGTTGGTCCTAAAAATATAAATGAACCAATAGGTTTATTAGGATCTTTTAAACCAATCCTGTTTCTCCTTATTGCCTTGGTTACCTTTGCAACTGCTTCATCTTGTCCAATGATATGATTTTTAAGCGTTTCGTCCATTCCAACCAAACGTTTACTTTCGTTTTGGGCAACTTTAGTTACTGGGATTCCAGTAATCATAGAAACAACTTCTGCAATATCTTCTTCATTGACTGGATACCTAGCTGTTTTTGATTCTTCTTCCCAAGCCTTCTGTCCCTCTTCAAGTTTTCGCGTTAATTTTGATTCATGGTCTCTTAGATCCGCTGCTTTCTCGTACTGTTGATTTTTTACAGCGGCATTCTTATTAATTTTTACTTCTTCAATTTCTTTTTCTAAGTCTTCGATATATTTTGGAACATGAATATTTTTTAAATGAGTTCGTGCTCCTACCTCATCCATTACATCAATTGCTTTATCAGGTAAAAATCGATCACTGATATATCTTGTACTAAGATTCACACAAGCCTCAACCGCCTCGTTAGAGTAACTTACATTATGAAAATCTTCGTACTTATTCTTGATATTGTTTAATATGTGAACTGTCTCCTCTGGACTTGGTGGGTCAACCAATACTTTCTGAAATCTTCTATCTAGTGCCCCATCCTTTTCTATGTATTGCCTATATTCATCCAAAGTACTTGCACCAATACATTGTAGTTCGCCTCGGGCCAAAGCTGGTTTGAAAATATTCGATGCATCTAATGAGCCAGTTGCACCACCTGCTCCAACAATGGTATGGATCTCATCTATAAAAAGAATGACATCTCTGGTTTTTTCCAGTTCAGTCATAATTGCTTTCATTCTTTCTTCAAACTGACCTCTATACTTTGTACCAGCAACCAATGCTGCAAGGTCAAGCATTACAATTCTTTTGTCAAACAAAGTTCTTGACACCTTTCTCTGCGTTATCCTGAGTGCCAATCCTTCAGCTATGGCCGTTTTCCCAACACCAGGCTCCCCTATTAAAATTGGGTTATTCTTTTTTCTACGTGATAAAATTTGAGATACTCGTTCAATTTCAACTTCGCGACCGATGATTGGATCAAGCTTATCTTCTTCAGCTAATTTTGTGACATCTCTACCAAAATTATCAAGAACTGGAGTTCTAGATTTTGAGTTTCCTCTCTTTCGAGCTATTGACTCAGGTGTTTCTTCTTCTTCAAATGGAATATCTGAATCTGAAGCAGCTGAGAAAAATTCAGTAGCATTAGAATTATCTTCTTGACTAACGTATTCAAGTTCACTTTTGAAAGAGTCGTAATCAATTTCAAATCTCTGGAGAATTTTTGAGGCTAGGTTATCTTGGTGTTTTAAGATCGACAAAATTATGTGTTCTGGATTAATCTCTACATTCCTTAGCAGTTTGGCTTCAAGAAAACTAACTTTTAAAACTTTTTCGGCGTGCTTATTTAGTGGAAGACTCCCAACATTTAAACTTGATTCTAAGTTTTTCTTTTGAGGTTTTATGTTTTCTTCAATTTTATACTTCAATTCTTCTAAATCTAACTCCAAAGAATCGAGAACTTTTAAAACTATCCCTTCTTTATCTTTCAACATACCCAGCAATATATGCTCTGTGCCAATATAATCACACCCTGTATTTAAGGCTGCATCACGACTGAGAGATATAATTTCTTTAACCTTAGGACTAAATTTCTTATTATTCATTCAATGTTTGCTTATTGCTATTTAAAGTTACACCATAAAACGGCATTATAAAATCAATCAGTTATATATTAGGAAAATTAGTAAATCTATAACTTTTATGATTTTTTGTAACTATAACGAATTAGTATAAATAAAGATACGCTCTAAGTACCTTAAAAAATGTGCCAAGCAGTTTTTTATGCAAATTTGTCATGTAATGGATTTTAAAACTGCCATTCTATTAAGAAAAAGAAATAAAAGGATATTTTTGGCACTGAAAAATGGCAGACTAATGAAATACTCTTTAGATAAGCAAGAAAAATATACGATTTTTGGACTCGATGAGGCTAATTTGAATTCCTTGATCGCTCCAAACCTGAAATCTGAATTTGTTTTCCTTCGTAATGAAGGTGTAAAAAATCTCATTTTAAACGTTTCTGAGGTTCAATATGTAGATTCCTCGGGATTAAGTGCAATACTTACCGCCAATAGGCTTTGGAAAGACTATGGGACTTTTATACTGACAGGTGTTACGCATCCTGCAGTCACCAAACTAATTGAGATTTCGAGATTAGAAAGCATTCTGACTATCATCCCTTCCTTACAAGAATCAATAGATTATGTGTTTATGGAAGAAATTCAAAGAGAATTAAAGGGTGATGGTGGTGAAGAGGAATGATAAAATTTAAACTTTCCATTCTAGGAACCAATGCAGCTACACCAGCACATGGTAGGATTACAAGTACCCAAGCTCTAGAGTTAGATAATGATATTATTATTATTGATTGTGGAGAGGCTTGTCAAATAAGATTGCAAGAATACAAAATTAAACCATCCAAGATTAATGTAATCTGTATCAGCCATCTTCATGGGGACCATATTTTTGGTCTTCCTGGTTTACTTACTTCCTTCAGCAATAATGGTAGAATGTCTGATCTCAACATTATTGGCCCCACTGGTATTCAAGAATATGTTGAAGATGTGTTACGCCATTCAAATTCTTATTTAAGCTATAAAATCCACTTTACGGAATTAATACATTCTGATGGATCAGAAGTTATTTACGGAAGTAAAAATTATCACATAAAAGCTTTCCCTTTAAACCATCGCGTTCTAGCATATGGATATATTTTCGAAGAGAAGCTTGGCCATTTTAATATTAAAGCTGATTCCATTCAAAAATACAATCTTAGCGTTGAAGAAATTAGGTTGGTAAAATCCGGTCAAAACATTAAACGAGATTCGGGTTATATCCAATACCGTGATTGCGTTAAAGCCAAACCAAAGCAAAGATCATATGCATATTGCAGTGACACTCAGTATGAACCTAAAATCATTGAATTCATAAAATACTGCCAGTACCTATATCATGAAACAACTTATGATCAAAGTCTTGCAGTACTTGCACGAGAAAGAAAACATTCTACCGCGACAGAAGCCGCAAAGATTGCAAAAGCTGCCCAAGTAGAATGCCTCATTACTGGTCATTATTCTGGAAGATACAGGCATGTCGAAATTCTTGCTGACGAAGCACGTAAAACATTTCCAAATGTGAAAACCGGATACGATGGAATGATTATTAATTTTGAAAGAATTAAGCCGCTAGAATTAAATTAATTTTTTCTCGAATTACTTCATTTAAAATTTAGATAGTTAAAAAATGCAATTATCTTTGCGCTTCGATTAAAGGT
>JAHDIE010000021.1 GCA_020630955.1 Saprospiraceae bacterium
GGAAATGTAAGTTTGGCCATTGATGATGATTATATTTTCGGATACATACGGAATGGGACAAGCCGATTGTTTATAGAACCTTTGTGGTATTTTGATAAGACTGCGCCAAAGAATTTGTTTGTTTCTTATTATGATTATGATGTGATTGAAACTGGAGAGCACAAATGTGGTGCACAAAAAAGTAATGAGAAAACCAAAGAATTGGATGTCAACAGAATGATAACGGATGAATGTGTTATAGTTGATTATGCCATTGCCAATGCTCATGATATGGTGACGGAATTTGGTTCTGTTGGAGATGTGGAAACCTTTAATTTGGCTGTTTTGAATACAGTTCAAGAAAACTACCGTTCAGAATTTGATAAAAACATTGAGTACAATGTAGTAGCTAACTTTATTCCTGCCACAGCAGGAAACGATCCATTTCCAAGTTCTAGTAATGCAGTAACATTGTTGAATTTTCTGGGCGACTGGGGTGACGGTGGTGGAAATTCAGGCGGATCTTCAGGTGGCTTTGGTGTTAATTATCAAATGGCTGGACTTTGGGTAGATAGAGATATTTTTGTTAATGGCTCAGGTTCAGGTGTTGTCGGTGTGGCATGGACACCTGGTTGGCATCATGTTTTCGAAAACTTCACAGATGTTGCCGTACAGCTTCAGGTTATGGTTTCCCACGAAATTGGGCATAATTGGAATGCTGATCATGATGCATCGGGTTCACCTTATATAATGGCTCCATCGGTAACTGCGGTGTCAGATTGGTCAAGTGTATCGGTCGATGATATAGATGTTAGGGTTGCTGCGCAAGGATTTTTAGATGATTGTAGTGACCTTGGTCCACCCGTAGCCAACTTTTTTCAATCGACTATTATTACCTGCGTGGGATCTGAAGTTGAATTTGAAGATCAATCTCAATATGGTGCTACGAGAGATTGGGAGTTTGAAAATGGAACTCCTTCAACTTCTATAAATGAAAAAGAAAATGTAAGTTTCAATACGATAGGGCAACATTATGTGCAGCTTACTTCTGAAAACAATGCAGGAACTGATGAATACACATACTATGTTGATGTTCAGGATGCTCCTAGTATTCCTTGCTCACCTTCTGGATCCGGAGGAGGAGGTGGGATTGTAAATGTAATTCTAGAAAACGTTTCAAATGCTTCTGATAATGCGGCTACAGCTGGGAGGTTTGAGGATTTTGCATGCGAACAAATTATCTATCTTGAAGCAAGCACAAATTATGATGCTATTATTGGAACATCAGGATCAAGTAGTACAAACCTAAGGTTTTATATTGATTATAATGGTGATGGAGATTTTACTGATTCTGGCGAATTGGAAGGCACATGGGGCTTAGGAGGTGGAAATAATTATTTAATTCCATTTACGACAAATTCTAATCCGGTTGAGGATCAGGTAATCAGATTTAGGATCATCAATGATACTGGTTCGATCACTTCATCTTGTGAGAATCCAACTTACAGCCAGGTTGAAGATTATGGTGTCGTCTTTTTATCTGATTTTGAAGCAGTTCTTGGATGTACGGATCCTCTTGCTGACAATTATGATCCCAATGCAAATATTGATGATGGAAGCTGTGAAATATTAACCACTTGGTATCGAGATTTTGATGCTGATGGGTTTGGAGATGTAAATAATCCGCAACCAGCAAATCTTGCACCTCCTGGATATGTCGCTGATTCATCAGATTGTGATGATTCTGACGATTCTGTTTACCCCGGCGCTCCAGAATTATGTGATGGACAATTAAATAATTGTAATCTTTCTGGCTTGTCTTTGAATGAAATTGATAATGATTCCGATGGTTATGTGGAGTGTGATTACTCTGCATCTATTTGGGTAGGTGATCCTTCCGTGATAGGAGGAAATGATTGTGAAGACAACAATAATCAAAATTATCCAGGCAACAATGAAATTTGTGATGGACAAGATAACAACTGTGATGGAATAACTGATGAAGGCTGTTTCCCTTGTGATGGAGTTAATCTTGTAATAAGCAGTATTTTACAAAATACATACAGGGCTGAGGAATCAATAACTTCAAGTACCTTGGTTGACCAAGCTTCAGACATTAATTTTTTTGCAGGAGGAGAAATTGAGCTAACAAATAATTTTGAAGTTACTGCAACAACAAATTTTCTTGCTGATATATCGACCTGTATTCCAACAGCATTCAGACCTGGAGGATCAATTCAAATATTCAGCGCTAAAGAAACAAAAGACAAAGTTTTAGTTTTATTAGAAGGATTATCTGAGAATTTGGATTCTAGAAATGTTAAAGATTTGAAAATTTATGACCTTCAACAAAATTTATTATTTCATGATAAATTAACTGAGGTTCAGAAATTATCAAATGAACAGCTTAATGCCATATTTGAATTAAATGAAATGTACATGATCATTTTGTCAGATGGAAAAAACAATTCCATTGGGAAATTGCTAAAACTAAACTAACCAAGTAGACAAAAAAAGGGGCTAATTTTAATATAGCCCCTTCAACGATCATTCTTTTGAATGGATTAATTTCCAGCAATTATTGGCTTGGGTGCCAAATTTGTAGCTCTTTGATCCTTTTCTTCTGATTTGAAGTAGACATCACCATTATCTACAGTAAAAATCAAGTAATCATAATAACCAAAGTATCCATCTGATTCAGCAATTATTGAATTTGAAGCATCTAATATTTGTGCAAATCCATCACCATAGTCACAGCAAATTCCATCTCCATAACTATCATCAATATAGAAAGTATAGTCGCCATCTTCTAAGCTCCAAGTTTTAGAAACCAATTGCCCATTGTTACCATCTTGGTAAGGACCTCCACTCTTGATTACCTCACCAGTATAATCATCAACCAATTCCCACGATGTTTCACTTCCATAGTTGTCTAGAGTAAGATTCATTTTTACAGTAGTTCCAGATCCACCTGATCCACCTCCATCATTGGCACTTTCTGTTTCAAATGTTGCTGTTGGACCAAAAGGTTGCCAGCCATCAGTATTACATCTAACTCTTAATTTGAAGATATATGTTGTGTTTGGCATTAAGTCTATAAGTGTTTTACTATTGGTTGAACTTACTTTTGATTTCCAAGCACCTCCCACAGGTTTATATCTTACAATGTATCTATTTGCATCAAATACTTCAGTCCATGTAATGGTAGCAGTAGTCTCTGTAATATCTATTGCAATTCCATCCACAGGGCTTTCACAAGTGTCTGTAGTTCCATCATCACCACCTGATCCATCGCCACCTCCAGTTCCATCGTCACCACCTGATCCATCGTCACCGCCACCAGAACCACCACCGGTTCCAATTACATTTGAGGCATTATTAACAACGTTACTAAGATTTGAGGCTACATAGTTTTCCATTCTTGTTGACTGTCCTGCAGAAAACATATACATGCAAGCATCATTTACATAATCCATGTAATTCATAAACATATCGTTGGATCCGCAAGAAGAAGCGCCAAAATTTGGACAGCTGTAATTTTCTTGGCTTTGGTCAGGAGTATCGGCTACATCATCATCAACATTACAACCATTGCCCCAAATGTGATCAAGCAGTAGGTAATGACCCATTTCATGCGTTAGCGTTCTTCCTAAGTTGAAGGGAGCATTTGCTCCTACATTTCCACACTGTGTTCCCAAACCAAAAGCTCCTGCATCGACAACCAAGGCTTCACCAGCACCGTTTCCACCTAGCGGTGAATAACCTAAAAGTCCTGTGCCTGGTTGGATGACAATATTAATGTATCCAGAGAATTGTGGAATATTATCACCAGAAGTTTGATTAATTGTTACGGCTAAATCTCCGTCATTTAATCCAAATCCACTTGGGTGATTTTGATTCGCTATTTGGAATTCAATGCAAGTTTCTCCATTACTTACCCCTGGAAAGTAACTAGATGCTTGATTAGTCCATGTGCTTATATCACTATTAGAACCTTGATAATCTTGATTTAAAGCTGCAATTGAGTTTTGAGCCAATGTTGTTAGACAAGAAGGGTCTGGGTTGGTTACACCTTGGTAGTGAATAGCGACTGGTAATACTGTTGGACTTCCACAAACAACTCTTTCTTCAACATTGGATGTGGCATATTTTTTAAATGTTTTTAGTTTTTCCTTATGCGCCTGCATTTTCGCAGGATCTTCCTCCAATGTTTCAAGGTACTTTGATAAACCGCAATTTCTATGCGAGGCATGAGAATGAGATTCTTCTAATAGTGCTTCATCCTCTTGTGGATTCGAAAAATCTTCTGAACATGAACTAAGTAAAAATATTAGTCCTATTAAGATTGCAAAAATTTCAATTGATCGTTTCATAAATAAATTTTTTAATTAATGAATTGTTTAAGGGGATTGACATTTCAAATGTATGCGGAAGAAACGCCTCGAATTGCGGAGTTTATACGTATCAGGTCTTAATTTTATACTTAAGAGGTGATTCCTTATACTTTCATTTGTAAGCCTTTTGGAATTTGCTATTAACTTTGTTGTATGATCCAAAGTCAATCTAGTATAGTGAATGCTATCTTCGATCCGAAGTTGCGATACCTTTGGCATATCCTTTTTTGGATAGTCATGTACCTTGATCCATTTTTTGCGTTGGTAGGATTAACTCCTCCTATAGATTTTCCAATCGTTTTATTTCTTGGTTTTGCGATCGATGTATTTTTGGTGTACTTTAATATTTATGTACTTATTCCAAACTTGCTATTTAAAGAAAAGATTTTTCTATATATCTTTTTTACAATTATATCCTTAGGGGTAATTCTTTTATTTAATAATGTTAGTGATTCGATTATTTGCCCAGAATGTGCTGAAGAAATCGCAGAAGAAGACAAAAGGTATCTTGTTGTCTATACATTATTGGAATTGGTTCAAAATGCAGCAATGATTGCAATTGCCGCAGCTATTAAATTGTTCAAGTTTATTTATCAAAAGGATCGAAGGATTCAAGAAATTAATGAGGAAAAACTAAAAACTGAGTTAGGATTTCTAAAAAATCAGGTTAATCCTCATTTTCTATTCAATACAATGAACAGCTTCTATATTCAGGCTAAAAAGAAAGATAATAATCTTCCAGAGGCAATATTATCTTTGTCAGATTTGTTGCGTTATCAAATTTATGATACTTCAAAAGAATTTGTCTCTTTAGAAAGTGAGATAAATTATATTAGAAATTATCTCGATCTTGAAAATAATAGAAGAGATAATCTTGATATAAAATTGAAGATTGATGGAAATTTGAAATCTGTAAAAATTGCACCTTTGTTGTTGTTGCCATTGGTTGAGAATGCTGTAAAATATAGTCAGAAAACTGATGGATCCAGAGCAATAATAAATATTAATGTTGAAGTCGATGATCGAATTTCTTTTGCGATCAGCAATACAAAAGGGAATGTAGACCAAATTAAAAGCCCTGATAGCGGTATAGGAATGGAAAATTTGGAAAAAAGATTAAATTTAATCTATCCTGATGACTATAGCTTTGCTTTTAAAGATGTTGATAAAATTTATACGGCAAGTTTAATTCTAGGGAAAAGATGAATTGTATAATTATTGATGACGAACCATTGGCAAGAGAAGGTATCGAATTATTGATTCCAGAGGCCTCATTCTTAATTCATGAAAAATCTTTTGGTTCAGGAATTCAGGCCTTGGATTATTTAAATGAAAACGAGGTTGATTTAATATTTCTCGATATTGAAATGCCTGGTTTAAATGGTTTAGAATTTATCAAAACGCTAAATTTTCAACCTTTTATTATTTTAACAACGGCTTATCCACAATATGCCTTGGAAGCTTTCGAATTACAAGTTTCTGATTATTTGGTTAAACCAATACGATTGGAGAGATTTCTAAAAGCTGTATATAAGGTTAAAGAAATTCATGACCTAAAGCTTAATGAAACATATCAAGTCGACAATTTAGAGGAAGAACATATTTTTATTCGCCATGAAAGAAAATATGTCAAACTTTTTTACAAAGATATATTGTTCATCAATGGTTTGAAGGATTATGTTATGATCCATACAACAGAAGGAAAGTATGTCACCGCAATGAATCTAAAGACCATAATGTCTAAATTGCCTGAAAGTATTTTTATCAGGACAAGCAAATCTTATGGGATGAATATTAATCGTGTAAAAAGTGTTGAGCTTGACTTTGTGAATCTAGACAATGATGTTCAAGTCCCATTGGGTAATTCATATAAAGAGGCTTTTAAAAAAATTGTCATCAAGGATCGATTGGTGGATCGTAGCAAGTAAATAAAAGAATTTTTCGCTCTTGTTTCTCAAGCTGACATAATTTCATCATACCATTTCTTTATAGTACTATCACCAAATCCATATATACCTTCTCGTTTAGAAAATTTCCTAAATATTATTGGAAAGCTTTTGTCTTCTGATTCATGAATAATCCTCTTGAGATTTTTAAAAGGCCTTTGCAATGGTGGCAACCTTTCAAAATGAGCATCTGAAATTTGTTTAATACGCGGAATGAGGGTCACTAAAGCTTCTAAGGTTTCGTTTGGAATTCCTCTAGTTTCACTTCGGTAAATATGCCAAAGCTGGTTAAATGAACACAGTTGCTCATGGTTTAACAAGTTTCTTTTTTTAAATGCATGCTCCAATCGAGCTTTATCCATTATGCCGAACCCATGCCAAGAATCTGTGTCAGGTCTAACAAGAAATACCTTTTGATGTTCTCCCGATTTTAATATATTGTGTATGCAGTACCAAAGATTGGTTTGACAAAAAAGGTCATCCTCAAACCATAGATTGATCTCTGTATTTGGATTTATTTCTTTTATTTTCTGAAGTTCCTTGACTGATTTTTCAAAATATTCTTCTTCACTGACATCATAATTCATAAAAAAATAGGATGCCCTATTTTTAATAAAATGTTGTTCTGAAACTGGACCTTCTATTAGTGCTTCACGGAATATTATCTTTTCGCCAGCTATACGTTCTGGGAAATTATGTAATAAAGCATCTCCGTTTAGAATGTGGACTTGCATTAAAATTTAAATTTTTCTTTGGCATATTCGTAACCTTCATCCCACCAAGCTTTCATTTGTTTGGGGTCAAAATAAAAAGACATTTTTGTCAGTACTCGAGGTGTGAAATAAAAGTTGATTTTTACATCCTTGTTGTAAATGCTTTCAAGATGGCCAATCATCAGGTCCTGACCAGCCAGCTGCTGGTTCATAAAATCCATGGTAGAAATAAATAATTCAAAAGGATTTTTGGAGTAACTTTTTTTAATGTTTTTCAAACGAGGATTTAATACAATGGCGTCTATTACATTGGCACCCAAATTGACCGCTTCTTCAATTGGCAAGTAGTTTCCGAAACCACCATCAGCATATTCAAATCCGTTTTTTTCTACCAAACTCATAAAAGGAACATAACTTGTTGAGGCCCACATCCAATCAATATAATCTTCGTATTCGCAATCTGCAAGGTATTTGTATTCGGTTGTAGTTTTTGTTAGATTGGCAACGGTGACAACCACTTTTTTAGGGCTTGCTTTAGCTTCTTCAAAATCTTCTATAGAAAAAACATCTTTGATTACTTTTCTTAAGTTTTTATGTTCTCCAAATGTTTTTTTCCCTTTAATAAACATTTTGATGGTGTTTCTGTGCTTGATCCCAGATTTCATAGTACCATCGGCACTAAATTTTATTTTAAAAGGGTTAACATTATAAATACTCTTTTGTGTTACATTGGTATAAACTTGTCTGATTTTATGAACCTTATTTATCGAAAGATGAGGAACTAAAAGACTTCCAGTGGAAGTGCCAACAAAATAATCATAATCGATCTTAAGATCATCAATCAAATGTTGTGCAAAACCACCTGCAAAAGCACCTTTACTACCTCCACCCGAAATTACCAAAGCTCTTTTTTCAATATTAAATGTATCCATCAACTTGATGTTAATTTTTCAGTGAATAAGCTAGGAATAGCCTAATTTTGGTACAATATTATGCAAAAGAAAAAGAAAGACAATCATTTTATCAAACAAGCCTTTTACGAAGGTGGAAACACAGCTTTTAGGAAATTCGTTTCCGAAAACATGCAATATCCTAAAGAAGCACTTGAAAATGACATTGAAGGTATAGTACACCTAAAAATTGATATAAATTTTAAAGGAAAAGTTATAGGGGCCAAAGTGATGAAAGGTATCGGTTATGGCTGTGATAAAGAGGCCATTAGAATCATTAAACTTGCAGAATACGAAGTGCCCGCTAATCCGAAGAAATTGAAAATAAAGTTTCATAAAAACATTCGAATACAATTTAGAAAGCCAAAGAAAGTAGTTAAAAAATTAGACCCTGGTGCCATCAAAAAGACGACAACGCAAAAGTCAATGACCATTAACTACCAAATTACTCCAAGCAAAAATATAGCATCAAATAAACAAAAGTCATCTGAAGAATCCATAAGCTATACAATTAAATTTAATTCGTAGAATAATTTCTATCAACCATCTAATACCTTGTTGTTGCTTTTTAAAAGCGATTAACTTTGACCTACAAACTGAAAAACAATGAAGAAGCTAATATTTCTAATTTCTACTTTTTTTATTTTTAATATTACAAGTTATGCTCAGTTTCCTGGAATGGGTGGATCAAAAGGACCAAAGTTGAAAGGAAAAGTTACCGGAGAATTAGTGGATTCATTGAGTAACGATAAGGTGGGGTATGCTACAATTGTTGTTAAAAGATCTGGCAGAGATAAAGAGCTGAACGGAATATTGAGTGATGATGATGGTGGATTTAAACTTGAAGAGATGACTGTGGGAACTTATGATCTTTTCATTTCATTTTTAGGATATCAGGAAAAAGTGATAAAAGGTGTTGAACTTACCAAAAAGAAACCCGATGTCAATCTTGGACAAATATTGCTTGTTCAAGATAATTTTATGTTGGATGAAGTAGAAGTAACTGCCGATAGAGCACTCATTGAAAATAAGGTGGATAAAATAGTGTACAATGCTGAAAATGATTCTTCTATTGCCGGTGGTGATGCAACAGAGGTACTAAGGAAAGTGCCAATGCTTACTGTTGACTTAGATGGTAATGTTTCATTAAGGGGATCTCAAAATGTGAGAATTTTAATCAATGGAAAACCGTCAGGAATGTTTTCAAACAATGTAGCTGATGCCTTGAAAATGTTTCCGGCGGATCAGATACAAAAGGTTGAAGTGATAACATCACCGGGGGCCAAATATGATGGAGAAGGAACAGCTGGTATAGTAAATATTATCACAAAAAAAGGAAATGTAGAAGGAGTTGCAGGATCATTTGATGCATCAGGAGGCACTAGACAGAATAGCCTGGTTGCCAACCTAAATGCTGGAAAAGGACGGTTTGGATCATCTGCAAATGCATCGATATATTATTCTTTGCCCGCGGATGGAATTGTTGAATTTGCTAGAAGAGATATTCTAGGTGGTATTGAGACAAGTACAATTCAAAATGGAGTAAATGAAACTTCGCGATTAGGGTTTAGTAGTTCAGCAAGTGCTTTCTATGATTTTAATGCATTTAATTCTATCAATACTTCCATATCATATCAAGGTTTTGGGTTTGATGTCGATGGTGTGAGCTCTGGAAATATTTCTGAATTTGGATCTGGTAATCCGGTGTTAATATGGGATAGAACCAACTATGGAGAAAATCTATTTAGTGGATATGACTGGAATACAGATTATACAAAAAAATTTGAGGATAGTGAAGATCGTGAGTTAACTCTAGCTTATCAATTATCTGGTAATATTCAGAATCAAGATTATACTGTTATTCAAACCGGAGCTTTTAATTTTGTAAGAGATGAGAATTTATTTAATGATGGAGATAATTTAGAGTCTACGATACAAGTAGATTATGTTCATCCATTTGAGAAGGGGGTTAAACTAGAAGTAGGGGCGAAAACTGTCTTAAGGAACATTGTAAGTGATAGTAAATTTAATGCTTTTAATCCAACGACAAATAGTTATGATATCCTTGATCCTGATAGGTCACAAATATTTGAATATGGTCAGGACGTGTATGCCGGATATGGACAAGTAAATTTTACAATTAAAAAGTTTCAATTTTTAACTGGGCTAAGATATGAAAACACCGCAATCGAAGGTCAAATTAATAATGGAGGAGAGCCATTTGAACAAGCTTACGCAAATTGGTTGCCTAGTTTTACAATATCAAGGGGCTTAAAGAATTTTCAAAACATTAAGTTTAGTTACACCCAAAGAATTCAAAGACCAAGTTTATATTTTATTAATCCATTCAATAATACAGTAGATCAAGTGAATGTGACTGTTGGGAACCCTACCTTGGATCCTGAGATTACAGATCAGTTTGAACTTTCTTATAATACTTTTATAAAAGGGGTAGGGGTTTTTAGCTCTGCCTATTACAAAATCACAGATGATGTAATCGAGTCAATATTAAAAGTTAATGAGGAAAATATAACAGTTAATTCTTTTGATAATGTAGGAACCAAAAGATCCATCGGTCTAAATTTATTCTCCACTAAAAGCTTTAATGATTTTACAATTAGAGCAGGAGGAAATATATTCACTTATGATGCAGAAGGAGTTGTCAATGGAGTGGAATTGGAAAGAAATACTTATGAGTATAATGTGTTCTTTGGAGGAGAGTATAATATTACTTCAACCATCAAAGCTGATTTTTTTGGATTCTTTAATTCACCTAGAAGGTCTCTTCAAGGAGATCAGGCTTCTTTCTCCATCTATGGTTTTGGGGCAAGAAAGGAATTTAAAAAATGGAGTGTTGGAATAAGAGTTATTGAGCCATTCAACAGAGATAAATTTTTCAATTCATCTCAAAGCGGTCCAAATTTTACCCAAGATGTAGTTTTCAGTATACCATTTAGATCAATAGGCTTAAATGTCCGTTACAAATTTGGAAAAGTAGATTTTAAAGAAAGAAAATCAAAGATTAAAAACGACGACCTAAAGTCAGGCCAAGAAGGCGGCAACGGTGGAGGTAACTTTGGTGGTGGTAATAATGGAAATTAATTACAAGAAAAATTATAATTAGAACTTGTATTTTTTATTCTTAGGGTGCTAACATAGGAAAGCATTCCAGGTGATTCTATACATTTTGGAATGTGCATATGCTTGGAAATCAACTTTTTATTGTGAATTCCTTTTGTTATTAATTTTTTGTAGTTTTTCATGGTAGTTTATATTGAGTTCTTTGTTTTAGGATCAAAAATCTTGCCCAAACAAGAATAGTCTTTTAAAATAAGCTTTTTATTGCTTGAAGTCTAATTTCTTGGCAAAAGATATTTTTAATAATTTGCTGTGATACATCATGAATAATAAAGAGTCCTACTGTTTGAATTGTAACGAAAGCTTTGTTGACTTGGCAAAGTACTGTCATAACTGTGGTCAGAGCAAGAGAGCTTCAATTTTGTCATTGAGAGAGCTGTGGACAAATTTTTGGAATACAATATTAAATGTAGACAATTCTTTTTTTCGTACCCTATTAATGATTGCACGTCCAAGTAGATTGACAAAAATGTATGTTGCAGGGAAAAGGAAAAAGTACATCAATCCAATTCGGTTGTTTTTAATCATGTTTGTTTTTTTAATTGGAGCAATGTCTGGAGCAATTGGGGATTTTGGAAATAATTCATTTATCCCAAATTTATATCGATCTTATCACGAATCTCTACTATTGGAAAAATTTGAAAACGAAGTTTCTTCTTACGAATTAGGAACAACGGATTTGGAATGGATCGATGAAATAAAAGCAAATGTGTTTCGGCGTAATGTTTGTCCTGAAAATGATACTATGTGGACTGGAGTTCGTTTGGTAGACTTTGGATCATTTCAGAGAATATTAAAAAAAGATTTCATCGATCTTTCCGAAGAAGAAATTTATGAAAAATATGACGCCAATACATTTTTTGAAAAGTTAAATTACCGTCAATATTTGCGGATTAACAAAGATCAAGGGGCAGCAAACAGATATTTGTTTACCAATGCAGGATGGGGTTTGGTTCCAAGCATTTTGGTTCTGTGTTTATTTTTAAAATTGTTATATCGGAATTTCCAAATACCTTATCTTGAGCATTTGGTATTGGTGGTTAATACACATTCTTTTTTCTTTTTAATAGGAATTTTGATTTCTCTAACTTTTAGGATTACCGATCATTCCTATAATGACAGTTTAATCCCAATCTTGTTTTCATTTATTATCATTTTCCCCGTTATTATTATATACAAATATTATAAAGAAGGTCCAATTATTTCCTTGGTTAAATATCTTCTAGCAGCCATTATTTATCTATTTGCTTCAGCTATATTTTTGATTATTAGCATGTTAATCAGTGGGTTTATTTTTTAGCAAATTGTCGCTTAAAGCAAATGATTAAAGTCTAAAAAGATTAATTTTAAGCAACTAAAATTTACCTATGAAATTCTGTATTGGTGTAATCGGATTCTGCTTTTTATTTCTACAATTAGATGGTCAATTTAATGTGCTGGAAGGTAATTTGTTGGGGCAATGGAAAGATGATAATATACCTGGTTCGTTTGCTTATAATAACGCATATAATGAATTATGGGGATTGGAGGTCAATGGATATGAATATGCGATCATTGGCTCCACCTTGGGAACACATTTTATTGATGTAACAGATCCTGCTAATCTTGAAGAATCTTTTTTTGTATCTGGCAAACACACAGGGCCGGCAATTATCCATAGAGATTATCATACCAATGATGGATTCTTGTATGCAGTATCAGATGAAGGACAATCCAGTCTCCAAATCATTGATATTAGAATGCTTCCAGATAGTATTTCAGTAGTTTATGATTCTGATGAGCTATTACAAACAAGCCACAATATCTTTATCGATGAATCTCAAGATAGATTGTATAGTTGCGCTCATGTTGGTGTTGCTAGTGGATATTCCGCAATAAGAATATTTGATATTAAAGATCCATTGAATCCCGTAGATCTAGGTGGTACCAATGTTTTTGGAACATTTCAAGTAGGCCATGTGCACGATGCTTTTGTTAAGGATCATATAGCCTATTTGAATTGTGGTCCAGATGGCTTTGCTATCGTGGATATGACAGATTTATCAGATTTAACATTGCTTGCATTTCTATTTCCTGATGATTATCCGGATTCAGGGTATAATCACTCAGGTTGGATTACAGAAGAAAATGACTTTTATTACATGGCAGATGAAGACCATGGCCATGCCATCAAGGCAATTGATGTTTCTGATTATTCAGACTTAGAAATTGTTTCAACATTTGATGCTGAAGAAGAACAGGATATTGCTATTCCCCACAATTTAATTGTTCACGAGGATAAGTTGTATGTAAGTTACTACTACAATGGTTTGCAAGTGTATGATATTAAAGACCCTGGCAATCCCATAAGAATTATGCATTATCCAACTTCTAATATACCGAATGGACTAAGTTATGAAGGAGCTTGGGGAGTATATCCCTTTCTTCCATCCGGAAATATTTTAGTTTCTGATATGCAAGAAGGTTTATTTGTGATCGAAAATATCGATGAAACTGTGGCAACTGATGAAATTAACGCCGATCTCTTTAAGATATTTCCAAATCCTGTAAGTGATCAATTACAAATTCAAGTAAGTTCTACAGGTCGGTATGTCTATAATGTCAGCGATATTTCTGGAAGAAGAGTTGGTAAAGGTGTACTAAATGGTAGTGAGAACAGTTTAAATATCAATACCTTTGATACCGGTACATATTTTATTGAATTGATTGGTGGAACTGAAATTTTTACTGAGAAATTTGTTGTTATCAAATAATTGTATTGACTCGACGATTAGTTTTTTTCTTTTTTTCTTTAATCATTGTACAAGCGGCAATAGGCCAGAGGCCTGTACAGCAGAATACAACCGATCGAGATTCTATTGATGGCAGCAGTTCAACTGGTTTTTTAGGCTTAGAAATTCCAGCCGAAAATGACTCTATCGAATTGGATTATGTCTATATCAATGATCTAACAAAGGAATATGTTTTTCAAGATAGTACTTTAGAATACTTTGAAGATTATGATCCTACAAAATCGTTTGATGCATTTTATTTGACCTTAGGGAATCAAGCATCTTCTCATCAATCAGCTTTATTTCAATTTGGTAATTCGATTTTTACACAGTTGAGGAGAGATCAATTCCCGAGCTATACGATACCCCTTGAGTCCTTAAAATTTTATAATCTTAATAGACCATACAATGACTTGTCATTTTGTCCTCTAGGTAGTCAGGATGAATTTATGGTGAAGGCAAAATTTAGTCAGGAATTTAAAGAGTCGGTTAATGTGAGTGTTGATTATATGCGTCTCACTCATAATGGGCAGTACAAATCCCAGGGCTCGAGAAGTACAAATTTCGGTGTAGGGTTTTGGATTAGGAATCCGAAAAAGAAACACCAGATGTTGATTAGTTATACAAGTAACAATCATACTGAAGCAAACAATGGAGGTCATGGTTCTGGAATTCACCCTGATTCAATTATTGGAGGAAGAACGAATGTACCTGTTGCCTTGGATGGTGCAAAATTGAGAAAAGAAGATTTTCAAGTAGCTATTGATAACTATATTGGTGATCCTAGTAAATGGAATTTATTTCATAGAATTGATTATCGATCTGGGTTTTACTTATATTCAGATGAGGTATCAGCCATTTCAAATGATCTTGCATTTTACAATGATTTTCTGACGGATGATAGGGGCGTGAGAAATCATCAGTCCTTCAAAATTCTGACCAATCAATTGTTGATTGGAAGAGGAGAGCAGCATCCAATTTTTATAGCTGGTGGTTTAACTCATAAGTTTCAAAACTTCGGATTTGATTTATCCAATAGAAAATATTCACAACTTAGTATAGATGGAAAAGTTGGGTTAAATATTTCCAATGTATTTGTCAAAGCTGAAGCCCAATTTGGTATCATTGGAATAGCAGGAAATCTATATTTAAATGCTAAGGCAGGGTACAAATCAAACAAGTTATTTACCTTGAGTGGAGGGATAAAAATATGGAGAAATGATCCCTATCTACAGGATCAATACCTTGTTTTAAGCCATCAAGTGTTCTATGATCAGGCTTTTAAAAAACTTAGTGTTAGCAGTGTGTATGGAGATCTTATGGTGCCACTTACCCGCACTTCCGTAAATGTGGAGTCGTTGATCATAGACAATGCAATGTATTATAATGAAGATGGGTTAGCTCAACAAAATGAAGAGGTTGTTACTGGATTGAAATTTTCAGTAAAACAAAAATTAGGGTGGCGCTGGATTCAATCGGACCATATTGTTCATTATCAATTGTTCAATACCAATCTTTGGAATCTTCCAAAATTTCTAAGTAAACATAAATTATATTTTCAATTTCCATTGTTTTCAAAAGCTCTAAGGATTAAAATAGGGGCAGGATTTAGTCAATATGTTCAAGATAGAGGTTTGTCATTCAATCCCATCACTGGAAATTTTTATTCCATTGAAGAGCAGTTGCCATGGTATAGAAATTTGGATTTTTTCTTGGCCGGGCAAGTAGATCGTTTTCGTGTTTTTGTAAGTTATGACAATGCACTTGACATCATGATACCAGGAATTAATTATCATGCTCAGAATTATGCTCAATGGGATGCTCAGTTTAGATTTGGCGTAAGGTGGATTCTGTTTGATTAATCAAAAAAAATTCTAAAGTTTATGATGCGAGATTTTGATAAATATCATTTCTTTCTCGGTTATATTTTTTTGTGCTTGTCAAGCTAGTAACACCCAATCTAATATATCATTATCCTCTAATTTACAGAGGTAGGATATTAGAGTGTTTCAAATGCTGCTATGAAGCCATGGGAATGGTTGGATTTTAAAGATGATAGTAAGCTTTCACGAATTAAGACAAAAGAATTGTTATCATGCTATTTTAAACGCTATTTGGAAAGAAAAATGGTTTGTTGGAATGCATCTTTGGCATATGTCAACAGATTTTATCAAAGGAAGAGGAATGAGTGATTGCGATTTTACACCCCAAGGCAAAGCTGCGATGGAGGTGATAAAATTGTGATTTCAAAATTAGTATTTGATTATTATAAAATGGAGAGTTGAAAATATCAACCCTCCGCAATTATATGTGATTCGCTCAATTTTTTCAATCTGAAAAGCTTATTGAATGTTCTTTAAGTTTTTGTAAATATTTACCAGTTTAAGAAATTCTATTTTTTCTTCATTATTGCTAAACTTACAAAGATTAATTATTTGATCAATTGAACTATTTTGTAGATAATTGCTTTCTCTCAATATCATTCCAAATTCTGCAACTGCAAAAGCCAAATTGATATCGGCTTCATTTTCTTGGAGAAGCCTTGGTTTTGGACTAATGGTTGTCACTATTTTTCTACTTACATTTTCTTCTGGTAGTTTGTAGCGAAATTTAAGTGTCGCTAGTTCTTGATTGTAGAGAAGCTTTTCTTTTTCATTGCTGTTCAATTGGTATTTTAATTCATCTACTGAAGGTATTAAATTAGAATTGACCCCTGCTGGAATTATTTCATATATGGCAGTCATGGAATGTCCAGAACCGATTTCACCGGCGTCCTTGGTGTCATCGTTAAAGTCTTCTTTATTAAGGATTCTGTTTTCGTAACCAATTAAACGGTAGGCAGATGCATAGGCAGGATTAAATTCGATTTGGATTTTGACATCCTTTGCAATTGTGAACAAAGTGCCTCCAAATTCATTGACTAATATTTTTTGAGCCTCCAACATGTTGTCGATATAGGCATGATTCCCATTTCCTTTGTCTGCTAAAACTTGCATTTGGTGATCCTTGTAATTTCCAGTTCCAAAACCTAAAACGGATAGGTAAATATTTGATTTTCTCTTTTCTTCTATCAACTCCTCCAGCTCACTTGGTGAATTTACTCCGACATTAAAATCTCCATCTGTTGTCAGGATAACGCGATTGTTGCCACCTTTGATAAAATTTTCTTTTGCAATTTTATAAGCAGTTATGATTCCTTCAGCCCCTGCAGTTGAGCCACCGGCGGATAAATGGTCTAGGGCGGAAAATATTTTTTGTTTTTCAGAAATAGGGGTTGATTCTAAGGCGATACCCGCAGAACCAGCATAAGTTACAATAGCGACCCGATCTTCTGGTCTTAATTGATTTAATAACATTTTAAGAGCTGATTTTACAAGGGGTAGTTTGTTTGGTCTATTCATGCTGCCTGACACATCCATTAAGAATACCAAGTTTGAAGGAGGTAAATGTTCTGTTTTAATTCTCTTTCCTTGAATGCCAACGTGCATCAAATGATGATTTTTATTCCAAGGACATTCTGAGAGGGTAGTATGAATAGCTATGGGATGATTTTCTTCTGGTTCGGGATATTGGTAATTGAAATAATTGATCATTTCTTCAATTCTGACAGCATTTTTTGGAGGTATATTTCCATTTAGAAGCATCCTTCTTACATTACTATAAGAAGCTCTGTCGACATCAAGCGAAAAGGTAGATAAAGGCTCTTCAATGCTTGATTTGAATTTATTTTCTGAAATTGTCTCATAAGATTCTGTATTTTCTTCTGGAGAGGCATACACTTTGACCCCATCATGATCAAACATATCTTTTGATCTCATTTTTGATTGTGGAGCAAAAGTTATTTTTCTTTCTTCGTGAATTGAAGGAGGAGGTGGAGGTGTGCTTATTTGTATTGGTTTATTTTTAGGAATTACCTTAGTTTGGGTAGCTACATCATTCAATCCATGTTTCTCAATGGATAAATTATTTGGGCTATTGCTTTGATCTTTTTTTGTTGAACAAGATTCCAACAAAGGCATTAAGAATACCGTTAAGCCTAAGAATAAGAGTTTTTTAATTTTCATAGTTGTAATATTTAGATACACCAATAGGATGCTAAAATTGGAAGTAATGCATACGACTGATAAAAAAAAATTATTTTTAATCATCAATGAGTAGTTCTGTAAAGGAAATAGAATTGTTGGAAGATCGGGATTTGCTATCAAAAGCAATCAATGAAGATCAACCTTTGGCAGCTTCTGAGTTGTTTGCCAGATATTTAACATTGGTGTATGGTGTGTGCTTAAAATACATGGGTAATAAAACAGATGCAGATGATGAGGTGATGCATGTCTACGAACTTTTTATAAAAAAAATCAAAGTTCATGATGTGGAGAATGTGAAATCATGGTTGTATGTATTGACTAAAAATCATTGTCTAGGAGTTTTGCGAAAAAAGAAAAGAAATACAGAGAAGTTTGATCAGTTTGTAATTATGTATTCTGAAGAAAAATATCATCCTTTAGATAGTGAAGAGTTAGAAACTGATATGTTGCAGTTGGAGAATTGCATTAAATCCTTGAATGAATTACAAGGTAATTGTATCAAAGCCTTTTATTATGATAAAAAAAGTTATGAAGAAATTGCAGAAGAATTAGGTATCAGTTGGAATAAAATTAGGTCGAACATACAGAATGGAAGAAGGAATTTAAAAAAATGTTTGGGTAACAGATGATTGGGCAAGAAAAACAGAAGAAGATATTGTTGGACAAGTTTATCAATAAAAACTTGACCAAAGAGGAACGTCATGAATTAGAAAAATTGGCTCTTGATGACCCATTTTTATTTGAAGCAATCCAAGGATTTACGGAAGTGGAAGGCCACCATCAAGAGCGTCTTTATTCCTTAAAAAGTAGATTAAAATCAATTGATAAAAAAAGAAGAAAGTCGCTTATACCTTACGGAATTGCAGCCTCCATATTATTGTTGGTCTCTTTATCTGTGTGGTCTTTGCAAAGCAAATCAAAATCCGGTTCATCAATAGCTGCTAATGAAGTGGAGCAAGAAATTAATGATGATTCTGAGATGCAAATAGACAATAAGAGGATAGAACAAGGTAATGTTGGTAAAAAAATAATTAAAGACACCAAAGACAAAGCAAGAACAGTACAAAATCCTAAAAAACAAGAAAATAAAATTGATGAACTTGTTGCAGAAGTTAAAACTCAAGCTTCTAGTAATGTGCCACCTGCAATTATCCCAGTAAAGGAGGCTACACAATCTAAAAAGCTAAAAGTTGAGAAACAAAATAGCTCTATTCAAGAGAATGATATGCAGTTGGCAGAGATTCAGCAAGAAGAAGTATTAGAAGAAGGATTAGAATCAGACAAAATGCTTGATGAGACGGTCACAGAAGAAGCCACTATGGATACTGAGAATAAAGAACCACTAGCTTCTTCATCGTGGGGGAAAAACTATTTCGTAGACGGGGTACCCATCCAGAATCAATTTGACAATTACCTCAAGACTGAGTTAAAAGATCAATTTAGTAAAAGAGAAATTAGAAATTTAACTAAGGACCTGAATGTAATTATTTCGATATCCAATAGCAACATTTCTAATTATAGTTTCTCTAAATCGCTAGATGCAGACATACAAAATCGTCTCATTGAAATTATTAACTCAGGGATCAGATATTTGCCTAGTGATGTTGATATTTATAATATAGATTTTACATCTTTATAAATTTCTTGCTTGTAATTCCTAGGTCAGATTCTATGATAATGAAATAGATTCCATTTGGCAAATGGTTTATGTTTATATTTGAAACGCCATTTGCTTCAGCATTCTGGGATAAAAGAATTCTACCATTTTGATCAAGTATCTTATATTTCCCTTTCAATTCTAATTGACTGGTCCAGTGAACAGATAAAGTTTCATCTGCTGGGTTTGGCGATATTCCAATACTTTGTGCAAATTCAATAGGATTTATTGAGTTGGTTTTGTTTATGATAAAATCAAAATACAAATTACCTCCAAAGTCTGGATCAAATGAAATAATTGGAATATTGTCTTCTGCAATTCTCAACCATCCAGTACCATTTCCAGCAAAAAACCAAAATTCTAGGCCATCATCAGAAAGGTCGATGACTTCCATTGTATAACATCCATCTGGAAGATCAAGATCCAAAGAGTAATTGGTGTTGGACCCAAATCCGAATAGATCTAATACAACGTCGCCTTTTGAATCATAAATATTTATTCGAGTATCTTGAGGTTTGTTATCTGTTCTAATATCAACCCTAAGGTCTTTGCCAGAGGTGAATGGCGCCGTGTATTTTGATTTCATACTACTGTTGGCAGGATTTTCATCTTCCTCTCCATTGGGATTACTAAGTGTGACATAGAAATTTCCATTTCCTGATTTCCAAAAACTTTCATCATTGACTTCCAGTTCTATTTTTTTTGTATCGAGGTATCTCAAATTGCCAGTCCAATTTGTTGTGATGGATTGTCCTTCTTCCATTCCATAAGTAATATCACAGGATTGTAATAACTGAGATCCAGCGTTTCGAATAATGATATTCGGAAGATTACAAGATGGGTTAAATCTTTGATGTTCTGTTTTAGAGCTAGGATTTAAGATGTCCATTATTTCAACATCATTAGAGTTAAAGGGCTCATCAAATAAAACCAATTGATTGTTGACTCGATAATCCATATTGCTTGCATTACCACCCATAATGCCATAGTCAAACTCATTGTATTCACCTTTGTTTAAAAATGGTCCAATTTCGTAGGTGAAAACATCGGTTTCCATTCCTGGACACCAACCGGCCCTATCAAATATCCATGTTCCACCTTGAGGATAGACTGGATTATCGGCACATTCTTTCCAAACAGAATAGATTGCTTCTTCAAAGCCACCATTTACATTTATATAATGTTGTCTACTTTGAAATTCACCATTCGATCCGTGACCTGTAACAGCAGATCTAAGTTTGACATAACCAATATCATCAGGAATAAAAATTTGTCTTGGCTCTAGAACATCATCATTGATAATGTTTCCTATTGAATAGCCAGACCAGACTTGGTTTGCATTTCTAATTGGCCAAATTTGTTTGATTTCTCTGACTTTGGCGTGAGGTTGGCCAGTTATAAAATGAAATTTGATATCAAGTTCTTCTTGACGGTTACCAACTCCTTCAATGCTCATCATTTTATCCCCTTTTAAAATTGTTGCATAATCTGACATGTCAATTGTAAAAGTTACTCCTTCTGGTCCAAGATCAAGGCCATTTCCATAAGGGGTAATAAAAGATAAAATTTCATATCTAGCATCCCAAAACCTATAATAGTCTAGTTGATTAATATCAATAGTTCCATCAATAGTATTGCTAATGGATCGAATTAAAGTTCCTTCCTCATTAAAAATCGGTGAAGCTGATCCATTGTAATAATATAGTGTATCAACTGCTTCAAGTTGGTTATTATTTATAGCATAACTAACAACACGATGTGTAGAATTGATGATTGAGTCCAAGACAGGTATTTCTTCAATATTCATTGAATACTCTCCTTGAACCAGGCTAGTTTTTGGGCATAGATCTCTTTGCTTAAAATCTTTTCTTAGATCTTTACCTCTGACCTTTCTCCAATTAGGGTCTTTTTCGGAGGTTGCAATACTGTTGGTTAAAGATCCTGAAATACTGTTGCCTCCTTTTTCGTCAAAGGAAAAATCTGCGATTAGGAAATCGTGATAAGGGTGATCGTCACCTATGGTTTCATACATCCATTGTCTAATAGTAAAAGGATCAACATCTTGATTCCAAATTCTTACATCATCTATATCTCCATAATAAGCTGCAGATAGATTTGTTGACGAACCTAAGGTAAATTTGGTAATGTCGATAGGTTTTGATTTACCAAATTCAGTGTGCCAAACTTGACCATTCTTAAGAATGGTCATACTCAATTGATTAATATTCTTGACAAATGTCCAATGAGTCCAAACTGACTCAAAATCAGGTTCTAAAGCTGGTTTATTAATTCGATCATAGTTAGAGCCATCATTTCCACAATCCCAATAAATTTGTGCGTTACTCCAAGGAAGATGGACATTTGCTTGTCGACGAGACTCATCATCTATTGCTTCGAATAAAGTTGTGTTGATGGGTAATCTTTCATCTCCTCTGGTCCACATACTGATGGTGAGAATGCTATCGGTATCATTAAATATTGAAGGTTCAAGGTTAAAGAAATCAGCACCTTGAAAATTTACATAATAGTCTTCTTTTATCGATGAAAAACAATAGGCTTCATCAATAGGCATTCCTTCCAATCTCATGTTTATTTGTTCGTCAGCACTATGACTTAATTCAATCATGATTGAAGAAATACCATCCCAGTTGAATGCTTCATAGAATTTAAAATGATTTTCTCCTTCAGACACATTTGTGGTTTTGAAGTAGTGTTGAGTTAGTCCGTCCAATTGAGGTTCAAACTGTTGATTGGTATTAATCAATTTAAGTCGTATTCTTAAGAAAGGTATATTTTGTTCGTTTTTAAAAAAAAGCTTTATTCCATTGATGGCACCTGGACTTATTCCACTTGTTGTCAATGAGTCAGCTGGAATTAGAAATTGGAGCTTGGTATCTGCTGAGATTGTTCCTAATTCTGAATTTGAATTATCATTGAAGTAGGTTGATTCGGTTTCGTTGGAGCTTGAGAGATATTCTACATTTTTTTGAAGATATTCAGTATAACTATAAGTTGGATTTATGCTGAAATCAAAAGATTCTCCTTCAAAGTCACTTATTATGTGAGAGGGATGTTTTGCTTTTGCTGAATCTTGGGCTGATGGGTCAGTTATAACGGTATTGCAATGATAATCCCATTCTCCACATCCAACATCTCCATTTCCGACAGCTGCATCATGGCAACGCATGTTGTATTCCATGATTATTTTTCTGAAAGATTGGTCTGGATCTTCAGGAAAGCTAAAGATGGCAGATCTACTGGTTGAATCCCAAGTAAAGGTTTGGACAGATATTGTGTCTTGAGCTGAAATTTGGGATACAAAAAAGAAAAGGAAGGTAGAAATATAAAATGTCTTCATATGATTCAAATATTCCTAAATATACATAAAGACATAAAAAAAGAGGAGTAAGACATGTATTTACTCCCCTTATACGCTGAACCTCCGATAACTCAATCAAAAAAAAGAGGCTCAAAATATTTCTTTAAGAATTAATCAGACTGCAATTTTGCTAATAATCTTAAAAATTCTATATATAGCCACACTAAGGTAACTAATAATCCCATACCAACAACCCATTCCATGTATTTTGGTGACCTATTTTTTTCTGCTCGCTCAAATAGATCGAAATCTAACAGCAAATTAAGTGCAGCAACGATAAGAATGACCACAGAAATTCCAATGCCTAACATTCCAGATTCATGAAGAAAGGGTACCTCAAAACCTACAAAATGCCCTACTATACTTATTAAATACACAAACATAATGGCTCCAGTGGCCATCATCACTCCAGATCTAAATTTCTGAGTTACTTTGATTAGGCCTGACCTATACAGAACAAGCATTGCCAATAAAGTGCCAAATGTTAAAGTTACTGCCTGTAAAACAATTCCATCAAAAGCTGCCGCATAAACTGCAGAAACAGTTCCAACAAATAGTCCTTCAAGAAGTGCGTAGATAGGAGCAGTTATTGGAGCGGTATGTGGTTTCCACATAGCAAAAAGCAAAGCTCCGAGTCCACCGAAAAGGCCTACCCACATTAAAATAGGTATTTGTGCTGAATAGCTAAATACCGTAGTCACCATTAGAAGTGCAAATAAAACAAGTGTTTTGTTTATTGCTCCTGTTACAGTAGTTGCCTCATTGTCATGTGTGATGATCAATTGATCACCAGCATAGCTGTCTAAAGTTCCAGCTTTGTCAATATTTTTTTCATTTAATAGAGGATTTCCTCCTTTCAATAGTCCCATAATTATTTTTTATACTGTTCGATTAAATTTCTAATATTCTGCCGTCGATTTTCTGGGCTTGGGTGCGAGCTTTGCCATTCTGGTGTTCTTGATCCTCCCGACGATTCTTCTAAAATATCCATAACTCCTATTAATTCTTCTGGATTATAGCCAGCGTCAATCATTAATTGAATTCCCCACTTGTCAGATTCCAATTCTTGATCTCTTCCATATTTCATATTGGCGTAATTTCCAACAACATTTGCAATTTGTGCAATAGAGTGATCTCCGCCAGATCCAATCATGACACTTTGAATAATTCCTTGGATAAAGCCAGATTTAGCCATTCTTTCTGCACCATGTCTCTCTATAACATGACCAATTTCATGACCAATGACGCCAGCAAGTTGATCTTCATTTTCTAATTTGTTAAAAAGAGCAGCTGTTATAAAGCATTGTCCACCGGGGAGTGCAAAGGCATTGACTGTTCTATCATCTACAAGGAGATGAAAATCATAGGGATATCCAGATTTTGCAGCAATACTAGATTGAACCAATCTTTGTCCTACTTTGTCTAGGTAATCTTGGGCTCTCTGGTCAGGATGAAATCCACCATGTTGTTGAGCCATCTGTGGTTTTGATTGCAAACCTAATTGCACTTCTTCTTCAGGAGACCATTGCACTCTTTGGTTTTCTCCAGTTACAGGATTAAGTTGGGTATTGGTAAAGTATTTAAAGGCTTGAAATGCAAACATTGCTAAACCAATGATTAGCATGAGCTTAAATCGTCCGGTACCCATTCCTCGTCCTTGTCGACTGTATGGGTCACCTGTCCCGCCATAGTATCTTCCTTGTTGAGGTCTATTTCTATACATACTATTGTAAACCTATGTTTTTAAAAATTAGTTCTTAATCGTCTATACAAAATGACGTATTAATAAATACACAAAGTATAAGAAAGCAAGTCTTATCGAATAATCAATATCGGGAACCACTTTAGCAAAATAACAGTATATCAATACTGGAATTGATGCTAAAGCGATAATTAATAAGGGTAATCCAATTACTTGTGTAATGATCATTAAAAAATCATTGGCTAGCCAAGGGCTTGCTACATAGGAAATTACCATCATTAGCAAGACAAGAAGCCAACTACTCCATTCAGTTCTAAAGTCCATTTTGTTAAATTAATGAATTTTAAATCAATCGACCGTTCTAATGGTCGTTTTTTCTTGTATCCAACAAGGTACAGTAAAACTTGCACCTACTTTAAGGCTTCTGAAGAAAATGTCCTCCCTTGTAGGCATATATTGCTTGTATCTATTGATAAGCTTTGTAGCCTCCTCTGAAACTGATGGATCTATTTTTCTTGCATATTCAAACTTGTCAATAGCGGGCCAAGTGACGATTTGGCTATCAAAGCCAGTACCTGGTCCACAAAGTGGTCCACTTGAAGCATATAATTTACCAATTAATAAGTAAGGTTCGCCCCAGTTGCTTTTGTATTTGGTTGCATCGAGAGCATATTTCCTTGCTTTGGCAAATTTCTTTAGGTCTCCATAATATATTTTTGCGATCAACAAGGTATACTTTGCTTTCTTTTCTAAGTCTTCGGTTTTATTTACAAAATCTTCAAACAATTGTATTGATTCGATATATTTTCCTTGCTCGTAGGCATCAAAGGCTAATCTAAGTGGCCCTGGAGGAGGAGGAGGTGTATAACAATGTGTTTCTTTTGCAGTTTTTGCCTGTGCAACTGAGGCATTTTCTGGTGCACAATCTCCCCATAATAATCGACCATAAACTTTTGCAATAATTTCGCAGTTGTTAGGCTCAGCCTCCAAAAGAGGAAGATATTTTTTCTCGTAGTAGTTACAATCATATAGACCTTTGATTCCTTCTAGATTTTCTAATCTAGCAGGGGCATAACTATTAATAATTTCCCAAGCTTGGCATTTATTGCCACAATTAGCATTTCCATAAGCAATAGCATCTAGAATAATGGCTACATATTTTTTCCCTTCCTCAATGGATATTTCTTCATTGATTAGTTTTTCTGCCAATATTCCTGTCATCGGATTGATTACAAAATAATCTGCCTTTTCGCCTTTAGCATCTAAGGCTTTTTTAAATAATTCATAGGCTTCATTTGGATTGCTATGTGCTGAGTAATAATAATATTTATCAAATGCTTTTCTTCCTTCAACATAGCCTGGTTCTGGATAACATTCTGCTCTTTTATCATAAATTGCCATGATAGTATCATGATAGGATTTTTGTAGATTATTATCTGAGCTTTGTTCATACAAATGTTTATAAATCTTAATGCCATCATCAAATTGATATTTGATTCTACCATTTGCAGCAGGTGCTGCAAAGTATGCTTTTTTCCAAAGTGATAAAGCTGTATCATATTCTTTGGATTTTATATAATCACGATAAAGTACATATGCAGTTTCTGCATCTTCCTTTGCTGCACCTGAAAGATCGTTTAAAGTAGTGCATGGATTTTCAGTTATCTTTTCTTCTTTAGGAGCTGGTTTTGGCGTCTCAACTTCTGTGACTTTTTCTACAGTTTTAGGTGTGCATGCAAAGCTTAAAATTGCAATACAACAAAGAGAAAATCTGATTAAGTTTTTCATGGATACATCTTTAGTTATTATGTAATACGCAGATTAATTCACAAAGTAAGTTAATGGAAGCTTAAATTCTTATTAGAATGATGCAATTATTGATTGAATAGAATGTAAGTTGTTTATCTTACAAGAGTAATGGTGCCTACATATTTGACCTCATTGCCTTTTAAGTCTCTTATCAAGGCGTGATATGAATATACACCAATCTCGCATGGACGTCCTCTAAAAGTTCCATCCCAACCAAGTGATGGGTGATTGATTGGAACATTTGTTAAGTAATCTATTCTATTACCTAGGCGATCATATATCGAAAGCTCTATAATAGAAACAAGATGGTTATTTCCAAATATTGTAAAACGATCATTTTCCCCATCTCCATTTGGAGAAAAAACAGATGGAGCAAAAATTTGCGCTTCTGAATTGATGTATATCATAAATGAACAGTCATGAGATTCATTACATTCATTTGTTGCTGTTATTACAACTTCTATGATTTTTGATTCATGTAATAAATCAAGTCTATCGAAGTTTATTTGTTCGCTGTATTCAAAGTTTAAATTTGAGTTTGTGTTACTCACAATTTTTTCAAAATGAGCATTAAGATCATCTTGTACAAATGGATCAGAAGTATCCAGATAAATGTCATCAGGACACATAACTTCAGGATAAGCGAAATCTGAAATCGTTATATGAACTTCACATTCTGAAATGTTTCCACACTGATCCACTGCCTGAAAATGCACTATTTGTTCTTCTTTGCATGAGCCATCAAATTCAGCATAATTAAAGTCATTACTAATAGTTACCTCACTACACAAATCAACTGCAGTGAATTCGTTCAACCATGCTTCAAAATCAAAGGTTGGTAGTTCGAATGACATAATTGAAAATTCTTCAGGGCAAGAAATTTGTGGGCCTTGGTTATCTACAAGTATTATAGAAGAGCTTGAACTAAATTGCTCACCACAAGGATTTTGGTAATTAAAATTAACTTGTGTATGGTTTGTGCAATTTAATGGTTGGTTTATGTAATCATTATTTAATTCAAATTCTTGACCAAACTGATCAACAGCCCTAGCTTGTTTAAGCCATTGTTGAATTTCTATTTGATTATTGATATTACACGAAATTTCTAGAGGATCTGGAACACTTATTTGAATTTCGCTTGCTATGATATTTATGCTTAATAAGCAAATTTCAGAATTGCCACAAAGGTCAGTTGCTTCAAATTTTACAACTTTGGTATCAGCAATTCCGCAGGCATAATTCAATTCGGAAGGATTGAAATTATTAATTATTTCTGTCTCTGAACAATTATCGACGGCTTCAATTGACGCAAGCCAGTTCTCTATTTGTTCTAGTTTATTGTCATCGTATGCAGAAATATTGAGATGATTGTCACAATTAATTATTGGAGCTTCGCTATCAATAATCGAGATTACTCCAGTACATGTCAGAATATTTCCACAATAATCATATGCTAAAAAATTGACTTCAAGTTCATCTCCACAGTTATAGATTGTTTGAGACACGAAATCATTTTCTGCATCTAAAAATTTGCCTGTATTATCCTGTGCTCTAACATCATTGATCCAGGACCAAATTGTCTGATCTATATTATTATCGTCACAATAGACTTCAAGGTTCTCAATACAAACAAGTTGAACTTCAGGGGCAGGTGCAATCGTTAGTTTGGCACTGCATTGATCAGAATTTGAACATTGATCCAATGCGGTGAAATTTACATTGAAAATACTATTCTCCTCACACTCAATAGATGCTGTATTGAGATCAAAGTCGTTGATTACATAGGCTCCACTACAATTATCCGATGCTGTTGCAGAATTTAACCATGCTTCTATATTGTTTAGATTTTCTCCTGGAACAAAATCCAAAGTAACATCTGCTGGGCAGTATAATATTGGTGTACTGATATCAGCAATTAAAATATCCGCAGTGCAGTCCGTTGTATTATCACATTGATCTCTTGTGAAGAACCTAACAGTTAATATGTCTTCACAAAAAGTGTTCTGCGCATTATTATAATTGTTGGTAACGTTCAGTTGGTTGTTTATTCCATCATAAGCTGAAACAGATGACAACCAATTTTGTATTAATTGATCGTTGTTGGGATTGCCGCATTCCAGATATAAATCAGAAGGGCAATATAAATTCAAACCTTGACTCATCCCACAGCAAATTGGAATTTCAGCGACGTCTTCGGCGGTACAACCTACAGCATCCGTAATGGTAACTTTATATATTCCTGGGCTAACCTCTAGTAGATTTTGGTTAGTTGAAGAATAATTATTGGGACCTTCCCAATAATAGCTAAAAGGTGCGATCCCGTTTTCAACTTCAAGATCGATGTCTCCTGAAACACTTTGCTCATGACAGGTTATTCCAATTCCAGCAATTTCTACTTGTGGTCCATTGGTCAATTGAACTGTATATGGAAGTACACAGGCCAAACCATCAGTAACTCTAATAGAGTAATCACCAATCCCTAAGTTTACGAATATGCTATCTTCTTGATAAGTTAATCCATTATCTATAGAGTAAAATATATGATCACTACCTCTAGCATAAATTGTTACAGAACCATTATCTAATCCACATCGAGGTTGAATTTGAGTTATTGAATCAACAATAATAGGTCCAACTGCAGGTAATGACTCAGCATAAGAAAGGGCTGTTGTGCATAGCAATACACATGAGAATAGAAGGTTGGTTAGGGTGTTAAATCTGTTTTGTTTCATTTGCATTTAGGTGCAAATCAAAATAGGATGTCCGAAATTAAAAAAAGTGCCTTGTCTTTGCAAACAAGGCACTTCCCTTAACACATATTTAATGCTATTATATCAAAATTTTAGTTATATCTAACTTTCACACTTTCACCTATCCAGCATCCTACAGTAACAGTTTGACCAGCGGTTACGCTTCTCATAAATCCTTCTTCTTGTGCTGGTAGAGAGCCTCGGTATCTGGATATCCTAGAGTTGGCCTCATCGCTAACAGAAGAATCGATGGTTTTTGCATAGGAATATTTATCTATAGCAGCAATAATTGCCAGTCTTTGATTCCAAGAATCTCCACAATTTTTTGCAGATTTTCCATACATGTCACCAATCAACATATAAGGTCTTCCCCAATTTGGTTTTAAACTTGCAGCTTCTTTGGCAAGTCTTCTTGCCTCACCGTATTGTGCTAGTTTTCTAAATTTGATAGATGCCAAACCTAAAAGATAATTGGCTTTTTTATTAGGATCAGTTTCAGCATTGATTGCCTCTTGATATTTGTTGGCAGCCCCTTCAAAGTCTCCATCATCGTACATTTTTTTTGCTAAAACTGCTGGGTTGTTGGCCTCAAATTCAGCTTGTTTTTGAGCATTCACCTTAGCAGCATAGGTTTGCCATACTTTGTCGATTTCTTGAACCATAGGATCATCATCTGGGCATCCTCTTCTTTTCAACCTTACCAAAACTGATTTAATTACATCTGGATTTGAAGGGTCATCTTGATATTCTTCATTGAGGATGGGTTTGAAGTATTCACAATCAAAAATATCCTTTTCTATTGCTCTATACTGAGCTTGAGCTGCTTGCCATGCTTGCTCATATGAGGCACTCAAGGCTTCATTGTTGATTACATTAAATTGGGCAATTTCTTCCATTTTTTTATAGTATGCCAATGCTTGGTCCTTGTCCATTTTCCCCTTTTGGAATTGCCAAACAACAATTCTAGAAAGTGGATCAAATACTATGTATTCAGTATCGTTTCCAGAGGAAGCAAAAGTCTTATCAATGATATCAAGGTTTTTACTGTATGGGGCATTTAATGAGTAGAACATTTCATAAGCCCTTCTTCCTTGTAAGTAGCCTATTCTTTTTTGGTAGCATTCGTCAGTGTCCCCACATTTTAGACTTATGCTTTTACTATTATAACAAGCAATTGCTTTTTCATAAAGATCATCAATCGTTGCTACATATTCGGCTTTTTTCGCCTCATCTGTTTCATTTTTAAATAAGTTGACATAAAGTGCAACGCCATCTGTGTAGTGGTAATCTCTTTTACCATCTGCTGCGGGTGCGATTCCATATGCAATTTGCCAATATTCCATTGCAGTTGTGAAATCTTTTCCTTTAAGTGCTTGTCGATAGATAGAGTGTGCTTCTTCGCCTTCTTCCTGTTTAGGGCTCCCTTCCCAGGACTCACATTGTGCAAATGCATTGGTGCCAAAAAAAAGCATCAACAAAGCCATTCCGATTTTTGAAGTAATACTCATGGTTAGTGTATTTATATTAATTATATTTTCTTTTAATAAACCATTCATTTGAATTGAATGTAAAGCCAAAGTTTAATCTAAGGTATCTTTCCTCAATTGCCGTTTCCAAACCTCTAGCCCCTAGTGTCGCTCCAATATTCGCATTAGAAACTTTCCTGCTATTTACAAATGGTAAACCTAATCCAAAAGTAAAGCCAAATGCATCTACATCTTGGCCGTCAACTGTAAATGGCTCTTTGTTGTAAAATACTCCCGCCTTATATTGAATTCTTTCAAAGTAATTAAGGGAATAAACAGGTTTAGGAGTGTAAAATCCACCTACAGAAAGTTTGAATGCATCTTGAAGATCTATTGGATTCTCCTCATTTGTATAATTGCTCCAGCCCTGTAACTCATAATTGAATCCGATTCCCCAAATATCAGCTGAATTGTACATGACACCAATACCTAATTTACTAGGTAATTTTCCCGAACCTTCTCTTTCAAAAACGTGGATAATGGTATCGATAGGAGTATCAAATACTGGAAGCTCATTTCTAATCGCTAAAAATAATTCGTCTGTAGAGCTTTTGAAATTGGTTGAACTATTTCCATAGATTCCAAATGTCAGCGACTTCGGACTTTCATTATCTTTAACTTCTTCTTTGTTAAGTATCAATTCGTATTGAAAGCCCACATTATATACAAATCCTGTAATATGTGTATTTACTCTTTCATAGTTATTGTAAGGATTCACAAGATTGGTAAATGTCACAGTTTTATTGGTGCCTATTTTCCCAAATAGATATCCAATATTAAAACCTGCTGAGAAGTTCTTTACCTTGAGTCCAGTTCCCCACATTGCATTGTAGGTGCCTCCATTTCCAATGTAATTTCTTTCTATACCATGGATAGGGTCAACTGAATCGATGGTAAGAATATCATAACCAACAGTAGTGAACGGTTGGAGAGATACGCTCATTCCAAATTTATATTTTCGATCTACACGATCCAAAAGATCATTGATTGGATTTGAAAGAGGAAAAGCCAAGCTGAAATAAGAAAGACTTCCATTCCAACTATTGTAATTTATTGAACCTTCTGTAAGTCTATTGTTTTTGGCATGGACACCGACTTCAAAGCTGGTTGCTTGAAGATATGGCAACGATGCAGGGTTCAGAATATTAACATTGTATTTATCATGATAAGCAGCTGTTAGGCTACCCAAGTTAAATACGGCGCTATGATTTTGATCTACAATATCGCCCAAACCAAATCGAGAATATGGAGAATTGTCTGATGGTCTTTCTAATCTGGAAAACGGGTCTCCAGTTTGCACTATTTGCCCGATTGATAATGCGGGTAAAAGCAAGAAAAATATTTTAAGAATGTTCTTTTTGATAGTCTGCTATTTTATTCAATCCTTTCAATACGATATAGGAGTCCACAAATATCTTAGATTTAACGATTTCTCCAAAGAATGATGCTCCTCCACCGGTTAAAATAACGTTAATTGGGCCCTTTTCAGCTCTTAAATGACGTATAAAGGACTCTATTTCAAATACTACGCCTAAAACTGCACCATTATTCATTGCTTCTTCAGTTGATAATCCTAATAGATTCTTTGGTTCTTTCTGTCTTATTGATGGTAATGCAGCTGTAAAATGGTGCATGGCTTTTAATCTTAATTCGACTCCAGGTGCTATATTCCCACCATAATAGATTCCGTTTTTATCAATAAAATCGAATTTCACGCAAGTGCCTATGTCTATGACCGCATTATTTTTAGTAGGAAAGCTTGCATATGCTCCGATGGCAGCAGCCAATCTATCTCGGCCTAGTGTTTTAGGAGTTTTGTATTTGTTGTTAATTGGAAGCTTTGTTTTGTGAGTAAGCTCTATGCATTTCTTGGTTCTATTAAGAAAGTCATAGTATCGTGGAAGAGATTTTTTAACCGTTGAAATGATGCAAGTATTTGTTGCAAACTTTTTCTCCAGTTTCTTAAAATCAGATACTAGCCATTTTTTTTGCGATTTAAAATGTATCATCTGACTTTCGTCAAATATGGCCACTTTGGTAAATGTGTTTCCTATGTCAATGCAAAGATTCAAGTTTAATGCTTAAAATGTCTAGTTCCAGTAAATACCATGGGCAAATTGTGTTCATCACAAAATTCTATGCTTTTTTTGTCTTTGATAGAACCACCTGGTTGAATGACTGCTTTAACTCCTGCTTTGTGTCCTAATTCAACACAATCAGGAAAGGGAAAGAATGCGTCTGAAGCCATAACACAACCTTCTAAATCAAAACCCATTCTATTGGCTTTGTCAATGGCTTGGTTACAGGCATCTACTCTTGATGTCTGTCCACAACCCATGCCTAATAACTGCTTGTTTCTAGCAAGTACAATTGTATTTGATTTTAGATGCTTGGCAACTTTACTTGCAAATTCTAAATCTGAAAGTTGACTTTCACTTGGTTTTGCTTTGGTAACGACTTTCATATCTGCAGCATGATCAGCCTTTAAATCTGTATCTTGAACAATTACTCCATTCAGAATAGACTTTATGCTTTTTGGCTGTCGTTGGTAATGATTGATTTCCATTAGCACACGTTTTTCTTTTTTTGAAAGAAGATCATAGGCTGCTTGATCAAAATCAGGAGCAATAAGTACCTCATAAAAGATTTTGTCAATTTCTTTTGCGGTTTCAAGATCAATAGTGCTATTGGAAATTAGAATTCCACCAAATGCAGAAATTGGATCACCAGCAAGCGCATCTTTCCATGCTTCTAAAACCGTAGATCTTGTTGCAAGTCCACAAGCATTGGTGTGTTTTAAAATAGCAAAGGTACTTTTTTCGTCTTCAAATTCTGCCATTAATTGAACAGCGGCATCAACATCCACTAAATTATTGAAAGAGAGCGATTTCCCAGCTCTTTTGTTGAACATAGCGTTCATTTCTCCAAAATAGATTCCTTGCTGATGTGGATTCTCACCATATCTTAGAACTTGAGGATCTTTAAAGCTAATTTTTAATGGTCTATCGCTTTCCTCTTCGCTAGCCATATAGTTAAAGATGGCTGTATCGTAGTGAGATGAAATGTCAAAGGCTTTTGATGCAAGTCTTTTTCTTTGCGATAGATCTGTTTCACTATTTGATTCTGAAAGTATTTTTTCTAGGTCAGCGTATTGGTCTTTTGATGGTATTACAACAACATCTCTGAAATTTTTTGCCGCTGCTCGAATTAAAGATATTCCTCCAATGTCAATTTTTTCAATAATGGCAGATTCATCGTCGGTATTTGCCAAAGTTTTTTCAAATGGATACAGATCTACTACAACCAGATCCATTTCTGGAATATTATATTTTTCAATTTCTGTTAGATGCTCCTCTGATCTCATTGCAAGGATACCTCCAAAAACAGCAGGGTGCAAGGTCTTAACTCTTCCACCTAAGATGGACGGGTAACCTGTGATGTCTTCGACTTTCGTTAGTTGATCTATTTTCCCTTCTAGGAAGCTATAGGTGCCACCAGTGGAGTAAACATGAATATTATTTTTGTTTAACAATGGAATGATATTATCAAGTCCATCTTTATCAAAAACTGAAATAAGTGCGGAGGATATTTTTTTGCTCAAGGTTGTGTTTTTTAGCTTGCCGCAAATGTATTTATTTATCTATGAAAAGTTGAATTATATAAAACGAATAATCCCCGTTTTTTGGGCAATTTGTAATGATTTTTTGAAAATTGATAAAACTTTTGACCAGGATAGATCCCAATTAAGGATGATGTCTTTTTTTTATATTGTAAAAGGTTCATGATAGTGTTAAATTATACGTCTAACTTTGGTTTTTGTCGGGACCTTTTAAGTTCTGATCTTTTTCGTTTGTTGTGCAGTTTCTTCTCTTTTTCAGCTTGGCTGATTTTTTTTGGTTTTCTCTTTTTTTGAACTTCCAGTGATTTCTTGATAAGCTTTATAAAATTCTTAGTCAGCCTTTCTTTGTTTTTCAATTGGGATCTAGTTGCTTGACAATACATGCTGATTTCAGTTCCTTTAGAAAGTCTACTCTTAAGTTTCTTTTTGAGTAATGATTTTTCATCATTAGAAAGTGTTGAAGAAGCATCTATGTCCAATTTGACAATTACTTTTGTTTCCACCTTATTGACATGTTGTCCGCCACTTCCACTAGATCGAGTGGTAGAGTATTTAAATTCTTTTTCAAGTTGTTCCCAGTTGATTTCCATTTAATTTGTAGGGCTATGTTTGGTTAATCCGAATTCAAAATTTTTTGAAGCTTTGAGTCTTGATCGACTAATTTGTCAACGTTTTGAAGTACCGAAGTGGGAACTTTTAGTCCTGGAGCATGATGTGGTTTTGTTCTTGCATCAATAATGAGTGAACCCGAACAACCCCAATGCTTGTTTTGAATGTTGGCTTTGATTCCATAGATATCGTGTGATGGATTTGCCCTTGTAAAGGTTACCCACAAAAAATTATTAAGCGTTTCTGAAAGGAAATGAGCATCATCAACAATTACAATAAGAGGAAAGCCTTCTAAATCAATAGATTCTAATTTTGAAGAAAGTTGATTGATTTCAACTTGAGCTAATTGGTAGTTTTCAAAATCTTTTATTTCGATTGCTAAGATACCAGGTTGAGAAACTTGAATGTTTTTTATTTGAGAAACTTGATTTAGTTCAATTGAGATCAATGTCCCAAGCTCTCTGAGTTTGTCTCCACAGCAAGCCATCACTACTTTTGAACCCGCATTCCATCCATCACCAGAATAGTCTAAAGTATCAATGGTTGTTTTGGTTTGAAAATGAAGATCTCTTTTCCAGTCGATTCTTTCTAGGACATGTTTGAAAAAAGCTTCAATATCGTGACAATTTAATTCCCCTGTAGTTTCGTCTTTTGCTGCAATGATTAAAAATTTCGCCAAGGATGTTTGACCAGATCCTAAAATTCTATTGGCTATGGTAAGAATTTCCTCTGGTTTTTTTTCTCTGAACGGCATGTATCGTTCTTTCCCTATAGCAAGTAATAATGGGTGAACACCTGCTGCATCAACCGCATTAATTTCGACTAAACCTGGAAATTCACCTGGGGTTAATTCTTCTACTAATTCATGGATCAAATAACCAAAGCTTGAATCTTCTTGAGGAGGTCTTCCTACAACAGTAAATTGCCAAAGAGCATCCTTTTTATGATAGACATTTTTAACTTCCATTACTGGAAAATCATGTGTGAGACTATAATATCCTAGATGGTCTCCAAATGGACCTTCGGGCTTTTTTATGTTTTTCTTTATGATTCCAGTAATTACAAAATCAGCATCATTGGATAATAAGTAACCGTCTTCATCAAACGAATATTTAAATTTTCGTCCATTAAGCATACCAGCAAAAGTAAGTTCGCTTAATCCTTCTGGCATGGGCATAATGGCAGCAAAAGTGTGAGAGGGAGGTCCACCAACAAAGATGCTGCATTTGAATTCTTCTTCTGATTGGTTATACATGGTATGATGTACACCGATTCCTCTATGCAATTGGTAATGTAATCCAATTTCTTGATTAAGGATATAGTCGTTACCAGTTAATTGGATTCTGTACATTCCAATATTTGAATGCATAATATTTTTGGATCCAGGTGGCAAAGTTGCAACCTGTGGACATGTGACAAATGCCCCTCCATCCATAGGCCAACATTTAATGAGAGGAAGTTGGTCGATTGTGGTTTTTTCAAATTTTGGGGAGTAAATGGACTTTCTAGGTAAGCCTTTGAGTGCGGATAATCCTGCCTTCAAAGCGTCAAAAGGATTCCTTAATGCCCGACTAGGATCTGCTTTGTATTTGGTAACTCTTTTTACGTTTGCTAATGTTTTTCTAAAAAGATAATCGGTTCTTTCTATGGTTCCATAAAGGTTTGAACAAGCTTGAAATTTACTTCCTTTAACATTTTCAAAAAGTATAGCAGGTCCCTGTGCATCAAAGACCCTACGATGAATTTCAGCCATTTCCAAATCTGGATCTACTTCATATTTGATACGTAGGAGCTGTCCCGAATTTTCTAAATCATTTAAGGCGTGTCTCAGGCTTTTATACATAATTGATATTCTATAAGAATAATGTATGCAATGTAGAAAGGTTTAAATTTTTATTCATTGAATAGTTATAAAAAGAGAAAAAATTGTTCTAATTTTTAATCTTCTATCAAATTCAAACGAAAAACGATATAAAATGCTGATTTCTACTATTGATTGGATAATTATTTTCACTGTTATGGCGATTACAATGGGGATAGGAATTTTGGTGTCTAAGAAATCTGGTCAAAACACTACCGAGTATTTTTTATCTGGAAGGAGAATGCCTTGGTGGTTGTTAGGGATGTCAATGGTAGCAACAACATTTTCTACCGATACACCTAATTTGGTTGCTAGTATTGTCAGGCAAGATGGAGTTGCTGGTAATTGGGTTTGGTGGGCATTTTTATTGACTGGCATGTTGACGGTATTCGTGTATGCTAGGTTGTGGAGAAAATCTAATGTTTCTACAGATTTAGAGTTTTATGCTTTAAGATATGGAGGAAAACCAGCTAGATTTTTGAGAGGTTTTCGTTCTATTTATCTCGGAATAGTTTTTAATGTATTGGCCATGGCTGGTGTAACATTAGCAGCAATAAAAATAGGTGAGGTAATGCTTGGGATGGAGCCAATCGTAACTGTTGCAGTGGCTTCCACCATAACAGTAATTTTTAGTGCGGTAGGTGGATTTCGTGGAGTGGTGTATACTGATTTATTTTTATTTTTCTTAGCAATGATAGGAGCTATTGGCGCTGCCTTTTACATTGTAAATCTACCTGAAGTAGGAGGGTTAAGCGCAATGTTGGAGCATCCAAATGTTTCAGGGAAGTTGTCGATCTTACCAGATTTTAGCAACAAGGATTTGGCTATTAAGTTATGCATTATTCCGCTGGCTGTACAATGGTGGAGTAGCTGGTATCCAGGTGCAGAACCAGGTGGAGGTGGATATGTTGCACAAAGAATGTTGGCAGCAAAAACTCAGAATCATGCAGTTGGAGCAACATTCTTTTTTAATGCGCTTCATTATGCCTTGAGACCTTGGCCATGGATTTTGGTTGCTTTGGCATCTTTGGTTGTGTTTCCTGATTTGCAAAGTATAAGTCAAGCATTCCCTAATGTATCTGCTGATAAATTAGGAGATGATTTAGGCTATTCTGCGATGTTAACAATGCTTCCGATCGGTTTAACAGGTATTGTTATCGCATCATTGGTGAGTGCCTATATGTCTACAATAAGCACGCATTTAAATTGGGGTGCATCGTATATCGTTCATGACTTTTATCGTGAATTTATTGATCAAGATGCATCAGAAAAAAAATTAGTAAATATTGGAAGAATAACAACTGTTTTGCTAATGGTTTTTAGTGCAATTATTGCATTGAAGATGCAAGATGCATTACAATTGTTTGACTTCATTTTGGCTTTTGGAGCAGGGACAGGCTTGATATTTATTCTAAGATGGTTTTGGTGGAGAATAAATGCTTGGAGCGAAATTTCAGCAATGTTGGTTTCTGGGATAATTTCTATTTTATTTATGACTCGTGCGGTTGGTGGAAAATTGTTTGGAGCTGAAGCAACAGATCAATTACCAGCAATTACTGGTAGTTTTCCAGATTATGCAAAATTTCCAATGATAGTACTAATATCTACAATCATTTGGTTGGTGGTTACATTTTTAACCAAGCCAGAAAGAAATGAAGTATTGCAGAATTTTGTTAGGAAGATTCAACCAGGAGGACCTGGCTGGAAAAGAGTTACTGATAAAATGACAGAATCTGATCTTGATTCAGAAGGGTGGGCGGTCCCAAGAGGAATTTTGCTAATGTTATTAGGTTGTGGATTTGTCTATGGTACCTTATTTACAACGGGAACGCTGATTTATGGAAATATGGTAAAAGCAATGATCTACGGATTGATAACCTTGATATTTATGTTTGCTTTAATAAGAATGCGACCAAAAATTTAGTACTTGATTTTACTCGTGGTAAATTAATTTCTGGAATTAAAAAATCGATTGTTGCGACAGAGTTGTGAACTCTTCTAAAAAACGCATTCCTTTAAATGAATTCCCTTTTTCATTTAACTTTGGACTCCAAACAGCAATGGCATATTGGTTTGGATGAATAGCAATAATCCCACCTCCAACTCCACTTTTTCCGGCAAGTCCAACTTTAAATGCAAACTCACCAGATTCATCATAGAATCCACATGTTTGCATTAAGGCGTTCATTCTTTTTGATTTACTTAATGACAGAATTTGAGTGTTATCGTGTTTTGTCTTTCCATTGTTGGCTAAGAATAGAAACAATTCTGACAATTGCTCGCAACTCGCTTCTAAGGAACAAAGATCAAAATAAAAATTTAGCACTTCTTCAGGTTCGTTTTCTAAGTTGCCAAAGGATTTAATGAAATTACACAGCGCAACATTTCTATAACCATAGGACTTTTCTGAATTTGAAATGGTCCTTGAGTAATCTATATTTTGTTGATTGGTTAGGCTTCTGATAAATTTCAATAACTCCATTTTTGGATCACCCAGATTGCTTAATAAGATATCAATGATAACCATCGCACCAGCATTGATAAATGGGTTTCTGGGAATCCCATTGTCGGTTTCTAATTGGACTAATGAATTAAAACCTGTGCCAGATGGTTCTACTCCCAATCGCGACCATATTTTTTCTCCCTGCATTTTGTAAGCAAGACATAGTGACAATACCTTGGCTATACTTTGAATAGAAAATTTTTCTTGGTAGTTACCTAATCCAAATTTTAATTGATCAACAGTTGTTATGTGGACTCCAAATTTATCAGGACCTACTTTTGCGAGCTCAGGAATATAATTTGCAATTTTTCCACGGTCTTCTAACTTTAATACAAGGTCGTAAGATTGGCTTATGGCTTCTATGTAATCCATCTGATTGATTCTAGTCCTAAAGCTAAGTGAATAAAAGTTCCCGAAAAATATAAATGAATAATAATTGGGTAATCAAAAAGAGACTGCCTTGGTTTGAGACAGTCTCTTTTTCACACATTAAATTTAATTTTTTATTGATTTCCTAAAATCAAAGGAAGTCCTGCATCACCCCCACCTACTATTACAACTTTGGAATTTGGTGAGTTGGCTAACTCAAGTGTAGCTTCAATACCCTTATCTTGAAGAATTTTATCGGTCAAAGAAGCATTCAGGATTCTGTTGGCATCTGCCTTGGCTTGCGCTTCAATGATCTTTCTTTCTGCCTCTTTTCTTTCCCTGTCCAATTTGTATTCATACTCAAATGATAACTGCTCTTCTTGAAGCTTTTGCTCAATGGCATTTTCTAGTTTAGCGGGTAATTGAACTGAACTTATTAGAACTGCATCTAAATCCACATACTTTTTAGAAACCGCTTCTTGTGTTCGTGCAAAAATCTCATCTTGAATGGCCTCTCTCTTCGAACTATATAATTCTTCAGGAAGATATTCTCCAATCACCTCTCTGGTTGCCGCTTTAATTTCTGGCTCTACAATTCTACCAAGGTAATTAGATCCTACTTCATCATGCAGATATCCTATTTTATCCCCGAGTGGTGCATATCTATACGAAAGGGTGATTTTAATAGGTAATCCGTTTTTAGACAATACATCAAGCTCATCATTACCTTCATTAATTCTTACATCATAGACAATCAGATTATCCCAAGGGGCCACAATATGAAATCCTTGATCATATATTACATCCTTTTGGATTCCACCTCCGAATTTTTTAAACTTAACAGCTTTTTGTCCTGGATTAATGGTTATAAATGTCGTTGAGGTTAAGATCATAAATATCACTGCCGCAATGAAAAAATAGACGAGATACTTCCCAATTCCACCTGATACATTTGGTATTTCAAAATTTGGTCTTCTTTGTGCCATTTTTCTTTAGTTTTATTTTGTACAGTAATTATAACAGAAATTATTTCATTTCAGTTCTGGAATTATATTAATCTTCGATAAAAGAACGAATTTGCTCTATAATCAAGTCTGTATCTTGTTTTTTCATACAATCGAAATGACCTTTTGGGCATTTTGGTTTCCCTAACTTCGAACAAGGTCGACAAGCTAAATTTTTGACTTGATAACTTTTGGTATATCTCTCTCTATTGCCATAATAAGGACTCATTCCAAATTCTGGAACAGTATTACCCCACAACACTACTGTTGGAACAGAAAGCCCTACCGCCATGTGCATCAATCCAGTATCTCCGGTAATTAAAAGTTTTGCCCCTTTTAACTTAATTGCGGATTCATGAAAACTGAGTTTTCCAGCAAGGTTATTTACCATTGGTCTTCCTTTAGCAATTCGTTCTCCCTTTTCAAAATCTTGTGCTCCTCCTAATAGAAAAATCTTTGTTTGAAGCTGATCACACATTTGCATAATAATGCTATCTGGAATCTGCTTAGTCGCATGAGCCGCGCCCAATGCAATACACAAGTAAAAACTAGCTGGTGGAACAGATTTTTTTTCCTCCGCTGGATTTAAATAAAACGCTAATCCCAATCCGTCATTGGTCACTCCAACGTGTGCCAATGCATCAAAATATCGATCTACAATATGGCGATTCTTCAATGGTGGATATTTAAAATTTACATGCAACCATTTATTGATATTCGTTTTATCAAAACTGACATATTTTGCTGATAGTTGACCAACTAACTTTCTACTCAAAAAGTTTTTTTGAAGATCAACGACAAGATCAAAATTTTCATTTTTTAATTGTTTCAACAAAGAGGCCTTATTCTCAGAATAAATCCAGTGACGATCAATATGGGGATCGTATTTCATTAAAGAAGAAAATGTAGACTTACAAAGAAAATGTAACTCAGCAGCCAATTGCTTTTTTAAAGCTCTGATGACAGGTGAGGTTAAAATAATGTCCCCGATCGAGCTAAATCTTATGACTAATATCTTCTTGATTGCAAATGAATTGGTCTTATAAAAATAAGAGGGGAAGACATTACGCCTACCCCTCTTCATATTCTTTTTGTAAAGATATTATTCGACTATTACAAACCTAGCATTGTACCTCTTTTCTTTGGTGGTGAGGCCAATGATATAACTCCCAGGAACAAGCTTTGAAACATTAATTTCAAATAGCTTGCTGCCATGATCAACATCATTAATCATAAGTAGATTTCCATTCAAATCATAGATTTCATAAGCCATCACATTTTGGATATCCTTGATTTCTAAGTTGATAACATCCTTGGTGGGGTTAGGGTAAACAAGAATCTGCGTTGGACTTGCTTCTATATTTTCAAGATCTGATAAAACCCTAATTCCATTACTAAACCAAACACCCCATTGTGAAGGGGTCGGGTTTTCAAACAGCCAGGGTGTACCATTAGGTGTATTGGCAGAAATCTTATCACTATTAAGATCCAAAATACCAATTTCTTCATATCCTTGTTCATTCAAATCAAAAATGATTTTAGAATCATCTTTTGAATAACTAGGGTAACCTAAAACATTGTTGTCATAGATCAATTTCACATCCCCTCTTTCCAAATTGGCACCAAGAATTTGGTTTCCTTGATCATCAATAAAATCAAATGCAATTATATAAGGTGAGTTTTTTGAAAATGTAGGGTTGCCTACACTGGTTCCTTCAGGCAAGGCTGGGAATGCTTTCTCTATATTACCTAAGGCCCAGGTGCCAGCACTATTGTTCCAAACTTCAAGAAATCCGATATCCCAATATTCATAAGTTCCCGCTGTCTGACTTTGAATTTCATTCGCCGCATCATACATGACAAAATTACTGGTCAAGTCGAATTCCATAACATCTGCATACAACACATCTCCAGTACTTACACCTGCTGTGTAGGTGGGATTGTAAAGCGTAAAATCTTGACCTGCCCCCACAGTGAAATCATAAACAAATATTTCATTACTGACAGCATCTCTCAATGCCGCAATTCTGTTTCCATCTTTAGAAATAACGACATTCCTCCATTGCTCAGATTCTTCTAATACATCTTGCGAAGCTGAACCAGCAGACCAATCAATGCTAATGATGTACATTTTTTTATCCTTTCCTATAAAAACGATTTCTGAACCATCATCTGTCACAGAAGGTTTAGATGCAATTCCTGTATTGCTTAATGGATTGGAAATAATCATCCCATCGGCATCCGCAAGGTAGATTGCATCATAATTAAGATCGGTGTACAAAATAAAATCTTGACCTGGGTTTTCGTTGGCATCATTTTCATAATTTCCTCCACCTCCTGCGCCGATTCCTACTTGCCCAAAAGCTGAGCTTATAGCACTTACTTCAGCACTGCCATAGAGGTCATCAGCTGCTTTTTCTGCTGCTGCTCTTAGGTCCACAAACTGGGATGACTTGGTTAAATAATTATTCAATGCTCGATAAAATATTCGTTCTGCTTTTTCTTTCCCTATGTTGCTTGCCGCAAGGTAATAGGCGTGATTAGGAATTCCTGAATTGATATGCACCCCTCCATTATCTTGAGACCCAGTGTACATTTCATTGACATGTTTTGGTTGCCATCCGCCTCCGTAATCTCCAGTACTTGCACCGTTGTGAGGATCCTGCATATCTCTTAATGCTCCTGAAGGAAATGCATTAGGTCTAACCACATCTTCTCCAATTTTCCAATCGTTGCGATCAATCATAGCTCCAAATATATCTGCAAAGGATTCGTTCATAGCTCCTGATTCTCCTTGATATTCTAAGTTTGCGGTTTTCTGCACCACTCCATGACTTAACTCGTGCCCCGCCACATCAAGCCCTCTTCCCAATGGAAAGAAACTATTGTCACCATTCCCATACCAAATAGCTACACCATTCCAAAATGCATTGCCCATTGATGAGCCTGTTTCATCGGCAACATTTACAAAAGAAATAATGGTTCCACCATCTCCATCTATACTTTCTCTTCCATGTACATCTTCAAAATATTCAAATGATTTCCCAGCATTGGCGTGCGCTGATACTGCTTCATCTTGATTCCAATTGTTATTACCAGAGGTTACATGTCCATAATCGAAATCATTATTCTGAGGGGCTGTATTAAAAGCATCAATCGTCCAGATTGCCCCAACAGGATCATTAGGAAGATTACTGGAATTAGAATTGAACATGGTTCTTGATCCATCGATCATATAAAATCCATTTCCGACCTCATAAGTGTTAATCGAAACATTATTTCCAAATAAATCTTGCGCAACTGCTGTTGCAGGACCATCAGGTGGAGGCAAGTTGGAATCACTAATTGCGTGATCATGACCATTTTTGCACTTATGTAAATATTTTTCAGAGCAAGCTATGTTATCAATATTTCCAGCGTGCAGTTTGCAAATATTTGAGTAATGATTTATTACTTTTCCCGTAGATGCATCTATAAAATAAGTCAACCATTCTCCTAGATGTGGATACACCTTTACATGATATGCCAGATGTAAACCATTGTCATCAGAATAGTAAACCAATTCTTTTTCCCATTGTGTTATCTTTTTTGACAACCAATCTGTTTTCTCAGATAGATCTTTAAACTTACTGGTGATTTTACTTTTCACCAAGTCTTCAACATCCTCCATTTTAATGCTCGGGATAGTTTTTAAATTCTCAATATTCTTTGAAGAAGTATATACTCCATTTACGGAAGTAACAGTATTTGCTTCAGCATGCACGATAACTTCTGAACCATAAATCGGAATCTCTTTGTGATATTGCTGCATTTTAAGATGTTCTTGACCGAGATCATCTTCCCATCTTTGCATTATTTCAAACTCATCTTCATCTGCGATTTTCATGATATCTTGCAGCTCAACCAAATATTCTTTGGCCTGCAATTCCAAATTTGAAGATCTTTTTTCTGAAGGAAGGCTACCGCTAATGAAGGAAGCTTGGCCTTTATCATTATACCTTTCAACAATGAAGTTATTTTTTATATCCGCCCTTCCGGTAAATGTGAATAGTGGGATATATTCAGTCTGTTCTTCGACATTTACGGAAGTGGGATTAATCTTTTTTTTCATGGAGATATTCTCAACTTTTGTTGATTGAGAATGATCCACTTTTTTGAAAGGTTTTAAATGTTGTGCAGTTAACTGTATACAACAAAAGCATAAAATGATAAGTATAAAATTCTTGATCATTGAGTTACATTTTTATATTTTCTAGCAATTTGTCCTAAATTTTTAAAGTATTGTTTGACTATGGGAGGTGTTTCTGCATTCATGCCGCCCCATTTGATCATTTTTTCTCCATCTGCAGTCTTCATTTTAATAAAGTAGCTGAGATTTCCTGGATCATTTAATTGCAAATCTCCAATTCCAAAAGTCTCATAGGTATCAAAGATTTGATTGACAATCGACTGATCAATCCTACCTTGTTCAATTAAATTTCCATTTTTGGATTCAAAAGAATATAGTTGACCATTTTCAAAGATGTAGTTCTCTGCGGTTGTACCTGCAAATCCACCTTCTGAGCCAAAGGTCAGCATTTTGCCTTCAAAGGAGTCAGGAGTAAAAATTTTTGGGGTTGAACAAGAAAAGCCTAGGAATATGAAAAGCGCGAAAAATAAATTTTTTAGCTGCATTTTGTAGATTTTAGTGAAAATCAAATAACTTTTTCCAATTATATATCAAATATATTGGTTTTAAGGACGTTAATGTTTTTATAAGGACGATTTCAAACAAAAAATTCCCTTATTTTTGGATTATTAGGAAAACAAGAAAAAATTTATGATGAAGAAATTTATGTTAATGTTCTCATTCGTTTTAGTTGCAGGAATGGTTTCAGCTCAATCATGTGCAAAGAAATGTGCTAAAACTTGTTCAAGTAAAGCTAAAACTGCAAAAGTTGAGACAACAACGGATGCTACTCAAGTTGCATCTGCTCTAGCTGCTGCTGAAATTGCTGCAGAAGCTGACGAAAACATTCAAAAGAGAGTATGTGAAAAGAGCGGTTCTGTAAGTTTTTACCAAAAGAACGTTTGTTCAATGTCTGGTAAAGTAAGCTACGATGAAGTAGAATATTGCAGCAAATCAAACGCTTTCACATCTGTTGCATCTGCTGCCGCAGAAGCAGATATTGCTCCAATGGATGAGGCTGCTCCTGCTGACGCTAAATCTAAAAAGAAAGCATGCAGCGCAACTTGCAAAAAAACTTGCGATAGCAAGAAAAAGCAATAATTAAAAAAAAGAAAAATTTCTTAGCCCTTTGTTTAGTGCAAAGGGCTTTTTTTTTGCCATTCATTATCATCTGCTTGAAATATCACGACGTAATCCAGATCATTTCAAATGCGCGACTATTATCCATCAATATTAGTCTGAAAATTCCTACTTTCGATAATCACAAACGAATAGGAAGGCTTGCTAAAACTTTTTCTTAATAATATTTTTGTCAACAACTTATTGTTGATCCCCTATATCTGCATTTTAAGATTGAATTCTTTCATCAATCCTCCTGAATATGATCCTTATTTAGGCTATAGTCCTATTTTGGATTTTTTATATCAAGATACATCTCCTCTAGTTTTGTCCATTTTTGCAGTATTTCTGATATTCATTCAAGCAAACTTGATTAACTATTTTGTAAATACCAATAAGTTAAATTCAAAAAACAACATATTGGCTGGACTATTCTATTCTTTAGGTATGTGCCTTCTGCCGCAATTTCTTGTACTTCACCCTATCATGATTGCCAATACCTTTATCATTTTAATGATGATCCAATTGAGCAATATATACAAAGTGTATAAGCCCATTAAAGCACTTTTTATGGCAGGATTTTATTGCGGACTTTCTTACCTATTGATACCACATTATATTATTTTGATATTCTTTATTATCCAAGCAATTCTCATGTTGCGAGATATTAATTTAAAAGAATTTTTGCAAGGAACTATTGGAGTACTAACTCCAATCTTTCTGTTGATAACCATATCCCTTGATAGAAATCAGAACGGATTTACTCTTCTAAAAAAAATACAATTTAATGTTCCATCAATACCAAAAAACTTTGAAGTGATTGATTGGGTTGGAGTCACTGTCTTATTCATAGTAATTTTCTATTTGGTACTTAACCAAGGGAAAATCAGAAAAAAGAAAAGTGTCAAAGCACAATTGCTGAGCTCTCTACTTTATATTCTAATTTTCTATTCGATACCAATGATGCTTTTTAAAACAGCTCTTGTTCCACAGCATCTTTTTATTCTGGTAATTCCAATATCGATATTATTTACAATGCTTGTTTTTGCGACCAGAAGATTGGTGCTTGCTGAAGTTTTACATTTTATTACTATGGTTTTTATTATCTTATTTCAATTTGATCTAATTATATGAAAAGAAAGATTAGAATGGGCATGGTCGGTGGTGGCCAAGGTGCTTTTATCGGAGCTGTACATAGAATGGCAGCTGCCCTTGATGGAAAAATTGAATTGGTTTGTGGTGCATTTTCTAGCAATCCAGAAAAATCTAAAGCCTCGGGAGAGGAATTTTTTCTTGATCCATCTAGAGTATACCCTGACTATATTACCATGATAGAAGCAGAAGCAGCTTTGCCGGAAGGCATAAGAATGGATTTTGTTTCGATTGTTACTCCCAATCACGTACATTTTGGACCGGCTATGAAAGCAATGGAGCATGGCTTCCATGTTGTCTCCGACAAGCCTTTGTGTTTTGATCTTGAAGAAGCTTATCAATTAAGAGAAAAAGTTAAAGAATCAGGAATAATATTTGGCCTAACCCATAATTACACAGGTTATCCAATGATCAAAGAAGCAAGGCACATGATCAAAAATGGTAAGTTAGGAGAGATAAGAAAAGTAGTGGTTGAATATTCACAAGGTTGGTTGTCAAGTTTTCTAGAATCCACAGATCAAAAGCAAGCTGCTTGGCGAACAGATCCAAAGCGATCGGGAATCGCAGGTGCCATGGGAGATATTGGAACGCATGCCGAAAATTTAGCTGAATATGTAACTGGGTCGCGCATCGTTGCTATGTGTGCAGATATCAGTACGGTTGTCCAAGGTCGATTATTGGATGACGATGGAAATGTATTGATTCGATTAGAAAATGGAGCTCGCGGAATCTTATTTGCCAGTCAAATTTCTGCAGGTGAAGAAAATAATTTAAGAATTAAAGTTTATGGAGAACTGGGTGGGATTGAATGGTCGCAAATGTACCCAAATGATCTGGAAGTAAAGTGGGGTGACAAGCCAAAAGAAATACTTCGTACTGGAGTTGGACCATTATCAGAAGCAGCCCAGGCACATACCAGAATACCAGCTGGTCATCCAGAAGGCTACATTGAAGCATTTGCTAACATCTATAGAAATGTAGCTGAATGCATTTCTGCCAGAATTGAAGGGAGGGAGGTAAATGAGTTATATAAAGACTTTCCTTCTGTTGAAGATGGTGTAAGAGGAATGGAATTTATTTACAAAGTGATTGAGAGCGGTAAAAGTGAAAGTAAATGGCTGAAATGGTAAGATATATGCAAAAAAAAAGAGCTGCAAATGCATCTCTTATTTTTATCTCATTAAGCCTGCCTAGCTAGTAGCAGAATTACACTTGAGACGCACAAAACGGCTATAGGTCACTACTACATATCAACTTTTTTAGAAAAAAAACTAAAACGTTGATTATCAAACACTTACACTAAGGTAAATGTACTTATTAATGGATTTTTTCTTAACTTCAAGTTTAGAAAATGAAATAGTCCAAAATAAACTTGCAAAAAGACCATCACATTGTTTCTTGCATACGTTCATAATTTATTGAGTCTTCTCAACTCAAAATTCAATATACATTATGAAAACCCTTAATATTGCAATAAAATAAGCCTTATGAAAAAAGTAGTTTCATGCATTTCTATTATTATGATATCCTTTTCTATGGGATTGAGTCAGGAGCACAGTATAGCAAGAGAATGGAATGAAATTATCCTTGAAGCAGTAAGAAATGACAGAGCAAGACCTACTGTAACGGCCAGAAATTTATGGCACATGTCAGTTCTAATGTATGATTGTTGGGCGGTATACGAAGACGGAGATGCAGATACCTACTTTTTAGGAAAAGAAAATTATGGTTGGGAATGTCCATTTGAGGGTGTACCAGAACCATTAAATGCGGACGAAGCAAAACATGAGGCAATAAGTTATGCTATCTATAGGTTTCTCGTTCAGAGATATCGATTTTCACCCGGGTTTTTCATATTGTTATTTGACCTCCAAGATAAAATGAACGAGCTTGGATATGATACTTCTATCAATGATATGGATTATACCACTGGAAATCCTGCCGCTTTAGGAAATTATATTGCCGATCAGTTACTTAATTATGGCTTTCAAGATGGTTCAAATGAACTCATTAATTACCAAAATCTATTTTATCTTCCTATCAATCCTGATCTCGATCCATCTCTACCAGGAAATCCAGACATCACTCATCTCAATAGATGGCAACCATTAAAACTTGGTGAGTTTGAAGGGCAAACCGGAGTAGTTTCTGATGAAGTACCTCCCTTCCTAAGTCCTGAATGGGGTGCCGTTAATCCTTTCTCCTTAACTATGGATGACGCCAATGTTTATGAAAGAGATGGTTTTGAATACATTGTTTATCACGATCCAGGACCACCACCTTCACTTGATAGTTTATTAGAGAGTGAAGAGTACAAATGGGGATTTTCCATGGTGGCAGCCTGGGGTGCACATTTGGATGAAAATGATGGAGTTACTTTAGATATTTCTCCAAGATCAAGAGGTAATTTGACGAATTTGCCTTCCAATGCAAGTGAATATCCAGATTTTTATGACTTTGAAGAAGGAGGTGTGTTTCAATCTCAAGGACATGCAATAAATCCATTTACAGGCGAACCCTATGAAGAAAACATAGTTAAAAGAGGAGACTACACAAGGGTTTTAGCCGAATTTTGGGCTGATGGTCCAGAATCAGAAACACCTCCTGGTCACTGGTTTACCATTTTAAATTATGTAATAGACCACCCTGAATTCAACAGAGCATACAGGGGATTCTCAGATATTGACGAACAATTGGAATATGATGTAAAAGCTTACTTTTTATTAGGAGCTGCCATGCACGATAGCGCCATTTCTGCATGGGGAATTAAGGGATACTATGATTATATTCGACCAGTAAGTGCTCTTAGAGCATTAATAGACAACGGACAAAGTTCCGATCCAAATCTCCCTAATTACTCAAATCTTGGAATCAAACTAGTACCTGGGAAAATAGAAATGGTGGAATCTGGAGACCCATTGGCTGGTCCAAACGATGAAAATGTAGGTAAGGTAAAAGTATACAGTTGGAGAGGACCAGAATATATCACAGATCCTGAAAACGAAATTGCAGGTGTTGGCTGGATTCTAGGCGAAAACTGGTGGCCTTACCAAAGGCCAACTTTTGTAACACCAAATTTTGCAGGATATGTTTCTGGACATTCAACTTTTTCTCGAGCTGCAGCAGAAATAATGACCTATCTTACAGGAGATGAGTACTTCCCTGGAGGAATGGGAGAATTTCTCGCTCCCGCAAATGAGTTTCTAATCTTTGAAAATGGCCCAACTGAAGATATTGTCCTACAGTGGGCTACATACCGAGATGCTTCTGATGAAACAAGTCTATCAAGAATATGGGGAGGAATCCATCCACCAGCCGATGATATTCCGGGTAGAGAAATTGGGATTAAAATTGCCAACTCAACCATCGAACTTGCAGAACAATACTTTTTTGTGGACAACGATGGAGATGGTTATTACAGCTATAACGATTGCGATGATAACAATCCAATGATGAATCCAGGGTTTGCAGAAATCTGTGATGATCTGGATAATGATTGTAATGGTATCGTCAATGATGGGGTAACGCTTAACACGTACTATTTTGACGGCGATTTTGATGGATATGGTGAGTTAACGATGACTGTAGATACCTGTATTTCTATTCCACCTCCAGGTTATGTTGACAATGCTATAGATTGTGATGACTTGAATGACAATATATTTCCAACACAAACTGAAACTTGTGATGATGTCGATAATGATTGTGATGGAGAATTAAACAATGGATTGGCTAGATATATCTATTACCGCGATTTTGATGAAGATGGTTTCGGTGATAGAAGTATAGAACTAGATACTTGTATTGCGAGTGCACCTGCCGGTTTTGTGGATAACTTTGATGATTGCAATGATGATCAAGCAAGTATTTATCCTGGCGCACCTGAAATTCCTGATAATAATATTGATGAAGACTGTTCTGGATATGATCTATATGAAGACACAAAATTTTTGTCCAACACTATCAATTCTCACACCAATGGATTTGTAGGGAACACCGAAGTTGAAATCAGGTATTCCTTTTCGGGCAATTTAGAGTGTGAACTATTTGCTAGAGATGGAAGATTAATTCATAAAAACTCAGCGATCGTAGATAACAATTTCTTTATTTATAAGATTCCTGCTGGCTTAACAGGTGGAATCTACATCCTTAGATTCTATAATGAAGATCGTGAAGTTGAGGAAGTTACAAAGTTGTTTGTGCATTGATCGAATGCAAATTGTAGAAAAATTAGCTTTTAAGTTTTGGGATTGCTCTCAAAGCATTTTTATGGTTCTTCTCCAATGAGAACAGTTTTACAATTATTGGATGAATAAACAAAATTTAGCAAAACCCAATATCTAAAATTATTTTGCTAAAGGGATAAATTTGCTAATCATTTGATGAAAACAATTAAAGGTATTCATTGATTGTATGAATCTCGATTGGATTAAACTAATTTAAGGATGATGATTTCAAACTTAATTCACGATGTGCTTTGAAAAAGAAAATCAAAGTAATTATATTTAGCTTACTGATCGCCCATATATTATTTCAGTAACAATACTTCTAATCAAATACATAAACTGGGAAATTAATTAACAACAGTAATTCAACATTACATCTTAATTAATGTGGTCACTGAATTTTGAGCAAACCAAAATTTTCTTTTAGCCAAGAGGTTAAAAAGAAAATCATTGTCATTTAAACTATCTCAAATGGAAAGTAAGCTTTCGAATCTTAAGCAAACAGATCAGAATAAAATTGAATATTTAGAACGCGCATTGCAAGTTGAAAATTCGTTAAGAACTGTACGAAATCACGGCTTTTCAATGGATAATTCTAATCAGGTAACCAAAGTAGTATCCATAATTAATCAGGAAATGAGGGCTTTGGGGATGCCCGCAGCAAGCTGTTATTTATATGTTGTAAGTGATAAAATAGTCCATCTATGGCTTTCGACTTTTGTGAATGAAGAAATGAAGCTAGCACAATTTAAAGTTGACTGGAAAGAGGTCCCAGCACTTGTCGAAAATCATAAAAGATGGAAGAGGGGAGATAAAAATGCGATTTATGATTTTCGAGGTAAACAGGTTGAGAATTGGTATAATCAACTTAATTTATTTTCCAATGGAATATTTCCAAAACCTAAAAATATTCCAGATTACCAGCAAAACATTGAAGTATTTAGTCAATTTGGTGGTATAGGAATTGTAAATTATAAAGCTGTAGAAGTCGATGAATGGATGCCAATTCTTACAAAATTCGGAAATAATTTTGAACAAGTTTATACTCGTTTCCAAGATTTAAAAAAAGTTGAACATCAAGCCCGAGAAGCACAAATTGAAACCGCACTTGAAAGAATTCGTTCAACAGCACTTTCAATGCGTCATAGTTCAGATTTAATTCAAACAGTAAATGCTATTCTTCAGCAAATCACTACACTTGGTGTGAATGTTCACTCAATACATATTTATGAATTCTTAGAAGAACTAAAAGACTACAATATTTGGGCTTCTGCTCCTGGCCAAAAATATGCAATGAAATTGCGATGCCCACCTTTTGAGCATATTATATTTAATCGGTGGCAAAATGCTTTCAACAACAATGAAGATTATTTTTCTCTTCAAGTTGAAAAAGAAGACAAAGATTCATTCTTTAAACATTTTTTTAAAAATTCTGAACATGATGTTCCTAAAGAAAGACAGCAAATAATATTTAACGCACCAGCTCTTTCTTTAAATATGACTATTCAAGAAAATACTGGGTTAGCATTTATTCGATATTCTAAAGAAGAACTTACAGAAGAGGAAATCAATTTAATGCGAAGATTGGCTATTGGATTTGAGCAAGCATACATTAGATTTTTAGACTTAAAGAAATCCGAAGAATTAACAAAAAAAACTTTCCGTCAAGCTAGTTTAGATCGGGTAAGAGCTGAAATTGCCTCTATGCGAACAGCAGAAGATCTCCAATATATAACTCCTCTACTTTGGAAGGAATTAGAAACAATGGAGGTACCCTTTTTTAGATGTGGTGTATTCATTGTAGATCACTCATTAGAACAAGTTCAAGCTCTTTTGACAACGCCAGAAGGAAAAGGTCAAGTTAATATGAATATACCATTTGGAATAAGTGAAGTGGTAGATGCTATGCTAATTCAATGGAAAGAACAAAATATTTACACAGAAGAATGGAATAGAAATCAGTTTATCGATTGGATGAAATCCATTGCAAGAAATGGCTTGGTTGATCCCAATACTGATTATTTAGGTATGGAGATCCCACCTGAATATTTAGCCCTCCATTTTGTTCCCTTTAATCAAGGAATGCTATACATAGGCAATGACCAACTCTTAAATGAAAATGACTTAAAATTGGTTCAATCTCTGGCCAATGCTTTTGAAGAAGCTTATGCACGATATGAAAATTTTAAACAAATTGAAGAAACTTTAATAGAACTTCAAGAAACTCAAAGTCAATTAATTCATGCCGAAAAGATGGCTTCTTTAGGTGAATTGACAGCTGGAATTGCTCATGAAATTCAAAATCCATTAAATTTTGTCAACAACTTTGCTGAAGTAAGTGAAGAGTTGATGATAGAATTAAAAGAAGAATTAAACAATGGAGAAATTCAGGAAGCAAAAGAAATCTCATTGGATATCATTAATAACTTGTCAAAAATCAATCACCATGGTAAAAGAGCCAGCAGTATAGTTAAGGGAATGTTGTCACATTCTAGAGCAAGCTCTAACGAAAAAATTATTACCGACATAAACACACTTTGCGATGAATACATGCGCTTATCTTACCATGGTATGAGAGCAAAAGAAAAAGAATTTAATGCAAATTTTGAATTGAATTTAGAAAAAGATCTTCCTGCTCTAGAAGTAATCCCTCAAGAATTAGGAAGAGTAATTTTAAATGCTTTAAACAATGCATTTTATACTGTTGATAAAAAACGAAAAGAAGAAAAGAATGAAAATTATGAGCCTACTGTAACCTTAAGTACAAAAAATATTGGAGAATATGTACAAATTAGAATTATTGACAATGGTGGTGGAATGACTGAAGAGGTTAAAGCAAAAATATTTCAACCTTTCTTCACTACAAAACCAACTGGACAAGGAACGGGATTAGGTATGTCCATAAGTTATGATATAATTACTAAAAGCCATGGTGGCAAAATAACCATTGAAACAGAGCTTACAAAAGGCAGTATACTTAATATTTTGTTACCTATAAAAACCCCAAAATGAAAATATTAGTGGTTGATGACGAAAAAGATATCCAATTGCTATTTCAGCAATGCTTTAGAAAAGAAATTAAAAATGGAGAATTTAGTTTTGAATTTGCTTTTTCCGCTGAAGAAGCATTGGAATACCTAAAGAAATATCTCCCTAAATCAATCCTTATTTTATCTGATATCAATATGCCAGGGATGTCTGGATTTGACCTATTAGATCAAATTAATAGTAAATATACCGACCCACCTAGGGTTATCATGATAAGCGCATATGGTGATGAGAAAAACCACAATCAAGCAAAACGTCTAGGAGTAAGCGAATTCATTACAAAACCAGTTAATTTTAAATACCTAAAAGAAAAATTAAAAATTAATCTCTATGGCTAAAATATTAGTAGTTGATGACGAAGCTGATTTAGAAGTTTTAATCAAACAAAAATTTAGAAAGAAAATACGCTCAAATGAATATGAATTTATTTTCGCAAAAGATGGTCTCGAAGCCTTAGAAAAAGTAAAAAATAATGAAAACATTGACATAGTACTCAGCGATATAAATATGCCTAGAATGGACGGTCTCACTTTATTGCGACACCTTAAAGATGAGGTTCCTCTTGTACGAACAGTAATCGTAAGTGCCTATGGAGATATGGAAAATATTAGGACAGCAATGAACTGTGGAGCTTTTGATTTCATTACCAAGCCCATATTGTTTGATGACTTAACAATTACAATGGAAAAGACCTTGGCCTATGTAAATCAAATTCGCTCAACCTTGAAAGCAATTAAAGAAAACAATATATTAAAAATGTATGTTGATGAATCTGTTTTAAATTTTATGAGTACCCAAAACTATGAAGAAAAAATTAAGGCAAATGAAACCATTGAAGCAACAGTTATGTTTATTGACATTTGTGGATTTACTGCTATAAGTGAACGAGAATCACCAGACACAGTGGTAAGCTTATTAAATAAATATTTTGATATAATGGTAAACACAATAGTCGAAAATGATGGTTACATAGACAAATTTATTGGTGATGCCGTTATGGCTGTATTTAAAGATGATCATCATTTGGACCATGCTGTTGAAGCTGCCTTAGAGGTTAGAAATCAAATTAATAATATACCAGATAGTGCGGATATCAATGCCTTTAAATCTCAAGTCAGTATAGGGATTGCCAGTGGCGAAGTTATTTGTGGAAATATTGGTGCTGCTAGTCTTAAGAGATTAGACTACACGGTCATTGGTGATGTTGTTAATACAGCAAGTCGACTTCAAGATATTGGAAAACCAAATCAAATAATTATTACAGAGCACTGTTATCTTTCAATAAAAGAATCTTTTGAATGCAAAAAATTATTTGAAGCTCAGTTAAAAAACAAAAAAGAAACTTTGAATGTCTATGAAGTCATAAGCTAAATATGAGCATTCTTATGGCCAGATATG
>JAHDIE010000073.1 GCA_020630955.1 Saprospiraceae bacterium
TCCATTGGCAAGGTAGTATCTTCAAATTGGGTCTCGATCTTTTTCTTGGAATCTTCTAGCTCATTGATCTTTTTTTCCAGACTATTGATTCTGTTTTTGCGACGCTTGCGCTCTTTTTGATCGACAACTTCTTCAGTGATGACCTTTTCTGTTTTTGGAGCAGCATATTTTTCAGCTTTTTGGATCTTTCGATATTCGGAATATCTGCCGTTGTAATCTTTGATGTTACCATGCCCATCTAGGATGAATAAGTGCTCCACCAGTTTGTCCAAAAGAAATCTATCGTGCGAGATGATAATCAGGCAGCCTGGGAATTGCATGAGATAATCTTCAAGAATATTCAGGGTGATAATATCCAAGTCATTGGTAGGCTCATCAAGAATAAGAAAGTTCGGATTGGCCATCAAGACAGTGAGCAGATATAATCTTCTTCGTTCACCACCAGAAAGTTTGGAAACATACACTTGTTGTTGAGGTCGTGGAAATAGGAACCTTTCTAATAATTGTTCTGCGGTCAGTTTTTTCCCTTTGTCTAAGGGGATGTATTCTGCCACATCCCTAACCACATCCACGACTCTTTTGTCAGCTTCAAGATTTAGACCTTCTTGGTGGTAGTATCCAAAAGTGACGGTATCACCCACAACGATTTTTCCATGATCAGGTCTTAGTTGCCTGGTTAGAAGATTTATGAATGTTGACTTTCCAGAACCGTTGGGACCGACTATTCCTAGGCGTTCACCTTTTCGAAATTTGTAGGAGAAGTCAGTGACAATTTTAACCTCATCGAATGCTTTGGTGATGTTGTGAGCTTCGAGGATTTTTCCGCCTAGACGATTGGTCTGGACGTGCAATTTCATTTCATCGCTGGTTTGATGCGATTTGACTTCATCTTTGATTTCATGAAATTTGTCGACACGAGATTTTGCTTTGGTTCCTCTGGCAGAGGGTTGTCTTCTCACCCAAGCCAATTCTTTTTTGAATAATTTTTTAAGTTTGCCAAAGTTGGCAGCCTCATTTTCTATTCTGGCCGCTTTTTTTTCGAGGAAATCGGTGTAATTTCCTCGATAGGTATATACCTGTCCATTGTCTATTTCGATGATCTCATTACATATTCGTTCTAGGAAATAACGATCATGAGTGACCATGAGCAAGGTAAGTTTTTCCGCAGATAGGTATTCTTCCAACCATTCGATCATGTCGAGGTCTAGATGGTTGGTAGGCTCATCCATGACAATAAATTCTGGTTCCTCTATCATCAATTTGGCCAATGCTACTCTTTTTCTTTGTCCACCCGAAAGTTGATTAACGGGTTGTTGTAGATTTTTGATATTAAGTTTGCCTAAGGTTTCTTTGATTCTGGCATCAAAATCCCAAGCTTTCAGATCGTCCAATCCAAGCATGATTTTTTGTATCTTGTCTTGATCATTTTCAAGACTTGCGATTTCAAAATCTTTAAGTAATTGAATCTTTGGATTATCGAGCGCATAGATAGCATCAAGCACGGTATCTTCTTGATGAAATTCAGGTTCTTGTTTTAGGAATGATATTTTGACATCATTGGCGAGATGTATTTTTGCATTTTCTCCTTCGCCTGCTTCTTCACCGGCCATAATTTTCAGCAGGGTAGACTTGCCGCTTCCATTTCGTGCAATGAGCGCTATTTTCTGTCCTTTGGAAACCGTTAGATTTAGATCTTTAAAGAGAATCTTTTCTCCGAAGGATTTGCTAACATTTTCAAGTTTGAGGTACTGCATTGTAATCAGACTATAGTGCTTTCTACTACAACGGCAGGAGGGACATTGGCAGGAACAAAATGATGTTTTGCATTCCCAAATATTTTTTCGTAAAATTTTCTTTTGAAGCCATAATGTACTTGCGTAAAGCTCCCTCCTTTTCTTATTCTTGTTTTGTATTTATTCAGAAAATTGATGACATAATCGTTGTCCATAATGATGAAAGGCACTGCTGACACCATATGGTCCATTAATATGATTCCTTCCTCATCGAGAATTTTGTCCAGATCATCGATATTGCCAAGAATAGGGGTAAATCGACTGTCCATAATTTTGGAAAGTTTTTGAAACAAAGTTTCATTGAGTTCGATGGATATTACCCTAGAGTTGGCTGAGACTTTTTTAAGCAGATGTTTGGTGATAACCCCATCTCCTGCGCCTAATTCTACAACGACTACATCCTTGTCACTAGGAACAGGAAGGATCATTTTTTTGCAAAGAATGGGGCCACTACGCGTTAGGGCCCCAACTTCTTTGATATTTTTTACACCTTGTATTAGAAAGTCTATTTGCTTCTTCATAAACGGTTGCAAAATAGAAATATCTCTGTTTATGGTTTCTCTTTTTGCTGCTTATTTTTGTTTTTCACATATTTCTCGAGCCATTCGTCTTGCTCCCATAGGATATGCATTACCGATTCTCGAGCCGCATATCCATGACTTTCTTTCGGGAGCATTACCAATCTTACGGTTGCACCTAGTCCCTTCAAAGCATTAAAATATCTTTCACTCTGCATGGGGTAGGTTCCAGAATTGTTGTCAGCTTGACCATGGATCAGCAACAATGGTGTTTTCATTTTGTCTGCATGCATGAATGGTGACATGCCATAATATATTTCTGGAGCTTCCCAATATGTTCTTTCTTCAGCTTGGAAACCAAAAGGTGTGAGGGTTCGGTTGTACGCTCCACTCCTTGCGATCCCCGCAGCAAATAGATTGGAGTGAGAGAGTAGATTGGCCGTCATGAATGCTCCATAGGAGTGACCTCCTACAGCTACTCTATCTCGATCTATGAATCCCATTCCATCCACGGCATCGATGGCCGCTTTTGCATTGGCGACCAATTGCGGGATGAAAGTATCGTTAGGTTCTTCTTCTCCTTGTCCGATGATTGGGAAGGCAGCATCGTCTAGTACGGCATATCCTCTGTTGACCCAATAGATTGGTGATCCATAATATGGATAGGTGAATTCGTTTTCCGATTGTGTCACCTGACCTGCTGTAGAAGCGTCTTTGAATTCTCTCGGATAGGCCCACATGACCATCGGTAATTTTCCATCGCTCTCTTTTTTGTAGCCTTCCGGCAAATATAGTGTGGCGGATAGCTCAACGCCATCGTCCCTTTTGTAAGTGATTAATTCTTTATGGACATTTTCTAAAGCTTTAAAAGGATTTTCAAATTCGGTAATTGCAGTACTAGACCCATCATTGATATTTCTTACATAAAAATTTGGATACTCGGTAGGTGATTGCAATTGTGAAAGGATTTTTCCTTCGTCCATGTCTAGTGCAAACCAAAGTCTTTCTAATCTTGATTTGTCTTTGGCTTGATAGAGTCTTTCTGTTTCGTTCGTTTTTAAATTTAATTTATCAACAAATGGGTAGATTCCCTCGTCGGAATAGCCATCGCCTATTAGGAAAAGGTTTCCATCTTTGGAATAGATGACATCGTTGCCATATTCGTTGATTCTCGTGACAAAATTTCCAGGATCATTGTATCGATCTTGGTAGTTTCTATCAAACATCACTTTAGGTTCTTTTGTATTGTCTGCGGGGTCAAACAAATATGCTTTGGTATTTCTGTCATTCCACCAATAGTCATAACAGATGGCTAAGTTATCATCACCCCATTCGATGGAGTTGAATCTATTGATGGTTTTTAGAAGCATGTTGGGCTTGCCAATAAAAGGAGCATCTTGTTCGTATATTACATCCCTATATTCCACTTCATTTTCTGGATCACCTTCATCCAATGCCTCTGCCCACACCAAAGTTGCAGGCTTGTCGTCTCTCCAACTTAAGCTACGTGGTCCTTTGATACAAGCCATGAATCCCTTTGGGAGATCTTCTGTTAGGGGTATGCTTAGAAAGTTCTTTACTTCTTTCCCGTTTGCATCATAAATAATATAATCCACAGGAAATCTATAGTAGGGGACGATATAAGAGAATGGCTTTTTTACTTCACCAATCAAAACATTTTTACCGTCAGGTGAGACAGAGGTATAACTGTACATGCCGGCATCTTTCCATTTTGATTCATTGCCATCCATGTCCACTTTCCAGATTTCAGCGGTAGCCAATTGCATGAAATTGTGTTCATCGGTTTTATTTTTTAGTAGATCCTGGTAGGTCCTGTTCTGCGCTTTTTTTCCATCATTGACAGAGATGGTTGGGCCAGTTGGAATTGCTTCTTCTGCATTAATGAGATTGGCATTGCTCATTGTTTTTCTATAGAGGATGCTCTGTGAGTCTTTCATCCAAACAATCGCTCCTCTCATGTTTGCATTGATGTTGGCCTTTGTGATTTTCTTTGCTGATTTTGAAGCAATATCTATTACCCAAAGAGCAACACCATTGGTTTCAGTTGTGGTAAATGACATTTTGGATTGATCTGGTGACCATCTAAGATTAGCAAATCTCGCCCTTTCTGGAATGCCTTTTATGGCGTGGACAGTACCAGATTTGATGTCCATGATTTCAATCTTGGTATAATACCTGGTTCTTGATGAAATATTGGTTTTCGGATTGATTCTCAGTCCAGCCAATCTCATTTCTTCCTCAGAAAGTTCTTCGATAGTTTTAAAATTACTGCGAGAGAAAAGAATGCCCACCGTGGCTTCGTCATTGATCAAAAATCGAGGTGGTAGGGGAGCATCTGCAAGATCAAGAATATCTTTATGAGGTAATTGATAACCAAGGTCTATTTGCCCATCTAATTGTAGTGTTAATAGCATAGTTAGGCATAAAAGTAATTGTTTCATTGTTCCCAAATTTAGTTTTCGGGAAGTTATGGAAAAAGATTTAATTTTGAAAACAAGGCAAAGATCACTTTGTTCTGATCCAGACCCAAGATCGTTCATAATACTCCCAGGGAAGTGAGATATTGGCTTTGTTCATTGAGGGATTTGAGATTTATTCGACTTGCTCGGTTTTGAAGCAATAAATTAGGCAATTTAAAGATACGCCTAAAAAGGGGCAGACCTCACAAGTTGGCGCCTACCCCTAAGCCCTCTCTCTTATTTAACAATCAAATACCAATCGTTACTAAAGCGATTATATTCAATATTAAATAATCATCTTTAATCCTTTTGCAAGCAGCATAAAGACATTTTTAATATAATATTTTGGATTCATAGAATGAATCTCTACATTTTCATAAATATAGAAATCATATTGGATATGTTGCATGGGATCACAACGATACCTGTTTTATAGAACAAGCACGGGAAATGTTCTCGTTTCGTTTGACTAGTAGGAAAGTATGAAAGCACCTTCACATACTAAATCTTGATGTTCAATATTTAAACTCTTTGAAAAGTAAATCGCTGCTTGGGATTGGAAAAGAATTTTAATATAGATCAATGGATTTTATATTTGACTTTACAAACAGTCAATAGATTGCTCCGAAATAAGAAAAGGATTTGTAGAGAGCTCTACAAATCCTTTTTGTTGAAACCTTGAAACTATACTAACTATTTAAGGGATATTGATGTAAATTGAATTTCTTGTTCTCCTTCAATAAGAAACCCCATTTTATACGACCCAGGATCAAAAAGACTTAATCCTAAATTTACTTTTTTTGCTGAGACTGGAAAGACCATTTCCACTTCCTCATCTGCATTTATAATTTGTATGAGTAAGACATCGCTTTCAAATTCAAATTGAATGTGATTGTTCTTTTTGTTATAGTCACTGGTAAGAATAAATTCTCTTTGAGCTTCATGTAATAATGTGAAAGTGACTGATTCATTGTCAATTAAGGCAAGATGATCATCACCAATATTAGAAGCATAAGAATTCGTAGAAATTAGTAAGAAGCTGAATAGAATGGATATTTGTTTCATAACGATTGTAATTGGAAGTTACACTCTAAAGACCATCAAAACGGTTATCCTCCCTATCTAATAATAACTACAAGGCTACTATAAGTTACTACAACGATACTACCGAATATATTAAAACAAAAAGAAATGTAAGATAGCTTACATTAATGTGGTAGAATATCTATTTTATTAGGCTCAAAACATACTCTGCTGCAGCTTTGCTAAAATGTAACCACTTTTCTTGATGCTTATATTGAACTTGAACCCATTCTTTCATTGGTCTTTTTTTTCCTGACGGATCAAATAATTTACTGCCTTTTAGTGATAAAGCTTTTTCTAAATTATCTGGATCGAGTTTGAACACAATATCTTTATGAAAATAACAAATAAAAGCCTTGCCTTTAATTTTGTAAACAGGATGCCCAAACATTTTTCCTGGTGACGAATCTTCTATGGCCTCTCCGCTTATAATAAATTGATCCAATTCTTTAGACATTATACTCCAAATTGTGTTAAGTGATGATCCAGGTGTTTAGAGAATAGAGTATTCCATTCAGTGGTGTTTAATTTTCCAAATGAGTGTGATTCTTTATGATTGAAATGGTCTTTTCCAAGTTTATTAACCTTTATTATGTAGCTGATCAATTTGTTTTTTTCCACTTCAAAATTCCTTTCATCTTTGATCAAGAAATCAGGTGAGGTACGACCATTTTTTGGATAAGGTTTAGGACCGACCACGGCTTTTTTTACAAAAAGTTTGAGCATCAATTTAGCAAAACCATTTGGCTTTTTGTATTTGCCTTCTTTAAAAACCATTTCATAGGCAACATTGCAATGAGCAAGCATTTCTTCTACTTTCATTTTACCCCATTGAGGGACAGATTCAGCACTTAGCTTTTCTATTCTTTTAATGGTTTCATTTACTCCATCTTCCGTAAATAGGTCTTTGATATTCATCTGTTGATTATTACATTTCCATAAATATACAAATGAAATTTAGAAAAGAAATTATGTACTAAGCATCATATTTGCCAATGACTTTGTCTTGATTCTCTCCAAAGAAATGGTAAATTTTAACTATCGCTGTTTTAAATAAAAAATATGAAATGACGCCAACACCAATTCCGATTAGATCCGCGAAAATATCCAAATTTTCAAAATTTCTTCCAGGAATAAAAGTTTGAAAATATTCTGTTGTAATTGGAAGTAAGCAAACAAAAATCATGGAAAGGGTCCATGATTTTTTATTGGCTAAAAAATAAAAACATGCATTCATGGATACAAAGGCGAACAATAAGATGTGTGCAATTTTATCGAATGATGGACCGCCTTGCTTTCCATTAACTGGAGCGAACAATGCAAAGAAAAGTATTAGGAGGCTAAGGATAAAAAACTTGTATGGAACCTTTTTCAAGAGAGTTGTTCTTCAATGGTTTTAGTAATGTCAGAATTTATTTCTCCTGTATGTGCAGTGCTTTTATTTTCAATGAGCATAATTTTGCATTCTTCTTCTGCTGAGACTTTATGATTCACACCTCTTTTGATAATAAAAATATCTCCTTCGTTCATAACAAAACTATCTTTGTCTTCTATTTCAAATAAAAGACTTCCTTCAACAATGTAGAATAACTCATCTTCATTTTTGTGATTGTGCCATGGGATTTTATCTCCTTTTATTTTTGCAATTTTCACATAAACGTCATTGACTTCGCCAATTACTTTTGGTGAGAAATAATCCTGAACATTTTTAAATTTCGATTTTAAATTCATTTCCTTTTATTTTTTTTACCAAGTTTATAGGGTGTAGTTTCATCTATAAGTAAGGCTTCTTGTAAGTTTTCAATAATTCCATCAATAGGCATTGTTTTGAGATCAAAAATTTCAGTGGTCATTATTTGCTTTCTGTCTTTACTTTCCATCAGACCATTTTCATTGGACAATTCATTCCCTCTTATAAAAGCAAGATCTACACTGTTATGTTTCTTAGGATTTAAATAAACGATCCAACTATGTTGATAATAGAAGGGCAGTTTCCATCGTATCTTGCAATATAGGCCTAGATCTTCAGTAAGCATCTTGTGAAAGTATAGTATGATTTGTTTTTGATGTCCTTCGTGCTTGTGAATGAATTCTTGAATACTCACTTCAAAATCAATTTATTGTATTCAGAAATGGGAATAACGCATCTTACTCCAAACTTCCTTTTGTATCGTATAGAATTTTGTTTCTCATGATCATGGACAAAAATCGTAAATCGATATTCTTCTTTTCTATTGTTTCTATAATCGTATCCATGAATGTGTTGAGCTAAACTTGGGTCTTCTTCATTTCTTATCCAAATATTGAAACTTTGATGACCGCGGTACTTTTTTTTATGTTTCATCCCATTCTGTTCAATATTGATTCCTGCAGGATTTTCTTCATTGAATTCCAGCATAGTATAATCATATGAATAAATGCCAGCAATAAAACCTTTGTCATTTATGGCAATACTTGAGAAAAGATCTTTATAATCTTGAAAATTTGGTTGTTTCCAACCATCAGGACATACCTCTTGCGCTTCTTTCCATGAGTAAAGTAAGCCTAGTTTTTCAGCATTCGAATCAAGATCATCTAAGGTATTTGAATTTTCTGTTTTGAATCGAAGATTTTCATTTAACCAATAACGATCTTCTGTACTGATTAAATGATATTTTTCACCATCCCTTTGATCTGTAAAAATTTGTGTAACCCTTTTTGTATGTTTCCAATCTTGTTTGGCTTGCGAAAACACATTTACGGTAAGTGAAAAGAGAAAAATCGTAAAAATAAAAACTTTCATCGAAGCATATTTAAAGAAAATTTACCAAAAGATTAAAATGTATATTAAAAGTAAACTAAATCTCACAGGAATGCTATTGGGCTTTATTTTCAAATAAATATTGTGTATTTTTACGCTACACACAATAGCTTCCCCCTTAAATATATTTCAACCAATAATTAATATGAGACAGTATTATCCACTATTGTTCCTATTCGTAGGTTTGCAAGTGGCAATTGGTCAAAAGCCACAACCAGTACATCACTTAGAAATTCGTCACGAATTAGATGAAAAAGTGGAGGCATTAGAAATTTACAATGGAAGAGTAGATGTCCAAACAGGTCATCCAATTTCATTATATGCTATTAATTTCCAATTGGAGAAAGCTACGCCAGAATTAATGGCAAGAAAATACCTTAAGGAACATGCGAGGTTAATAGGTCTTCAATATCCTGATTTAAGAGATTTGCAGTTACATGCAATACGTAGCACAGATGCTGGAGATGTAGTCCGATTTAGGCAATACTATAATGGTTTGCCAGTGAATAAATCTGAAGTGATGGTGAGTATCGATCCAAATTCCAGAGTGCAGATTTTGCAAAGTAGTTATCGTTCGCAATTAAAAGTTGAAAATACAAATCATACAATTAGTGAAGAGCAAGCCATAGAAATCGCAACAAATTATATCAATCCCTCTTATCTGATGATGGACATTTTAAATAGACCCATGATCTATCAGAATAACCAAATGACACGTGTAGCTCATGAAGTTATGATACTTGCAGGGGAACCTCAAGGACAATGGCATGTATATGTTGATGCTCAATCTGGTGAAATATTTAAAGTTCAGAACATGTTGCATTATAATTGTAAGCATGGCAAAGATAAAGGTTGTGCTAAGCTATGTGGAACGCAATCTATTTTAAGTGGAGATCCAAAAATAAAAAACCCTAGCTCAAGATCTATGATAGCAGTAGTGGATGGCGATGGATTTGTTTTTGATCCTGATCCGCTTTCTTCTGCAATGGAAACCTATGGAGGCAATTACTCCGATAACAATGATGCAACAAATGTGGATTTGGACAATGAAAGGGTTTCAGTAGTTTTAAGAGAAATAGAAGAAACAGCTGGTGTATATAAACTTTTAGGTCCTTGGGCAGAGATAAGTGACCACGATGCTCCAAACAAAGGTTTGTTTACTCAAAATTCATCAACATTTAATTTTGATAGAGAAGAAGATGGGTTTGAAGCTGTTACCTGTTATTTTCATATTGATTCGATGATGAGATACATCAATGTTACACTTGGGTGTGAAGCAGTTCCTTATCAATATGATCATGGTGTTCTTTTTGATCCTAGTGGTGCCAATGGTGCAGATAATTCTTTTTATTCTAGTGGTGCTGGGACTTTGACTTTTGGCGAAGGATGTGTGGATGATGGAGAGGACTCAGATGTAATCCATCATGAACTTGGACACTTCTTGCATGATATGGTTACCAATGGTGGTTTATCTCAACAAGAAGGCCTAAGTGAAGGATGTGGAGATTATGTTGCTCAATCATATAACCGATCACTAGGAAATTGGACTCCTTCGGATCCTGCTTATCATTGGGTATTCAATTGGGATGGACACAATGAATGCTGGAATGGAAGGGTAACCAATAACCCTGATGGGTATCCTGCAGGTCTAGGGGGTGGTTTGCACTCAGATGGTACAATATGGTCCAGTTGTATGATGGATGTATGGGATATTTTAGGTAGAGATCTTACTGATAAGATATTTTATGAAGGATTGGGGATGACTGGTGGTAGTTCTAATCAGAATGATGCTGCTGTGGCGGTATATCAAGCCGCTGTTAATCTAAACTATAGCAATGCAGATCAAATCAGTGTGCACAATGCACTAAGTGGATGTGGTTATACCTTGCCTCCTATCGATCAACCTCCTATAGTGATGATCGAATCTAATGTTACCAGTATTTGTTTGGACGATGTATCTACTATTGATTTTATGGATATTTCAGAATCAAATCCTGCAGCTACTTCAAGATTATGGACTTTTGAAGGTGGGACACCAGCAACATCAACTGATGAAAATGTTACTGTTTCATATACGACTTCTGGAACTTATGATGTTAGTCTTTCAGTGACCAATGCAAATGGAACCAGTGATCTAACGCTCACTGATTATATTACTGTTCTATCTGGAGCTTCATGCAGTAATTGTGAATTGGTGGTGGATGATACCGTAGTTCCAATTTCCAATAGTGGAGCAGGAAATGAATATACTTCCATAATCAATATACCAAGTGGTGGAACCATCACAGATATAAATGTTGCCAATATCACGGGAGAACATACCTATTTAGGAGATCTTATTTTTACTTTGATTGGTCCTAGTTCAACAGAGGTACAACTTAATGAAGCAGTATGTGGAACTGATGAAGATTTTAATGTAGGGTTTGATGATCAAGCTAGCTCTGGAACCCTGCCTTGTCCTTATACAGATGGTATGTTATACATTCCCTTTGAGGCCTTATCCGCATTTAATGGTGAAGACGCTGCTGGAGATTGGACTCTTCATATTTTAGATCAGTTTAATGAAGATGGAGGCCAATTGACATCCTGGAGTATCGAAATTTGTATTGAAGGTGAGCTATGTGAAACTGATTTAACCGTTTTTGATCCTATAATGGGAACATATAATGCTTCTAATTCAATCATATCAGGAGGAACTGTCATTAATGGAAGCAGTGCTATCTTCCAAGCAGGAGCTATGATAGATTTGCAAAATGGTTTTGAAGTTGAATCTAATGCTGAATTTTTAGGAGAGATATCGGATTGTCCTAATTAGATATTATTTAGGTTCTTTTTTTGAAAGAGGAACCAAAAAATTAGAAGCACTATGGTTTATTTTTAAAGGGGAACCAAGAGGACGGGAGTCCTTTGGTTGGTTTTTGAAAGGGCCTTACT
>JAHDIE010000074.1 GCA_020630955.1 Saprospiraceae bacterium
ATAACTATTCCTTTATGATTATAAAAATATGGAACATTAAATGAAATTTTTTCTTTTACACTAGGGCCTAATCTTTCTTTCACCAAGGACCTTAAGACATCCACCACCATCCATTCTACCGTAGGAATTAGCTCCATTAATTCAGCAATATTTCTAATCTTTAATTTCAAATGTTCAATTATCCTTAATTCGCCAAGGTGGATTCAATCTATTTTCTCCTCCATAAAATAAAATCAATTGATTATTGTCAGGATCTTTTAATCTAGCTTCACGCCATAGCCAAGGCTGATCCATTATATCTGTCTCAATGACTATCCCTTTGTTTTTTAATGATTTAATTTTAAGTTCAAGATCTTCACATTCAAAATATACAACTATCCCTTCACCTTTCGGTAAATGTTCTACGAGATGTAAGGAAAAAGTTGAGTTGCCATCTGGACATACAAATCTGGCATATCTAGGTTCACTTTTAACGATCAATTTCAATCCCAATTTTTCATAGAAATTAATTGATCGTTTCAGATCTAAAGTTGGAACGGTCACTTGGTTAAGCTTCATACATCAATATTTATTAACAAGTTTTAACCCACAAATAGAAAAAATTCTTTGTTCAATGCCAAATAAATGAAAAATCCCAGATGGGACAATGTTTTTGTCAGGCTAAACATTTGCGGAAGCGTCCATTTAAAATCCTTCTTTCAAAACATCATGCAGGTGTAGGACTCCATCGTAAATTCCTTCCCGAGTAACCAGAAGTTGAGAAATATTTTTCTCTTTTATCAATGCCATTGCCTCAGTCAACATTGCATCATGGGATATCGTTTTCGGATTTTGGGTCATTACCTCACCCGCGGTCACTTGCATGGAAATGTTTTTCTGCAGCATTCGACGCAAATCCCCATCAGTAATCACCCCTACCAATTTATCATCATCAAGTACTGCCGTTGCACCCAAGCGTTTCTCAGAAATTTCAACAATAACATTATGGATCTTGTCACTTTTTTGAACTTGTGGCTTTAAGTTTTTTGAAGAAAGATCTTCCACTTTCATTAATAGGGCCTTACCAATCATTCCTCCTGGATGAAACTTAGCAAAATGGTCTCTTGTAAAACCTCTAAGTCTTAATAGAGAGATAGCAATAACATCTCCCATGGCAATTTGTGAGATTGTAGAGGCACTTGGAATTAAATCAAAAGGATCTGCTTCTCGTTCTATCGGTGTATGAATCACAAAATCAGCATGTTCTGCTAAATAAGAATTTTTATTTGCAACCATAGCTATTGTTTTATTTCCTGCATTTTTAAAGGCAGGAAATAACTTCTTAATTTCCTCAGTTTCACCACTCTTTGATAGAACCAATACCACATCATCCTTCCCAATCATCCCCAAATCACCATGCATAGCATCTGCGGCATGCATAAATAAAGATGGCGTACCTGTACTATTAAATGTTGCAACCAATTTTTGTCCAACCAAAGCCGATTTTCCTACTCCTGTAACCACCAACCGTCCTTTTGAAGACATTATTAAATTTATCGAATCGAATAGCTCATCAGTTATGCTATTTTTTAACAAACTGATCGTTTTTGATTCTAAATCAATAATTTCTAAGCTAATATTTCGTAAATTCATAGAACAATTTATTCCTCTAATAGTGCCATCTAATTCCTATATCTAAGACTGTTAAAACTTTAAACTTAGAAATCTGTTTAGGATTTAATATCCCATAAATTTAGTATATTTAGAAGAACATAGCTCACAAGAAATAGAATGGAAATTGAAACAATGGATATAGCATCTGTAAATGTACAGGCAGCTTTGAAAGAACATTTTGGGTTTGATGAATTCAAATTAAACCAAAAGCAAGTTATTGAAAGTATTCTTGAACAAAAAGACACCTTCGTAATAATGCCCACAGGCGGTGGTAAATCTCTTTGCTACCAACTCCCTGCTATCATGTCGCCAGGAGTAGCTCTCATCATTTCACCTCTTATCGCATTGATGAAAAATCAGGTGGATTCCATAAGAGGACATAGTAAAAATAATAATGTAGCACACTTTCTTAATTCTTCATTAAACAAAACACAAATGAAGGAAGTAAGAAAAGATATCATGGATGGACATACCAAAATGCTATTTATAGCTCCTGAAACCTTAACCAAAGAAGAAAATTTAGATTTCTTCAGAAATGCCAATGTTTCTTTTGTTGCTGTTGATGAAGCGCATTGCATCTCTGAATGGGGACATGATTTCAGACCTGAATATCGAAAGATTAGATCTATGATTGACGCTATATCTAAAGATATTCCAATTATTGCATTAACTGCGACAGCCACACCCAAGGTTAAGTCAGATATTCTGAAAAATCTTGGAATGAAAAACGCAAACATATTTGTCTCTTCTTTCAATAGAGACAACTTATTCTACGAAATAAGACCAAAAATCAATAAGGATCAGACCTTTAAAGAAATGGTCCAATATATCAAGTCGACTCCAGGTCAGTCTGGAATCGTCTATGTTCAAGCAAGAAAAACCACAGAGGAAGTGGCCAAAATCCTCCAAGTAAATGGAATAAATGCTTCAGCCTACCATGCTGGAATGGACAGCAAAACGCGAAGTAAAGTTCAAGATGATTTCCTCATGGAAGAATTGGATGTCATCGTTGCAACAATCGCATTCGGAATGGGTATTGACAAACCTGACGTTAGATTCGTAATTCATTATGACATTCCAAAAAGTATAGAAAACTATTACCAAGAAACAGGAAGAGCAGGAAGAGATGGAATCATTTCCAAATGTCTCGCCTTTTATTCTTACAGAGACATCCTTCGTCTCGAAAAATTCCTGAAAGATAAGCCTGTAGCTGAAAGAGAATTGTCACTCCAACTGATGGATGAAATCATAGCTTACTCAGAGACAAGTGCCTGCCGCCGTAAATTTCTATTGCATTATTTTGGAGAGCAATTTAATGAAGATCGTTGTGAAAAAATGTGCGATAACTGCAAAAATCCTCCAGAAAAGCAAGAAGTCAAGGAATATATGAAATTGGCTTTAGAAAATATTATTGCCCTTAATCAAAACTATGGAGTAAAAATAGTTGCTGATTTTATTCAGGGCATTAACTCCAAAAAAATAAAAGAATTCAACTTTAACAAACATGAAATGTTCGCCTCTGGTAAGGATAAACCCATTCTTTTTTGGCATTCTATACTTAGGCAAGCAATTTTACATAACCTAATCTATAAAGACATTGAAAAATACGGTCTTTTAAAATTGACTGATAAGGGTATGGCTTTCATTGAAAAGCCAACATCAATATTGATTCCTATCAACAGGGATTACTCCAACACCAATAGTGCTGATATTGTAACCAATGCTGGTGGTGGAGTTGCCTTGGATGAAACACTGTTGGCAATGTTGAAAGATCTGAGAAAGTCAGAGGCAAAAAGAAAGAATATTCAACCTTGGGTTGTGTTTTCTGAACCTTCATTACAAGATATGGCAACTTATTATCCGATCAACTTGGATGATATGGAAAAAATCTCGGGGGTTAGCAAAGGAAAAGCAAGCAGGTTTGGATCTCCTTTCGTCGAACTTATCAAGGAATATGTTGAGACGAATGATATTGAAAGACCAGATGATTTTGTAGTTAAACAAATAGCCAATAAGTCAAAAAATAAAGTTCATATTATTCAAGCAATAGATCGAAAGGTCCCATTTGAAACCATTGCAGAAAACATGGGCGTAAGCGTTGACGATTTGCTGGAAGAAATGTACATGATTGTTTTTTCTGGTACCAAACTTGATATTCGTTATTATCTTGATCAAAATGTGGATGAAGAAGTGGTTGAAGATATCACTGATTACTTTTCAGAAGCCGACTCAGATTCTATAGAAGATGCATTTAAGGAACTACAAGAAGATGATATAACGGAAGAAGAAATCAAGTTGGTAAGAATCAAATTTATTACCGAAGTAGCCAACTAAGCTCTAGTGAAAAATATACTCATACTTAATGGCCCAAATCTAAATTTGGTTGGCCTGCGTGAACCTGAAATCTACGGAACCAAAACATTCATTGACTATTTTAATGAACTCAAACATCAGTTCACTTCCGTAAATTTGGATTATGCTCAGAGTAACCATGAAGGTGTTATCATCGACAAATTGCACCAAATTGGATTTGAAAACAATACGGGAATTGTTTTAAATGCTGGAGCATATACCCATACTTCAATTGCTCTTGCAGACGCTGTAAAAGCTATCAAATCTCCAGTAGTGGAAGTTCATATTTCGAACATTCAAGAAAGAGAAGACTTTAGAAAACACTCTTTTCTCACCACTGTATGTGCATATCATATAATTGGGAAAGGATTGCCTGGCTATCAAGAAGCAATAGAATGGTTGATTGCCAATTAGCTGCTTAACTTCTTTTTAAGATCATTAAAAATTTTGTCCATGGCTTGATCAATTTTCTCTTCATTGCCATTTTTATCTATATACACAAAAAACCAATCTATGGACTTATTAATATTCAGATTCTGATTTAGAAAAAAAGCTTTATGAATTCTGTACGACTCCTTAATAACCCTCCTTATTCTATTTCTTTTAACTGCTTTTTTATAGAGTGATTTTGGAACGCTAACTCCTACTCTTAGATTCAAACCTCCTAAAGTAAGATCATTTGGCTCTTTAATGAGATAATAAACTTTTAGTGGGTGACTAAAAAATTGATTAGCTGTACTAAATAAATTATTGATTTGCTTCCTACTCTTTAACCGTTCATCTGAAGACAGAGTAGCTTTAATCATCTATGCAATTATGGAGGCAAGGACTATTTTACGTGCATTTCGTCAGATACGGTCAACTTGTATCTACCTTTGGCTCTTCTTCTTGCCAATACCTTCCTGCCATTCTTAGAAGCCATTCTAGCTCTAAAACCGTGTTTATTTACTCTTTTCTTATTGGAAGGTTGATAAGTCCTTTTCATCGTATTCTGTTTATTTTGTCCTCAGTAGTTCTAAAGAGCTGCAAAAATAAGTCAAATTGCTTAATTATCCAACAATTTAACCATTCATTGATATGATAAATTCATCATTACTTGCAGTTCCTACCATATGTTTTCTTAAAAACTCATAAGCTTCGTCAGGTTTCATGTCTGCAAGATGCTTTCTCAAGACAAACATTCTCTTCAAAGTTGCTTCATCAAGCAATAATTCTTCTCTTCTTGTACTAGACCTTGTGAAGTCAATTGCTGGATACATACGCTTATTAGCCAGTGATCTATCCAATTGAAGCTCCATATTACCTGTCCCTTTAAATTCTTCAAATATCACTTCATCCATTTTAGACCCAGTATCTGTTAAGGCGGTTGCCAAAATTGTCAAAGAACCTCCATTTTCTATATTTCTTGCCGCACCGAAGAATTTTTTCGGTTTTTGAAGTGCATTTGCTTCTACCCCTCCAGACAATACCTTTCCAGAAGAAGGTGCTACAGTATTATAAGCTCTAGCTAATCTGGTTATTGAATCAAGTAATATTATCACATCGTGACCACTTTCAGTCATTCTTTTAGCCTTTTCGATCACGATATTAGCTACTCTAACATGATTATCCGCTGGCATATCAAAAGTAGAGGCAATCACTTCAGCATTTACTGATCTTTGCATATCGGTTACCTCCTCTGGTCTCTCATCTATCAAAAGCACCATCATGTAACATTCAGGATGATTTTTTGCAATTGCATTCGCAATATCCTTTAGCAAGAATGTTTTACCGGTCTTGGGTTGAGCAACAATTAAGCCTCTTTGTCCTTTACCGATTGGGGCAAACAAGTCAATCAATCTATTTCCGTAATCTTTACCAGCTGGATGGGAAGTTAAAGTAAATTTTTCCTCTGGGAAAAGTGGTGTGATGTAATCAAATGGCACCCTTTCTCTTATTTGTTCAGGTGAAAGCCCATTAATCATGGATACTTTTAACAATGCAAAGTATTTTTCACCTTCTTTTGGAGGTCTAATTGCTCCTTGAACACTATCTCCCGTTTTTAATCCAAATAGTTTAATCTGAGATGGCGAAACATAGATATCGTCGGGGCTAGATAAGTAATTATAGTCAGATGATCTTAAAAAACCATAACCATCAGACATCATTTCAAGAATTCCATTTCCTTCAATAATTCCATCTACATCTACTGAAAATTTGAACTTTGGATCGGTATCTTCTTTTGGTTTCCTATCCTTCTGGTTTTTGCTCTTGTTATTTCTGTTATCTCGAGAATTTCGGTTATCTCGCTCATCTCTTTTGGATTTTACACCTTCATTTGACTTCGCTCTGTTCGTTGATCTACCATTTTCCTTGGCTGATTCTTCTTCTTTTCGAATTTTCTCTTCTTTTGGCGCCTTGTCTTCAACCTTTTTTTCTGTTTTATTCTCTGCCGTTTCTTTATTCTCGTCTTTCTTGGAGTCTTCTTTTTGGGCTCTTGGAGTCCTCTTTTTAACTTCTCTGGGCTTTCTAGGCTTTTTATCTCTTGCAGGTTTTTCGTCTGCTGAAACATCACTAGGCTTCGCATTAATAGCTTGTTGATCTAAAATTCTGTAAATAAGATCTTGTTTGCTCAAGCTTTTATATTTTTTAAGCCCTATGTTTTCTGCCATTTCTTTTAATTCTGGCATCAGCATTTCGTTTAGCTGCAAAATATCAAACATAATCGTTGTGTTAACAAATAAAAAATTAAATGAAATATGATACTGGAAGGAGAATCGTGAAAATATGTGTTGTGCTAGCGATATAGCCAACTTTTGATTGTGATGCAAATATAATGCTAATAATTTGAAAAACAAAAATGATACCTTTGTATTGAAAATAAAGATCTATTATGTTACTAGTAAATCAAATCCGACAGGACAAAGAAAGAGTCCTCAACAGCCTTCGTAAAAGAAACTGGAAAGAGGAAAATTTAAGTGTTTTGGACAAAATACTTGAGTTAGACGATCAAAGAAAAAAACTTCAAACTGAAAACGATTCCAACTTGGCATCTGTCAACAGTAAAAGTAAAGAAATAGGGTCCTTGATGAGAGAAGGACAAAAAGATCAAGCAAATACCAAAAAACAAGAAGTTGCCGCACTAAAAGAAGAAATTAAAGAAAGAGAGGAAAGAATGAAGATGGTAAACTTAGAGCTGACTGAACATTTATTGTCTGTTCCAAATATAACACATGATTTAGTTCCAAATGGCGCTTCTGATGAAGATAACGAGGTAACTCAAGCTTGGACAAAGGATTTACCTCAATTACCAGAAAATGCAATCCCGCATTGGGATTTGGCAAAAAAGTACAACTTAATTGATTTTGAGTTAGGTGTAAAAATTACTGGTGCGGGTTTTCCTTTATTCAGAGGGAAAGGCGCTAGGCTAGAACGTGCTTTGATCAATTTTTTCTTAGATGAAGCTCAGTCCGCAGGATATGAGGAAATTATCCCTCCACTTCTCGTAAATGAGGATACTGCAAGAGGCACGGGACAGCTCCCTGATAAGGAGGGGCAAATGTATTATGTAACAAAAGATGATTTTTATCTGATACCAACTTCAGAGGTGCCGATTACTAATATTTATAGAAATGAAATTGTCAAATCTGAAGAATTCCCTATAAAACTAACAGGCTACACTCCTTGTTTTAGACGAGAAGCCGGTAGTTATGGTGCCGATGTAAAGGGACTTAATAGGGTTCATCAGTTTGATAAGGTCGAAATTGTTCAAATTTCTAAACAAGAGGACTCGTACAAAGCTTTAGATGAGATGGTTAAACATGTGGCTCAATTGTTAGAAAAATTGGAACTACCTTATCGTATTTTGCGTTTATGTGGTGGAGATATTGGATTTACCTCCTCATTGACTTACGATTTTGAAGTATTTTCAGCTGCACAGAAAAAGTGGTTAGAAGTAAGCTCGGTTTCAAACTGTGAAACATATCAAAGTAACAGGCTTAGGTGCAGATACAAAGATGAAAATGGTAAAACAAAACTTGTTCATACTTTGAACGGAAGTGCTCTTGCTTTGGCTAGAATTATTGCCTCTTTACTAGAAAACAATCAACATGAAGGTGGCATAAAAATTCCTAAGGTGTTAATTCCATATACCAAATTTGATAATATTGATTAAACAATAAACATTAAGAATTATGATGTTATACTTTATAATAATAGGAGCATTCTCTTTAATCGGATCTCTTGTTAGTGGTAGACTTAAAAGTAAATTTAAACAGTATAGCCAAATGCCTACTGCAGGAGGTGAGTCTGGTGCAGAGATTGCAAGAAAAATGCTTGACTATTGGGGTGTAAACGATGTAAAAATTGTTCAAGGAAAGGGATCATTAACCGATCATTATAATCCATTAACAAAAACTGTTTCTCTAAGCCCAGAAGTGTATAGTGGCAGACATGTTTCGGCCGCAGCAGTGGCAGCACACGAATGTGGTCATGCAGTACAACATGCTGAAGCATATAGTATGCTTACTCTAAGATCAAAGTTGGTTCCAGTGGTTAATATATCCGGCAGGATTCAACAATTTCTGTTTATGGCTGCAATGGTAGGATTAGGAGCATCATTTGGAGGTCCTTGGATCATGCTTGCATTGGTCATCACTTTCGGAATGACCGCTTTGTTTAGTTTGGTCACATTACCGGTAGAGTTTGATGCAAGTAGGAGAGCTTTGGTTTGGCTTGACGAATCAGGTACAACGATTGGAACAAACTACGAAGGTGCAAAAGATGCTTTATGGTGGGCAGCTATGACCTATGTCACCCAAGCTTTGGCATCATTAACAGTGTTTTTGTACTTCTTATTACAATTTTTAGGACAAGACTAGAACTTAATTATAAATTTTGGTTTTAATAATAGTGGGTTTCATTTCGATATCTAATCGATGGAAATCCACTATTTTTTTATATTTGAATTAAAGAATTGATCATGGAAATGGATATAGCTAATCTTTCAACCGTCGCTAAAGCAAATTTTGACAAGGTTATAAAGCATGCAAAAGAAGAATTGGTAAAAATAAGAGCTGGAAAGGCATCTCCTGCAATGTTGGATGGCCTTATGGTGGACTATTATGGAACACCTACACCTTTATCTCAAGTTGCAAATATTAATACTCCCGATGCTAAAACCTTGAGTATCCAACCTTGGGAAAAATCAATGCTGGGTCCTATAGAACAATCAATATTTGCAGCAAATCTTGGGCTTACTCCGATGAATGATGGTGAATTTGTGAGAATTATTATTCCTCCAATGACTGAAGAAAGAAGAAAAGAACTTGTAAAGCAAGCTAAAGCAGAAGGAGAAAATGCAAAGGTTTCTTTAAGAACAGAAAGACAGAAGTGGATGGTTTTTATTAAGAAAGAAGTAAAAGATGGATATCCTGAAGATGCAGGTAAGAAAAAAGAAGCTGATGTTGAAAACTTAGTAAAATCTTATGTAAAATCAATTGATGATCTTATTGCAGCAAAAGAAAAAGACATTCTAACTGTTTAATTTAATCAGAACAGAGATCAAAAAGCATGTATTTGAACCCACTGCATCCTTTTTGTTCACATCTTTTACTTCAATGGACATTTAATAATTTCTTCTTTTGATAAAAGATAGAGATTCTTACTGGTAATTTTAAAATCAGTAAAAGAATTGAATGCTTTAGGGAGGCTTTGAATATTTACCTCAGCAATAGGATCATTAACGTCAATTGCATAAAGTTTATCATCACGTATTTGATAAATTATTCCATTTAAAAAATCAAATTGAGCACTCTTAAAAGGAATATTTATAGCCTTCAACTTGTTTCCAAAACCATCATAAAGAAATACTTCAGCTGATGTGGTTTTTACAACAAATAATTCATCTGAACTTATCAACTTGACTATATCATTTTCTATATCCCATTGAACATCCGATTCAATAATCTTTAAAGTATTACTGTTTGTTCTATAAAATTTCTTATTTGATTTACTGTAGTATAAAATATCATCTCCTTGTAGTCTTGTCATAATAGTTACTTCCCCAAGATCTATTAAGTCAATCATTTTATCCTCTATGATTGCCAAATTAGAATCCAAAGTCCATGATTTTTGGTTGTCCTTGGAAAATACTATTATTTTATTGGGATTTGATACAGAGACAGAGGTAATAGTTGATGTACCTCTAGTATTAAAAATGGCAATGGTATCTCCAGCTACAGAAATCTTCATTAACTCTAGACCTGAATAAATGTATTTATTATCAAACACATCCAGCTCAAATTTTAAATATGCTGAATTATCTTGTAACTCATCAAGACTCTTTTCTAATGACTTAGGAAGCATTTTTTTGTTGCATGATACAAGCAAGGTTAGGGAAATTAAATGTATGATTAATTTAAACATACCTTCGTAAATTAAACATGTCTTCGCTAATTTCTAAATAACTATAACTATACAACCAATCGCCTAAATTTATATATCTAGATTTTTTATTAGACAATAAGTGATCAATCATTAAATGCCGATGCCCACAAATAAAATAGTCGAAATATTCTTCTCTTAGTATATTTTCACAATAAGAAACAATATTCTCTTTCTCTGGAAAAAATTCGACATTGGTGTCTAATGCTCTGCTTGTTTTTGAAAAATATTTCATAACCATCAAAGCAAAATTTGGGTGTAGTCTTGCAAAAATCCATTGACATAATTTACTACAGGTAAATAATTTTATAAACTTATATCCATAATCTCCAGGACCCAGTCCATCACCATGATGTATCAAAACTTTTTTCTTATTTAGTAAAAAGGTAGTTGGTGTTCGTAGAATTTCTATACCATACTCTTTAGTTGCGTAATCAAACATCCACATGTCATGGTTTCCTGTAAAAAATATGATGGGTATATTATTATCTCTTAATATTCGGATCTTACTCCAAAATCGTGAGAATCCACGAGGTATCACATGCCTATATTCAAACCAATAATCAAAAATATCTCCAACGAGAATTATTAAATTAGCATCGCTTGAAATTTCCTCTAGCCATTTGACAATAAGTAATTCTCTCTCATCGGAACTATGTTTAGCCGTTATCCCAAGATGAAAATCTGAAGCTATGTAAATTTTACCGGTGTATGAATAATTTTCACTCACAGCGCAAATTTAGTGTTTTTGCAACATTATGCTATTTGCTTCCATTTTGTATGATAGACAATATCTTACATATTCTTATCAAATACATTGGTATAAATTGCGCTCAAAGGTGGATAAATTAAATTTTAATGGCACAGGCCCATCTTTTCAGAGCGGCAGTCCAAGCATTTGTTGAGCAAACTTCATCTTTCGTAATTTCTAGTTCTTTATACGAAATTCTATAAAAATATCACTTTTAGACTTCCAGCTTCTAGCATAAGAAGGGGTATAAAAAAAGCCTTGCAGTATTACACTACAAGGCTTTTTATTTTCTTTTTTCTTT
>JAHDIE010000022.1 GCA_020630955.1 Saprospiraceae bacterium
GGGGTTGAAGGAAAAATGTTTACACCCATGGTGCAGACGGTTTCATTCGCCATCTTTGGAGCATTCATATTGTCTTTAACTTATGTCCCAATGGCAAGTGCATTGTTATTAAACAAGAACATAGAATACAAGGAAAATCTTTCAGACAAGATTATTGCTTTTTCCCAAAGTATCTACGAGCCCGTTCTTAACTTTGCTATGAAATTCAAAACACTAACCATTAGCATCGCTCTTTTGCTGTTTGGAATTGCCTTTTATATATTTTCAACACTCGGCGGCGAATTTATTCCCACGCTTTCTGAGGGAGATATTGCCACACATGTCATGATACCTACTGGTAGCTCCCTATCCCAAGAAATAGCAACCACTACTAAAGCAGAACAACTACTTTTAGATAACTTTCCAGAGATCATACAGATTGTTTCCAAAATAGGAAGTGCAGAAGTACCTACCGACCCTATGCCAATGGAGGTGGCTGATGTTATGATCATCATGAAGGACAAATCGGAATGGACTTCTGCCAAATCAAAAGAAGAAATGTTTGAAAAAATGGAAGAAGTCTTGGACGACTTACCAGGGGTTACAACAGAATTTTCCCAACCCATCCAAATGAGGTTCAATGAATTAATGACAGGTGTGCGATCAGATGTTGGAATTAAAATATATGGTGATGATGTAGATCGATTGGTTGCCTTAGGGGATGAAATGGTAAATTTAATCACTCCAATAAAAGGAGTAGAAGATGCTCGAGCTGAAACAGTCTCTGGATTTCCCCAGATTACCGTTAGATATGATAAAAATAAAATCGCCCTTTATGGACTCAATATATCTGATATCAACCAAGTAGTAAGCATGGGTTTTGCTGGAAGAAAGGCTGGCGTGATTTACGAAAAAGAACGAAAATATGATCTGGTTATTAGGTTAGACCAACAACATCGTCTTGATATAAATAACATAGAAAATCTATACATTGATCTCCCTTCCGGAAATCAGATTCCTTTGGGTCAAGTAGCTGATATCAAAATTGAAAGAGGACCCGCGCAAATAAGTAGAGAAAACGGTAAACGAAGAATAACGATAGGATTTAATGCAAGAAATCGAGATGTTGAAAGTCTAGTAGAAGAAATCCAATCTACCATTTCTGAAAGAATGAATCTTCCTACTGGATACTTTTTGGAATATGCTGGCCAATTTGAAAACCTTAAGCGAGCAAAATCTCGATTGGCTTTTGCCGTTCCAATTGCCTTGGCACTGATTTTTATTCTTTTATATTTTACCTTCCAAAGTGTCATTCAATCGATCATGATTTTTACCGCCATCCCTTTATCAGCAATCGGCGGAGTTTTTGCGCTTTGGTTACGAGATATGCCATTTAGTATTTCAGCAGGAATTGGATTTATTGCCTTATTTGGAGTTGCCGTCCTTAATGGCATCGTACTTATCGCTTACTTTAATCAATTGAAAGCAGAGGGCATGAAAGATGTAATGCAACGAATCAAGGTAGGCACAAAAGTGAGACTTCGTCCTGTTTTGATGACTGGCGCAGTTGCATCACTAGGATTTCTACCGATGGCTTTAAGTCAAAGTGCGGGAGCAGAAGTTCAAAAACCGCTAGCAACAGTAGTCATAGGAGGATTAATTACGGCAATTATTCTCACCCTCATTATCTTGCCAATATTATATTTTTACGCTGAAAAAAAATCAAATAAAAGATGAATTTTGTTATCAAGACAATCTTAATTATTCTATTTTTCGCTTCCGCAAATAAAACATTGCAATCTCAAGTACAAAGGATTAGCACAGTTAATCAAGTCATTGAAATTGCCAATGAAAATAACCCAATCATTCTTATTTCAAAACTTGAAGCAGAACAATGGCAATTAGTAAGTGATGCAGCATACGAAGTTCCAAAAATAGAGATTCAGGCAAGTTATGGTCAGATGAATACAAGGACCATTGATCAGAATTATGAAATATCTCAAAGTTTTAATCCATTCGTAGCAAATGCTGCAAAGAACTTAGGAAAACACAAATCTGCCAAATCTTCAACACCATTAATCCATGCAAAAAATGATTTAAGATATCATCTGCGTATGCTATGGAGTGACTTCGAATTTTATCACGACAAACTAAATATCATTTCTCAAAAATTGGCCTTGGCTGAACAACATAACACATTTGCCGAAAGGCAATTCCAGCTTGGAGAAATCGATCAACTTGCAAAAATGACTATAGAAATAGAACTAGCACAAATTAAACAAGAACAAAAAGAATGTAAAATCATTTTGGATCAGAAATTGACAGAGCTAAAACAAGTAACAGGCAAAGAAGATATTGAGACAGATGGTCTCCAAACTGATGAAGCATCACTAATCGAAATCGATAAAGAACGATTGGCTTACAACCTAGAATATGAAATGATTCAACAAGATATTCAAATTGCTAAAGCCGAAAGAAAATACCAAGGAGCGCTACGAAAACCAGACTTAAGGCTAGGATATTTTGTCCAATCAATTGAAGGAGATTTAGAGGTAAATAATCAAACTATTTATTATGATCGAACACCTAGATTCCACGGTGTGACTTTAGGAATGGAGCTAGCCCTTTTTGGAAAAGCTTACAAAGCAAATGAAAAAATAGCCGACAAGAATGTCAAAATTTTGGAAGCCAAAGCGGCTGAAATAGACTTTAGAACCCAAAATGAATTGACCAAATTGAAATCTGAAAAAAATATAGCAAAATCAAATTACGAATTCTACAAAAAAGAAATACTTCCGAAAGTTGATGGGATTAAAAATAATCTAGAAAAAAACTTCAGCAATGGCGAAATAAGTTTTTCAGATTACGAACACGGCCTCAATATATATTTTGAATCTAAAGAGGCATACTTACAATCCATTAAAGATTATAATGTAAGCATCTACAATCTTTTGTATTTGCTAAACAAATAAAAACATGATAAAATATAGAACAAAAACAAGTGTCGGTCTTTTATGTATGAGCTTCATGCTTGCTTGTAGCCACAACCATGACCATAACCATGATCACAAGCATGCAGATCATGGGGACCACACAAAACATGACATGCATGAAAGCAATCATGACGAAGCTCATAAATCGGTTATATTAAACAAAGCTCAATTCCTTAATGCTGAAATTGACACTGGTTGGTTTTCTCAGAAAAATCTTACCGATGTAATCCATGCCAATGGCTATACAAAGTTGGACCCCCAAGATCAGGCAGATGTTAGTATGCCAATAATGGGAACCATAAAAGACATCAAAGTTATTGAAGGCAACTATGTTAAAAAAGGTCAGACCTTGGCCATCATGTCTAGCATAGCTCTAGCTGACATGTTGCTTGAGAAGGCAAAACTACAAGAGCAAGCAGCATTGGCTGAAGAAAAGAAAATCTTTCTTGAAAAAGAATATAAGCGCCAATCTATACTCGCTCAAGAAAATATCAATGCTCGCAAAGTATTTGAAAAAATCAATTCAGAATTAAATATAGAACGAAAGAAAATATCAGCTATTCAACAACAGTTGGAAATTTTAAAACAAACCATTTCGATGTCAGGAGGAAACATGGCCAGCCACATTTCTATCAAGGCCCCGATTAGTGGACATATCACCCATTCAGACCTTAAAATCGGTGCAACTGTTAAGGCTGGTACAACCATGTTTTCAATTGTGGATAATAGCAAGATGCATGTGGATTTACTACTCTACGAAAAAGATCTATCACATATAAAAGTTGGTCAGAAAGTAAGATTTATGATTACCAATCAATCCAATGAAGAAATTACTGGAGAAATATATAATATTGGTAAGGCCTTTGCCAATGACACCAAATCCGTTGCCGTACACGCAGATATCGAAAACAATAACGCCAATCTTATTCCAGGTATGTATCTAAGTGCTTTGATAGACATTGGACAGAATACAGTCACGGCATTACCTGAGGAAGCTATTGTAACGGCCGAAGGAAGAAACTTTATTTTCCTTTGGGATGCAGAAAACATAAAAAACCATGGCGAAGAAACGGAGGCCTATAATGAAGAAATTAACTTCAAAAGAACTGAAGTTAAGACTGGTACGAAACAATTAGGTTTTGTAGCGGTTACTCCTTTAGAAAAAATTTATAACGGAGATAAAATTGTTATAAAAGGAGCATATTATCTTCAAAGTCACTTACAAAAAACAGAAAGTGGTGGAGGCCACCATCATTAAAAAGGAAAAATTTAAACTTTTAAATATTTTAAAAAATGACAAAATCAGAAGTATTACAAAGATTAAAAGACGGCAATGCAAGATTTGTTGATGACAAACTTGATGGAAAACTGCAAGACACCGAAAGAAGAACCAATCTTACTGCCGGGCAACAACCTTTTGCCATTGTCCTAAGTTGCGCAGATAGTAGAGTAGTTCCAGAATTAGCCTTTGATACGGGACTTGGTGAAATATTTACTGTTAGAGTAGCAGGAAATGTAGCCAATGCTTCTTCTATTGCCAGTATCGAATATGCAGTGGCTCATTGTGGGTCAGAAGTAATTGTTGTAATGGGTCACCAAAGTTGTGGTGCTGTTACAGCAGCTGTTGCTGGTGGAGATAACGGATATAACATCAACCATCTTTTGGCACACATTACACCAGCTATCAATGCTAGTGAGGAAGGTGCAGATATTAATGATATCGTGAGAAAAAATGCCACGATGGTAAGAGATGAATTAGTCAGTAGATCAGCAATCATTGGTGATGCTGTAAGATCTGGCAAAGTTGAAGTCGTAGCAGCCTACTACAATCTTGATAGTGGTAAGGTGGATTTCTTATAAACAAATACAAATAAATAATAAGAAAAGGGGCTTAGATTCATTTCAAAGCTCCTTTTTTAATAATACTAACCTGCAATTATTGTGACATTTGACCCTTCTCAATCATAGAATTGTCTAAAGGTCAAAAGAAATCGATCAAAATTCCATTTGAGGAATTAAAGGCAAATCAAAAAACATAGACGCTTACTCAAAATACATCTACACTTCCCAATACAACTATACATTGAAGTAGATTCCCGCCCATATTCGTAGTGTTAATTGATTATTGCACCACCAAAATTTTAGCATTATGAAAAAGATGATTTTAGTTTTAATCGGATTGGTATTTTTTAGCACATTAGTATTTTCAACAAACCCAGAACACGAAACAGAAGAATTAAAAATGATGTCTGTGGTTGCTGGTTCAGGACTAAAGATGCGAACAGCTCCCAAATTGTCAGCACAAACCATTAAAGTAATACCTTTTGGAGACATGGTATTTGAGGTCATAGATACATCCATGACTGAAGTACATAAAGATAGGATTGAATGGATGGAAGGAGAATGGATCAAGGTCGAACACATGGGAGATCAGGGTTATGTTTTCAATGGATTTCTTAGCCACCTTCCAGTTCCTCAATTTGATTTTGAGTTAACCTATGAAGACATGGATTTGGTATCTCCTTTGGAATCATATATTTCCTACAGGTTCGATAAGGACGGAGAACCGATCATTATTGACAATGATAAAGAAATCAAAATGGTCACCAATTATATGGGCGGGCATAAAAAAGTAGAAATTGAAGATCCATTCATGTATCAAATCAAAGTTACCTTAAACAACACTGAAATTCATGAAGCTTATAATCTTTTGAAAGGAATGTTGTTGACGGGTTATGAAAAAGCAAGCTACGAGAATAATGCTGTATTTATTGAAAACAAATATGGCGACATCCATAAAATTAGAGTCAATATTGATCACCCTATAGAAATCAAGCAACTGGCTGGAAATCAGGTGCAAATTAGAGTGACGAACTATAGCTATGGCAATTGTGGATTGTAAAAAATAATTGGCAGTAGCCAAGCAAAATTTATCAGAATCGTTCCAAGCTCTAAAGGATGCTTCAAAAGTGAAGCATCCTTTTCAATTTTTTTTCTTTTTTATTTCTTTCCATCAGATTGGTATTCAATGTCTAATACATTTAAAAATATAAATATGATTTTTTATGTTTTTTGTGGTGGGGGTAACTAGCTTTTTTCATGTCTTATTATCAAAGGGTGTTGAAAATTATTCAAAAAATAAACCTGCTCAAACGTGAGTGGGTTTTTTTTATGCAATAAATTCAAGACTATCAAATCACACAAAGATTATAAGAATTCAAAATTTTTTAAGCTTCAGAGTAAAACTTAAAAAACTTAATTTTTTTCTCCTTTAATCAATTCTATTTTACAAAAAGATTATATAACCTAGCACAGTCTATTCCTATACCCTATACCTATGTAACTATCCTGCTTTTATCCGTCATAAGAATAGAAACAATTTAACATGAGGTTTAGGATCATTGCAAGCTTATTTATTGCCATCGGATTTTGTCTTCAAAGCTCAGCACAATACAGCTTTGATAACGGATTATACATTAGTTTTGAAGATCTAAAAGGAAATCGTTCAGTTAAAGATTTGCCTTACCGACAAGAATTAATAAAATCCAAAAATGGGATTTCGAGATATGGGATTTTTTACCAAGGGAAATATAAAAAAATCAAAGGAATTTATTGTTATGTCAATAACAACCACATCTATTTAAATTCAAAAAAATTTGGAAGAAAGGGATACTACCTAAGATCTCATTTTGTTGGAAGATATGCTTATTTTGAAGATAGGTTTGGAAAGGATGATTTTTCTTACTCTAGAGGTGTTCCATCTTCTAATGGTCCAGCGGTAGAATCAAAAATCTGGGGTATTTTATTGGATATGGAAACTGGAAAAGTTAAAAAAGCCACTAGAAGAAATTTAAAAAAATTGCTTGCCAACCATCCTGAATTATGGCAGCAATATCTGGATGGAAGCAAAAGCTCCACAGAAGTAAAAGAAATCATTGTTTGGTTAAACTCCTCTAATAAATAGTTCTACATTTTAAACAATCTAAGGGAAAACCCTTGAAAATAAAATCATGGTAATCTTTGATTTTATGAATGGCATTCTGATTTAATTTTATAAGTATATATCAAGATCACTCATTTTGATATGTCTGTGATAGAAATAGTTAGTAAATCGTTAAAGTGGAATTCATTATGTTGATTTCCACTTTTTTGTTCAAATGTCATGAGATACTCTTCTATTTTTATGATTGGATTGTACATTTGGTAATTAAAAGATTATCAAAATGGCAAGCAAGTCTATCAAATTTAAAAATGATCGCGGATTAGAATTAAGTGGAAAATTAGAATTTCCATTGACCAAAAAACCAGATGCATTTGCGATTTTCTCACATGTATTTACTGGTAGCAAAAATCTTAATGCCACAAGAAATATTAGTAGAGCGCTCACATTAAATGGAATTGCTGTCTTAAGATTTGACTTTACGGGTCTGGGCGACAGTCAAGGCGACTTTGCAGAATCGAATTTTAGCACCAATGTTGCCGACATTATGGCTGCCTCAAAATACCTTGAAGAAAATCACTCCGCCCCAAGCATATTAATTGGTCATTCTTTAGGTGGAGCAGCAGCTATCTATGCGGCGAAGAAAATAGACAGTATCAAAGCCGTTTGTACGATAGGAGCTCCTTCAGAACCACAACATGTAACCCACTTATTTGGGCTCTCCCTTGAAACCATTGAGAAGGATGGAGAAGCAGAGGTAACCATTGGCGGACGAAAATTTATCATCAAAAGACAATTTATTGAAGACATAAGAGCAGTCGATTTAGAAGCCATAACAAGGGACTTAAAAAAAGCAATATTGATTCTGCATTCACCGCAAGACAATGTAGTCGAAATAGAGAATGCTGCAAAAATATACCATGCAGCCCATCACCCTAAAAGTTTTATTACCCTCAACAATGCAGACCATATGTTGTCTAATAAGGATGATGCTTACTATGCAGCTCATGTCATTTCTTCATGGGTCAAACGATATATTCCTATTCCAAAGAAAGAAGAACTTAAAACAGAAAAGCAGGTGATAGCCAAGTTAGGAGCAAAAGGATATACGACAGATATAATGGCCGGCAAACATGGTCTTATTGCTGATGAATCTGAAGAATTAGGAGGCAATGATTTTGGGCCTTCTCCATATGAATTGCTCAATACTGCGCTAGGTGCTTGTACTGCCATGACTTTGCAAATGTATGCAAGAAGGAAAAAATGGCCTTTAAAAGATGTAAGAGTACATTTATCATTTGATAGATCCTACAAAGATGATTGTATGAATTGTGAGGACTATGAAAGAAAGCTAGGCCTCTATGACATGAGGATTGAATTAGATGGCCCATTGGATGAGGACCAAAAAGCGAGACTATTAGAAATCGCTCATAGATGTCCTGTGCACAAAACACTAAAGGAAACTCCTGATTTTAATATCATTGTTGATTAAAATTACAATTGGTCAAAATAATCAATCAATTGAGGATGTCTTAATTCAAGGTATTGATTGAAAATGTCAAACTCTTGTTCAAAGCTATTATCATCATAATACCAAGGACCATCTACTGGCCATATTTCATAATTTTTTTGAACCTGAGTATTGATCAAATTTTTATAAACTTCAACTCTATTTTTAAGATTATCCAAGGAAAAGAGTCCAATCATATTCAATGCGGACCATCTTGTTTTAAGTTTTATTCGATACCAATCTCTCTCCATTAATCGTTTTAACAAAATGGATCTTTCCGGATTCACAACTCTTTCCAAAAGATTTAATTCATTGTCGCCATCTCTTCCAAAAGAATGATCATAATCCCAAGGTGCAAATTGATATTGACTGCCATCATCCTTTTTGTATAAGTAAAAGTTTTTCAAGACTCCATCATTGTTATTGCTAAGCAAAAGCAAAAGATGCCAATCAATAACATTGTTTATGTCAAATAATTGTTCTACTTCTTCATCAAAGACCGATTCACTAGAATTATAAAGAAATGACTTTAATTCCTCCATCAAAGCGGTTTGATCCAATTCCTCGATCTTTGGATAGACTTGTTGATAATAATTTGCTGGATTTTGTGGCTCTATTTCTTCTTCGATAAATATTGGTGGTTCTTTGAAAATTACAGCTTGATTACTTGCTCCATTTATACCAAGAGAGGATTTGTCAAGCCTTTCTGTCAAGAGGTAAAATCCATTGTATTCAAAATTCAATTCCACATTTGCGTAAGCACATAGAGGAGCTTCATTGTTATTATCCATATCACTAAATAACTCATAGCTCAAACGGTGTCGAATGAAGGTCTTATCAATATAATTGGCATTTAGAATCCAATCATCGTCTTCAGGTAAATTTGCAATGGCATGATCTCCACTCAAATCTAATTTATAGGAGTGTTTTGGAAAACCAATCGAAAACCCACCTCGTCTTTCAATCTTTCCTTCATAAAATATTACCGCATCTCCTTGAGATTCGTAAAGTTCCATTTCAATATCATTACTGATTGGAATTTCTTGATCAACAACAATATTCAAATCTACAATGGCATCATTAGGAGAAAAATCATTCTGGGAAATAAAATTGCTGTTTGGTTCTTGTTTGGAACAAGAAACTATGCATTGAAAAAACAGAAAAAATAATAAATATTTAATTTTCAAGTTTATTCAAGTTTTGATTTAATTCTTGCATTATCATTAAACTCTTCTGCCAAGTTTTCAAAACAGGCTTCGATAAGATTTCTGTAATTATAATTTATCATTTCAAAATTATCGAGTTCAATATTAGATGGGATTGCCTCTTTGTCTCCACTTTCGTAAAAATACTTCACTGCTCTTTCTTCAACCCTTGTATTATAATTTTGATAATCAAATCTTCGGTTGCTGCGCATATCAAAGATTTTGTAAGCCGCTTGACCTTCCACAGTCCAAATGTATTCGACTACTTTTACTCGCGCCTCTATATCTTTATAAACTGGTGTTTTTGTTTCTTGATTTGTAGAAGTATCAATTTCAGTTTCATAATAATCAATGACCCTATCAGAAAAATTTTGATAACCAGAATCTCTGTCTTCATCTTTTCGGGTAATTTCGGCAGCAATGATTAATTCGTAGTCTGTCTCATTGCTCACATTATCCATAAAGCTATTAAAATCATCATCACGCAAATCAATTTCTCTTTTAAAGTTATTGTTGAACTCCCAGCTATTAAATATATCAGACTCAAATTCTACGGCAATAACTCGATGACCTAGGGTTATTGCTTTTTCGTATAGGGAGTCCATTGTTACATAAGACGCACCATAATCTTTGAGATCATTTACCAATCTATAGGCTCTAATGGCATGGTCACGATCACCGGTTTCATAATAATCATCAATTTTATCATTATATTGATTTATGGTATAATTATATAGTCTATTGTCCAGCTCATCAACCATTTCCTGAAGCATATAATCATCCAAATCACTTTCTCGAATTTGCTGATAGGCTGATATTTTATCCACTTCTTTTTGCAAACGTTTCAATTTCTGTTTGGCATTTTTCCAATCCTTGTAGTGATCTGAATTTGAACTTGCAGAAACCTTGCGTTTCTCCTGATCAAAATATTTGTTGGCAGCCTTAACCAAAAGAGAGCGTTCTCTCCTATCCAAATTATTTCTTTTTGCTTTTCCTTCGAGCTTTGACAAAACTTGCTGATAATTTCCAGCATCATATAATTTATCAGCGCTCTTACATCCACTCAAGGTAAATAGCAAAAGGAGAAAATAAGATAGGTGTTTCATTTTGTTATAATTTGAATGCTTTGATTAATTGTATAAAACAATATTGGCTCCAAGTAATTCTTCAGGTATTCCGAAAGAATCTACTAACAGGCCAGCCAAAGGTCTTAGTTCTTGATTAAGTTTTGCAATCATTCTTCTAATTGCCTTAGTTTTACTACTGCCTAAATATTCATTCTCTAAGAAAAATCCTTTTTCTTGCTGGATGATAGACAAGGCATACAATTGACATAGTTTTTCTAAAACTTCTTTTGTTCTTGCATTATCGACTTTCTCAATAGCCGCTTGAAAGGAGGTCAATGCCAATCTTTCAGAATATGCTGCTCCAAGTTCTATCATATGCAGTTGACATTTTAAAAAAGCATCATTAGGATCAATGCGTTGTCCTAAGTATTTCCTCATTCGAGTACTGATAGATAAAGTTAGTTTTTCCTCTCTGTACCTAAATGCATGGGCGTAGAATCTTGGGTCCAATAAGTGGCTTGCTGAAGTATTATTGGCATAACTTGGATTCAACTCTATTAATTTCTTAGAAAATCTCTCTGATAGATATTTCATTACTGCAAAGAAATTGTTTTCTGAAAAGGACTTTCTAAATTCAGTTAAAACCCCTTTTGCAACCAATTGCATCAAAACTGTATTGTCTCCTTCGAAAGTGGTAAATATATCAGTATCAGCTTTTAAGTTTGAAAGACGGTTTTCATCCAGATATCCTTTTCCTCCACATGCTTCTCTGCATTCTTGGATGGTATCTGTCGTATGCCAGGTAGCCAAGGATTTTAAACCTGCTGCTTTGGTTTCCACTTTTCTAAAGTCTCCATCTCGGCCGGTATTAACCATTTCTTCTGCAAGATCCTGAAGTGCAAAATGATAAGCATAGGTTTTTGCTAATCTTGGTAATAATCTTTCTTGATGACTTGGATAATCCATCAATATTGTTTCTGCAGCTCCTTCCTTTGGCGCAAACTGTCTTCTTTTTAATCCATACTTTATTGCAATTGTCAATGCTGATTTGCTAGCACTTACGCCAGCTAGTCCAACAGATACTCTCCCAGTGATGAGTGCACCAAGCATCGTGAAAAATCGTTTGCTCGGATTGCTAATCTCACTTACGTATTGGCCATTGACGTCAACATCACCAAATCTATTGAGTAGATTTTCTTTAGGAACTTCAACATCATCAAACCAAAGCATTCCATTATCTACGCCATTCAATCCCATTTTATACCCACAATCTTTTACCCTAATGCCTGGCAATAGTGAACCTTGCTTGTCGCGAATTGGAACAAGAATACAGTGTACACCATGATTTTCATCATTTACAATCAGTTGACAAAAAACAGCTGCCATTTGTGAGTGTAAGGCATTCCCTATGTATTCTTTACTTGCATTTTCATGTGGTGTTTTGATGATGAAGGTATCTTTTTCCTTGTTATAATGTGCTGTTGTTTCAAGACCGCGCACATTGGACCCATGTCCAGTTTCAGTCATTGCAAAGCATCCCAAAAGATCGGTTTTAATCATTGGCTCTATATATTCTCTATGATGCTTTTCTGTACCCAAACCTAAAATTGCGCCACCAAAAAGTCCAAACTGTACTCCAAATTTAACAGTCAAGCTTAAATCATGTAAGCCTAACATCTCGAATACAGCAATGTGCTCTCCTATTTTTGATCCTCCACCATATTCTTTTGGGAAAGCATAACCGCTAAGACCTTGCTTCGCCAATTCTTTTGTCTGTCGTAAAATTTCTAAACGATATTCATCCTTATTTTTAACGGTGCTGTATGCAAATGCAGGATCTCTTAACAATTTTCGCATACGCTCATTGATCTCTTTATTTTTACCATCTAAAACATCGAGCATAATTTCAGGATCAAAATAAGATTCATCTTCGATTTCGGTTTGTTGTCCAACCTTATTCAATAAAAGTTGTTGGCTGTTTTGCCCATTAACACCTAAAGCTGACTCAATCTCCAAAAGTGCCGTTTTTGTTTTTGGTGACTTCCAAATTTCTTCTGCTTGATAACCAATACTTGAAGTTGCTAGCTCAATTCCAAGATTTACGAGAGAAGTCTTTTTTGATTCCTCAATGTTATTTGCATAAGCTTTAATTTCTCTTACCCATTCTTTAAATACTTCAGGACTTGGGGGATCTTTTGGATCGGTCCATTTGATTAAATATTTCCTATCCTCTTCGGTAAGAAAATCTAATTGATTTAATTGTTTATGTATTAACTCCATTTCGCTCGGGCTCAATACGCTATCTGACCAACCAACATAAAACATGGGTAACATACTCAATACTCCGGGAGAAAATTTTGCCTTTTTAGTAGTAATATTTGACATTCTTTAAATTTGAACATAAAATTAAGACAATAATGTGTGCAATGCAGTTCGCAAAGAATTAAACATTATTTTTGAATCAATTATTTAACCTTTAAGTAAAGAGATGGGATTATTAGATGGAAAAGTTGCCGTCATCACTGGTGGTTCAAGAGGAATTGGCGCCTCTATTGTTGAAAAATTTATGGTAGAAGGTGCTAAAGTAGCCTTTACCTATCGATCTTCTTCTGAAAAAGCAGATGCTATTGTCGCCAAATACAATGCTGAAAATATTATTGCCATCAAATCAGATGCTAGCAAATATGATGAAGCGGAAGCTCTAATTACTCAAGTGATCGAAAAATTTGGAACCATCAACATATTGATCAACAATGCAGGAATCACAAAAGATACCTTGATGTTGAGAATGTCGGAAGAACAATGGGATGGTGTGATGGAGGTTAATCTAAAATCAGTCTTTAACCTGACAAAGCATGTTCTAAAACCGATGATGAAAAACAGAGCGGGAAGCATCATTAATATGAGCTCTGTAGTCGGTGTATTTGGAAATGCTGGTCAAGCAAATTATGCAGCGTCCAAAGCAGGTATAATTGGTTTTACAAAATCTATTGCAAAAGAAGTTGGCTCAAGAAACATCAGATGCAATGCTGTAGCTCCAGGATTCATTGCTACAGAAATGACCAATGAGCTAGATGAAAAAACACAAAAAGCCTATACTGATAGTATCCCTCTTAAAAGATTTGGCCAAGGAAATGATGTCGCCAATCTTTGTACCTTTTTAGGATCGGATATGTCCTCTTATATGACAGGCCAAGTCTTAAGTATATGTGGAGGAATGAATATTTAATATATCTTTTGCTTGTTTTAGGAATATTGTCGATAAGCCAATGTTCTCCAAAACTAAGCTATCATCAAATATCTAATCGACAAACTTTAGAACAATTTGCCTCAGAGTCAAATGTTTCCAAAAAGTTTAAGGCATGTGCAGACCCTTTGAGTTATGCTCCTTATGATCACTTATTACATCCAACAAGGACCATAAGAATCAATGTTCATTTTATGAATAGCCGAAGCAAGGAACACAACTTTAATGGAGAAGATGGAAAGAAATACATGAAAAACTTAATCAATGTTGCCAATGATAAGTTAAGTAGAAATCCAAAAATGAACCTTCCTATTGGAAATAATACCGACAATCTTTCTCCCCAATACAAATATAAGCTTTGGCCCATAGATGGAGAAAACGACGGCTACATGTATCACTATGATGATGAGCTTTGTTTTTTTGTAAACAAAGGAAGAAACAAAAACAATTACAACAGAGATGTGATAAATAAATATGCTATCGGTACAGACAGCATATTAAATATCTTTGTCATGCCACATCATCCTGATAGCTTGGCCAAAGGCTACAAAGCTTCCTCAACGGGCATTGCGCTAGGCACCTCACTAAAACTGGCAGGACTTTGTGAAAACAGAGAGAAACCATGGAAATATTCTACACTTCTCAATCATGAAGTTGGTCACATTTTTGGATTGAGGCACTCTTGGTATAAAAATGATGGCTGCGATGATACCCCAGTGCATCCCAATTGTTGGCAACCAAATGATACTGAAAAATGTAAAGATCCAGTCTCTAATAACATGATGGATTACAACAATAGTCAAATGGCCATAACTCCGTGTCAACTAGGGAAAATACACAAAACATTTGCAGGAATCAACAATGAATTAAGAGGGTTGGTTGTTCCTGATTGGTGCCAGCTAGATAAAAGTGAGGTAATAAGAATAAATAATAATGATGTTTGGAGCGGAGCATTAGACCTTTCATATAATGTAATTGTCTCTAGTGGCTCCTCGTTGGAAATCAAATGCAGGGTATCCATGCCTAAAGGAAGTTCTATAACTGTAGAGCCTGGAGCAAAATTAATTTTGGATCATTGTAAGCTTCATAATGATTGCGGAGATGAATGGGATGGCATCAAAATTATACACAGCAAACAAGATTCTGCCTACGTCGAATATCACGGAGATGTATTAATTGAGAATGTCAGGGAAATAAATCTAAATTAATTTTCCAATTCGTGATGTACCAAAATAAAAGCAGGAATTTGTACTTCGAACTTTTTGTTGGTATCTAGATTGTACATCAAATAGCTACCTTCCATCTTCCCCATTTTTGTTGGCAAAGGGCTCCAAGATTGGTAAGCATGTTTTTCTTGATGTTTTAATATGGGCTGTTCTCCAATAACTCCTTCACCTTTTACCTCATGCTTGTTTCCCATTCCGTCAGTTATAATCCAATGTCGGCTTAATAATTGGACCTTATCTTTTAATGTATTTTCTATGGTAACATAATAAGCATATACATAATAGTTATGATCGGGATTTGATTTTTCTGGGAGAAAGCTTGTTTCTACATTTATTTTAATGCCATGTGTTGTTTTAGAAAACATATTCATATCAATGTTCTAAATTCAAAAAAGTTGAAACAATGTGTTCAGCTTCCTCAAGCGTCACTTCCAACAAATCATTTACAAGAACTCGATCGAATTTACTTTCAAAACCAAGTTCTTCCTTCATTCGACTAATTCTAGTCTTTAATGCATCTTCTGATTCTGTATTCCTGTCAATTAGTCTTTGTTTTAATATTTCAAAGGAAGGTGGTTTTATAAAAACTGTAAGAACTCTATCTCCAAATGCTTCTTTAATGCTTACTGCCCCTTTCACATCAATGTCAAAAATAATATGTTTTCCTTTTTTTTCTATTCTTTCTACCTCTGACATCAAAGTTCCATAATATTGTCCTTTATAAACCTCCTCGTATTCTACGAATTTATTGTTTTGCAATTTAGTTTCAAATTCTTCTTTACTCATGAAATAGTAATCTTTTCCATGGGTTTCATGAGCTCTTTTGGCTCTGGTTGTTGCAGAAACGCTAAAATCTAATTCGTCAAAATGTTTTAACAAATGTCTAACGATGGTTGTTTTTCCTGCCCCAGATGGTGCGGTAAAGACCAGATGCTTATGTTGGGACAGTCCTTCTGAATCCATAGATTCTTTTTTGAACAAACTAAATAATGTTCGCCAACTGCTCTTTAATTTTTTCCAACTCATCCTTCATGGAGACTACAATTTGTTGAATATCCGATTGTTGAGCTTTAGCACCTAAGGTATTAATTTCTCTTCCAATTTCTTGGGAGATAAAACCTAGTTTTTTCCCTTTTTCAATGTTTTTATTATTCAGAGTGTTGAGAAAATACTCACAATGTTGCGCTAATCGGACTTTTTCTTCTGTAATATCTAATTTTTCGAGGTAGAATAGCACCTCTTGTTCGAATCTGTTTTTGTCTACATTCTCTTCATTCATAAACTGTCCAAGATTCTTATGCATTCTGTCTTTTAGACTTTTTATTCTGGATTCTTCCATCGGCTCTACTTCTTTCAATTTTTGAGAAATAACATTGATTCTGTCTTGAAGGTCCAATCTCATCACATCTCCTTCTTGAAGACGGAAGTGGTGTAACATTTCTAGTGCTTCTGCTGTCACTTTCTGTATCACTTTCCATTCTTCCTCATCCAATTCACCTTCAATTGAACCTACAACATTGGGAATTCTCATTACGGCTTGCAAGATATCTCCGTTAACAGATCCTAATTCAGATTGAAGTAATAGAATTTCTTTGGCGTATTTTTTAAACAAATCTTTATTTAGGCTATATTCTTCACCTCCTAACTCAGTTCCAATTTTTAGGGTGAAGTCAAATTTACCTCTAATGGCAGATTTGATAATTTGTTTTCGGAGCAGAATTTCTTTTTCCTTAATATTATTGGGCAAACGCATTCTAATATCGGAAGATTTCCCATTGAGTGATTTGATCTCCACTCCGATATTTTTGTCTTGAAACTGGGCTTTTGACTTCCCATAACCAGTCATTGATAAAATCATATAATACAATTTGCCTTTGGCACGCAATATACTAAATGAATTGTGCGACTAGGTCATGATATAATTCTAAAAAAGGAAACTAAGCGGAAATGTCACTAAATATCTGAAAATCAATATAAAAAAGGGTAGAAAATATTAGCTAGTAAGGAAGAAAATACGATATTTGCGCTCCACTTTGCCTTGGTATAATTCCAAGAGTATCAACGATTTAAACAAAATAAGAAATGAGAAAAGCTGATTTGGTAAATACAATCTCCGAGAAAACGGGAGTTCCTAAAGTAGATGTTTTGGTATCGCTTGAAATGTTTTTTAACGAAGTAAAAGGCACTCTTGGAAGTGGTGAAAATGTTTATATCAGAGGTTTTGGCTCATTTATCATTAAGAAAAGGGCAAAGAAAATTGGGAGACACATTAAGAAAAATGTAGCAATAGAAATTCCTGAACACTTTATTCCAACGTTCAAACCCTCGAAAATTTTCATCGAGCAAGTTAAAGAGAATGTAAGCGAAGAACCTAAAGTAGAAAAAGAGTAGATGAGCACTAGTACAAAACAAAAACTGGCTTTAATAGCTTTTAGTGCCTTGTTTTTTGTCCTGTACTTTGGCTGTAATAAAACATCTAAAGAAAATAGACTTCTGGAAAAGTCCAGAGAGATTAAAAAGACAAGTGTAAATATTGAAAGTGAAATCAACAGTATTACACAAATACTTCCTAAAGATCAAAAGGCTGAAATTGAATTAAGTCTAATAGATCTAGAAGAAAGCAGTACTGAGGAGCAAAAATTGGAAGCATTAAAAAATTTGGCAGGAAAGTGGTATTCTTTAGGATATCCATTGGTTTCTGGCCATTATGCTGAACAAATTGCAGAAATTGAAAAAAGTGAAGATTCTTGGGCAATTGTTGGGACCACGCATTATTTAGCAATAAAGTCCCTAAATGCTGAGGATCAAAAAAAATATGCCAAAGAACAAGCTATTGCAGCATTCGATAAGGCAATTTCTATAAATCCTCAAAATCTGGATCACAAAATCAATAAAGCGCTTTGTTTTGTTGAATCTGATGCTCCAATGCAAGGAATTATGATGCTTAGAGAGCTTGCCGAAGAGAATCCAGATAATATTCCGGTACAAATTCAGTTAGGAAGATTGTCTATTAGAACTAATCAGTGGGAAAAAGCGTTGGAAAGATTTAGAAGGGTTTTAGATCTTGATCCTAGCAATAAAGAGGTGCATTGTTACCTTCAGGAAGTATATAAAGCTCAAAACGACAAAATATCGGCTGAAAAATCAGCTGCTATCTGTCAAACACGATAAACAAAGAATACAAAAAATTAAATTATGCCTTGCGGTAAAAAAAGAAAGCGACATAAGATCGCAACTCACAAAAGAAAGAAAAGACTAAGAAAGAACAGACATAAGAAGAAGAAGTAATCTTTTTCTTTATCCTTGACTTCAATCATATTAAAGTCTATAAACCCTTTGCTATTCCTTAGCAAAGGGCATTGTTCATTGGTTTTTAAAGAAACCATAATCTTGGTCTACTAGTGGAAAAAGAATTAATCATAAGAGGTTCTGATTCAGAAGTTGAAATTGCACTACTAGAGGACAAAAAGCTTGTAGAATTACATACTCAAGCCAAAAATGAAGCCTTTGTAGTAGGTGATATCTTTCTGGGTGAAATCGGGATGTTAAGACCCGACCTCAATGCTGCATTCCTTAATGTAGGAGTCAGAAAGGATGCATTCTTACACTATACTGACCTAGGTCCACAAGTCAAATCACTTCAGAAATACACAAAAGTTGTTCAAAAAAAGCAATACAACTCCTCAAACCTCGACAACTTTAAATTAGAGCCTGACAATAGAAAGGATGGCCTGATCAACAAGGTTTTTCACCGAAAACAACCTATTTTAGTCCAAATCCTGAAGGAACCAATTTCTACCAAAGGACCTAGACTTACTTGTGAGATAACCTTACCCGGCAGATTCCTGGTTTTGACTCCTTTCGCAAATATCATTGCGATTTCAAAAAAAATATCCAATCCAGAGGAAAGAAAAAGACTTAAGGTTTTAGCGGAAAGTATCAAACCTAAAAACTTTGGACTCATTTTAAGAACAGCAGCAGAAGGCAAAAAAGTTGCTGAACTGTACGAAGAAATATCAGGCCTAATGGCCAAATGGAAAGGGATTTATGATGAATTACAATCAAATCCTAAACCTAGAAAACTTCTTAGCGAAATAGATAAGGCATCAACCATATTTAGAGACTTACTCAATGATGACTTTAATAAAGTAGTCATCAATGACAACATCCTTTACGAAAGTGTAAAAGATTATGTCAAAGGAATTGCTCCCGATAAACTCAAAATTGTAAAAAAATACAGAGGGCAAAAACCAATCTTTGAATCTTTTGGAGTTAATAAACAAATAAAATCTTCTTTTGGTAAGACTTCCACTATGAAAAGTGGTGCTTACTTAGTAATTGAGTCCACCGAAGCCATGCATGTCATCGATGTAAACAGTGGACCAAAAAGTTCAAAGCAAAATCAAGAATCCGCAGCTCTAAATGTAAATTTAGAAGCAGCAGAAGATATAGCACGTCAATTGAGATTAAGAGACATAGGAGGCTTAATTATTATCGATTTTATTGACATGCGAAACAATGATCATAGAAGCAAATTATTTGCTGCTATGAAAAACTTCATGAAATCCGATAGAGCTCAACACACTATTTTACCATTAAGTAAGTTTGGACTCATGCAGATTACCAGACAACGTCTGAAACCTGCATTGAAAATTGAAACTGAAGAAAGTTGTCCAGTTTGCAATGGAACAAATGTTGTTCAAAACTCTATGCTTTTTGTTGAAGAACTGGAAAGAGCAATTGCTCTTATCCTTCAAAATAGACCCACCGCAAAAATTCAATTAGAGGTACATCCATTCATCTATTCTCATATAAAGCGTGGTTTACTAGGGAGCAAACAATGGCAATGGTATAGAGAATATAAAAAATGGATCAAACTCAAGCAAAATCCTGAATTCCATCTCTTACAATTCAAGTTTTATGACGGTTTTCACGATGAAATTAGAATTAATTAGGGCTTTACTGTGAGATGAGGGATGTGAAATAAGAAATGAGTGATGATTGGGATGGATGAAAACTTATACGAGTATGCACTTGGATAAAATCACAACACTTACCAACAAACAATCCATAATTGTTGCCCCACTAAATTGGGGCTTGGGTCATGCTTCGCGTTCGCTTGTTCTCATTAAAAAATTTATAAAGCAAGGTAAAAAGCTTGGTATAGCTAGTGATGGAATTGCTCTGGAATGGTTACAAAATGAGCTCCAAGAAAACAATCTTGATTTCTTCGAATTACCTGCATATAATATAAATTATGATTCTAGCAATATGAGCTGGAACATGATTCGTCAATTCCCAAAAATCCAAAGAGCCATCAAGTTAGAAAATAGAATTACTAAAAAAATTGCTGAACTTTGGAATCCGGATCTAATACTATCTGACAACAGATATGGAGTTTATCATCCCGAAATTGAATCTGTCCTGCTTACTCATCAATTAAACATGTCCTATGAAAATAGATTGACAGCTACTGCTTTTGAAATGCAAATTAAAAACTGGACAAAAGGCTTTGATCAGTTTTGGATTCCTGATTATCCAGATCAGAGACTTTCAGGAGAAATGAGCACCAATGGTTTTGAAATCCCATCTATCTTCATAGGTCCATTGTCTAGGTTTACAGAAGTCCCAAAAGAAGGAAATGGAATTTTGGTAATTCTCTCTGGCCCAGAACCTCAAAGAAATTTACTTGAAATTAATTTGAGTCAACAATTAAAATCCATCAAAGAAAAAGTAACTTTTGTTAGAGGTAGTCATTCTGAAATTCCTAAAGAATTAAGCAACAATTATAAAGTAATTAATCTTGCTGGCTCCCACGAATTACAAGAACTGATAAAACAATCAAGCCTTATAATCACCAGATCAGGATATTCAAGTTTGATGGATTTTGATGTTTTAAAAAAACCTGTGATTATGATACCAACACCTGGACAGAAGGAACAAGAATATTTAATGGAACTTCATGCAAATAACAAAACCATCCGGTTCGCAAAGCAAGGAGTTGATTTAAGTTCTTTGCTAATTGACCAAATTTCCAATGCTTGATTTAATTTACTTATTAAACCCTTCCATTGTAAACTTTAACCCAATCGCAGCAAAACTTTTTATACAAGCTGCTGCATCATTTAAAATTTTTGGTAATTTATCTCGTTCGTCACTATCCCATTTTCCAAGAACAAAATCAACCTGCTGCCCTTGTTTAAAATCATCTCCAATTCCTATGCGAAGTCTTGTATAATTTTGACCTCCAAAATGTTGTGCGACCGACTTAAGACCATTGTGCCCTCCATCAGAACCTTTTGCCCGCAATCTCATTTTTCCGAAAGGAAGATTGAGGTCATCAACAACGATCAATAGGTTTTCTTTCTTGATCTTCTCCTTATGCATCCAATAATTAACAGCTTTTCCACTGAGATTCATATAGGTATTTGGCTTAAGTAAGATTAATGTTCTGCCCTTGTGCTTTATTTGAGTGATATCACCTAAAGATTTCCCACTCCATTGAACTCCAGCATCATCTGCAAGCTGTTCTAGGACATCAAAACCTACATTATGTCTTGTATTCATATATTCTGAGCCTATATTGCCTAGGCCAACGACCAAATACTTCATTTCTGAATCTATTACTTCTTTTTTCTTTCCAAATAACCATCCAAACATAGATATGGTTTTAAGTTACAATTGGAGAACTATGATTTTGTAACAATAGTTCTTTCTAAGACAAAGTTATGAAAGCTAAAGTCTTGTGCTAATTAGATTTGCTAAAAGCTTTGGCTTATTTTTACAAAAATTTACAAATGTTAGAAAGGCCGCAGATTGGAGAATACCCAGAATATTTTCATAAGTATATCGAGAAAGTTCCGAAAATGGACTTACTTGAATATTTAGATCATCAAGGATCAAAGCTATTCGATTTCATCTTGAAAGTGTCAGACGAAAAGCTATCACATAGCTATGCCGAAGAAAAATGGACGGTAGCACAGGTCATTTCACACATCAATGATGTGGAAAGAATTTTTGGTTATCGAGCTTTGGCCTGTCTTAGGAATGATAAAGGCAATATTCCAGGTTTTGAACAGGATGATTATGTTGCCAATGCAAACATGATTAACAAAACGAAAGAAAATCTTGCCAATGAATTTCAAGCATGCAGAAATGCAAATATTGCTATGCTACAATCAGCTGAAAAAAGTGAGTGGCTAAGAACTTGTACTATCAATGGATATAAAACCTCAGCAAGAGCAATGGCTTACATGATTGCTGGTCATGTGGAGCACCACAACAGAATATTTGCCGAAAAATATTTTAAATGATCTATTGGCAAGATAGCATCACTTTCGTAAAAAAGTTGAGCTTCTCCAAATTGATCAACTTTACAAAAGTCTACATAAGCTTCGTATACAGTAAATTAAGAAAAAAGCCAATTCAGTGGGGTTTGCCTTTTACAGTATCCATAGAACCAACCACTGCTTGCAATCTTCGTTGTCCTGAGTGCCCAAGTGGTCTTCGTTCATTTACCAGAGCAACAGGAAATCTTAAAAAAGATTTTTTTAGTAAAACGGTAGATAATATGTATAAACATTTGTTGTACATGATTTTCTATTTTCAAGGAGAGCCTTACATTAATCCAGATTTTTTGGATATGGTAAATCATGCTCACAAAAAAAAAATATACACCATTACATCAACCAATGGTCATTTTCTCAATGATGAAAATGCAAAAAAAACCATTGAATCTGGTCTAGATCGAATCATCATTTCAGTAGATGGTACGACTCAGGAGGTATATGAAAATTATAGAAAGGAAGGCAATCTTGAAAATGTGTTGCAAGGTGCAAGAAATCTTGTAAGATGGAAAAATGAACTGAAATCCAATACCCCTCACATTATTTTTCAATTTTTAGTGGTTAAACCTAATGAACATCAAATTCCAGAAATTCACAAATTGGCAAAAGAAATTGGAGTCGATGAAGTAAAACTCAAATCAGCTCAAGTTTATGATTATAAAAATGGAAACCCATTAATTCCAGAACTAGCCCAATATTCGAGATACCGACTTAATAAAGATGGCAGCTACAGTGTAAAAAACAAATTATTAAATCATTGTTGGAAACTGTGGCATGCTTGTGTTATTACTTGGGATGGTTTGGTTGTACCATGCTGTTTTGATAAGGATGCAAAACACAAATTGGGAGATTTGAAGAAAAATGAATTAAAAGAGGTGTTTTACAACTCTGAATATCAGCAATTTAGAAAAGAATTGTTCAAAGGAAGAGACAAAATTGATATTTGCACCAATTGTACAGAAGGTTGTAAGGTTTGGGTGAACTAAATCAATCATTTACTTATTAATAATTATAGATTCCTTTATTTCTATTATAATTGATTTTGAAATAAGGGAGTTAAGGAAGTTTGGCGCAGTTTTTTCATATAAAAAAGTAATTCAATTTCTTAATGGAGCTTTACAAAACAATAATCCAAGGCAAATTACTTTTTAGCAATTCAAACAGCTTTGCTAAGGCACTCAAAATGTATGAGTTGAGAGTGGAAACCTACTACAAAAATGATATCATTTTTGAAGCGGATGACATTTTCGATGAAGAAAAACTAACCATGGAAATCCCTCGATTGGTCAGACAACTTTACGATAAAACCTTTAAAAACACAGTAACACTTATTGAGTATTGCTCTCAATTTGCAATTTCTGGTGTTGTCGATGCATGGTTAATACAAGATGGAAAGATAAGCATATACAAACACTTAGAACCAATCAGTGATAAGATTGCAGTTAAAGAATATATCAAAGGACGAGAGCTTATCAACGAAAAAGGAAAAGAGCAAGAAGCAATTGATGCCTTAAACAAAGCAATCGATAAGTACAACAATCATGCAATGGCCTACGAAAGAAGAGCAAAGGTCAATTTTATGCTCAAAAAATTGCATGATGCCAAAAGAGATTACGGTAAATCAATAACAATTGATGATTCGAATGCTCGTCCATTTTTAGGAAGAGCAGAAGTATTAATTCATGAAGAAAATTGGCAAGAAGCAATAACTGATCTGGACAAAGCCATCAAATTAAGTGTTGCACTTCAACCCATATACTGGCATGCTAGAAGATTAAAATCAATTTGTCATATGAATGAAAAAGAATTTGACAAAGCAGAATTTGATTTAAAGTTGTTTACCAAAAGATCATTTTCAGAAGATAACCCCAACATTCATTGGGTACCTTGGGCCAATTATCACTATGCAGAAGTTTTGATGGAATTAGAGAAATTTGACGATGCACTGGTTGAATATGAAAAAGCGAGTGCCGATGATGTTGGCGAAATCAAAGGTATTTCTAAAGCTTTGATCATCCGTAAAAGAGCTATTGCAAAGAAGGAATTGGGCAAAAATGGTGTTCTTGCTGATTTAAAGCAGGCTTCAGAACTTGGTGACAAAATTGCAACAAAACTCCTCAAAGAACTTAGCTAGTAATAAATTCTAGTTAAAACTCAGTTTAGCCTAAACTACATTCTACTTTTTAATGGTTAATCTATTACTATGAAAACTTTAATTAGTGCATGTATAATATGGTTGGCTTTAGGGCCTTGTTTTACACAATCTCTTTCAAAGAGTGATCATAAAAAATTTGCGGAAGCGATTGAAAAAAGAAAAATTGGAGAAACCGAAAAGGCAATTAAAATTCTCCATAAACTCCTTGAAGACTATCCTGAAAACATTGATCTCCAAACTGAATTGGGCGTCATCTATGTACAAGAAAACAATGATAGCCTTGCCATACAAAGTTTTGAATCCGCCTGGAATATAGATCCTAATGATAGTTATAGACTAACCTTTACACTTGCTAGTCTGTACAAAAAAGTAGGTCGATTTGATGAAGCCTTGTCAAAATTAGAACACTTAAAAAGTTTTGATAAAATCCGACCTGGGCAATTAAAATTAGCAGATCGCCTGAAGCATGAGGTCTACTTTACCCAAGATGCAAAAGCACATCCTCAAGAAATAAATTTAGAGCGTCTTTCAGAAAATATCAATACAAATGAATCTGAATATCTTCCCGCCTTTTCAGCTGATGGGAAAATGTTAATTTACACCAAAAGAAGTGGCAGACAAGAGGATTTCTATATGAGTAATTTTGATGGAGAATCATTCACTTTGGGCGTACCTTTAGATGGATTAAATACTTCTAAAAACGAAGGTGCTCATTGTCTCTCTCCAGATGGTGAGTATTTATTTTTTACGGGTTGCCATATGGAAGGATCACAAGGAGGATGTGATATCTATATCACAATGAAACAAGATGGTAGTTGGATCAAGCCTATCAATATGGGACCAAATGTTAACTCAAGACATTGGGATGCACAACCAAGTTTGTCACCAGATGGAAAGAGGTTGTACTTTGCGAGTGAGCGATCTGGAGGCAAAGGAAAATCTGATATTTGGTATGTTGAGTTTCAAAACGGCACTTGGGGAATGCCTATCAATGCAGGAGATGCAATTAACACTGAAGGCAATGAAGCTTCACCATTTATTCACTTAGATGGTCAGACATTATATTTTCGATCAGATGGTCATATTGGGATGGGCGACTATGATTTATTTCTCTCAAGGTGGGAAAACAATGATTGGGGAGAAGCTCAGAATATGGGATATCCAATAAATTCTGAAAGAAGTGAGGGTGCTCTTTCGGTATCTACTGATGGCCAATATGCTTATTATGCCACTGATGCGAATAGTGACAATTTAGATATCTTTCGATTTAAATTGCCTGAAGAATTAAGACCACAAAAAGTTACATACTTTAAAGCACAAGTGCTTGATGCAGAAACAGAATCTCCAATCAAAGCAATGGTTGAGGTCTACGATCTTGAAGCTCAACAAGCATATATGTCTGACAATACGAATCAGTCTGGGTATCTGCTGGCCTCTGTCCCTGAAAGATCTAAATATAGTATTCACGTAAGTGCTCCAGGCTATATCTTCTATTCAGATAATATTTTTTGGTCAGACAGTACTTCCGTAAATGAGCCCCAAGAAATTAAAATCATGTTGCAAAAAATTGAGGCTCCTGAAGTTATCGCAAACAATAAAAAGGAGACAACACCGGTAATCCTTCGCAATATATTCTTTGAAAGTGGATCAGAGCTATTACTTTCAAGCTCAGAATTTGAAATCGCAAAACTTGCCAAAATATTAGAAGAATCTCCGGAAGCCAAAATTAGAATAACTGGATACACGGATAATATTGGTCGCGAGGAAGATAATCAGATTCTTTCATTGAAACGAGCAACTTCTGTCAAAAATGCCTTGATGGAAAAAGGTATTGATGATTCAAGAATAATGGTTCAAGGATTGGGGGAAGCTCAACCTATTGACACCAATGACACAGAAGAAGGCAGAAAAAATAACAGAAGAACAGAATTCGCTTTAATCAGAGCTTAATGGCAAGAAGAAATAGAAGAAAAATAATTCAAAATGTAAGACTTACTGGAATTGCGGATCGTGGCAAAGCAGTAGGAAGAGATCAAGAAGGAATGGTAGTTTTTGTGGAAGGAGGTGTTCCAGGTGATCTTATGGATGTCATGACTCAACGCAAAAAGAAGGGTGTCTGGAATGGAATTCCACACCAAATTCATGAGTTTAGTGAGGATCGAACGGAAGCATTCTGCCAGCATTTTTCCGAATGCGGAGGTTGTAAATGGCAGCATCTTCAATATTCTGCTCAAATTAAACATAAAAACAAAGTTGTGTTAGATGCTTTTTCCAGATTGGCAAAAGTAGAAATTGAAGATATCCAAGATATCATAGGTGCCGAGAAAACAAAGAACTATAGAAACAAAATGGTCTATAGCTTTTCAAATCGAAAATGGATTTCCCAAGAGATTATTGATAAAGGACAAGAGGTGGATTTTCGCAATGGACTTGGATTTTATAGAGCAGGAGCTTTCGACAAAGTTGTAGATATTCATGAATGCCATCTCCAAGATAATTTGAGTAACAAACTCCGAAATAGGTTGCGTGATTATACCTTAGAAAACAATATATCTTACCATGATCCAAAGTCTCATAAAGGATTTATGCGTAATCTATTTGTTAGGAACAATCGGAAGGGAGAATGGATGGTGAATCTGGTATTCCACAGCAATGATCAGGAGATTATTAAAGCGATGATGGAAATGGTAAAATCAGAATTTCCAGAAATTGTTTCTTTGTGGTACACCATCAATCCAAAAATGAATGATAGTACTGCTGATCTGGATAGGATTCATTTCAGTGGAGATAAATTTTTACAAGAATCCTTGGGGGATGTGAAATTTAACATTGGACCAAAATCCTTTTTCCAGACCAATACCTTTCAAGCAGAAAGATTATATCAAACAGTTTTAGACTTTGCAGAATTTAAAGGAACTGAAAATGTGTATGATCTATATACTGGTTTAGGAAGTATTGCTCTTTATGTTGCAAAATATTGCAAGAAGGTAGTAGGAATAGAAGAAATAGAAGCAGCAATAGAAGATGCAAAGATGAATCAAGTTTTAAATGGGATTGAAAATGCAACTTTCTATGCAGGAGATGTAAAAAATATTCTTGATGATTCATTTGCCGAAAGGCATGGAAGACCAGACCTATTGATCACAGATCCTCCTCGAATGGGCATGCACCCAGATGTTGTAAACATGCTTTTAAGATTAGAAAGCCCCAAAATAATTTATGTTAGTTGTAATCCTTCAACACAGGCTAGAGATGTTGCTCTACTAAAAGAAAAGTACAAAGTGTTAAAAATTAGACCAGTTGACATGTTTCCTCACACACATCACATAGAAAATGTAGCTTTGCTTCAATTAAGAAAATGAGTGTAAATCAAAGATATCATCAATTAAAAAAGGAATTAAAGCCTTATATGAAGGCTATGATTCAAGCGAGTGAAACTATTGTTGACAAGGATGTTTCGAAGTATCCAATAATGATTGCTCACCAACAAGAATTAGAGCTTGGGATTCCCATCGTGACAACTCAAACTTTTCCATTAGGAAAATGGAACATTCATGCGTCGAGTTTAGAAGAATTTGTGGCCAAGCAAATTATCAATACTGACAAGGTTCAAAATTTCAGAGCTACCTACAAAGACATCAAATCATTTGTTTGTGTTTTTAGTCTCAGCGAATTGGGGGCTCAATTTGTATTCTTACCAAAACAAACTGAGGATAAAAGCTAGTATATTTTCACCTCTAATATTGTAATGCTAATTCTTATCGTATTCATTTACGAAACGAATAACAGCAGAAATACTCTAAATCCTTATACCAATTAGTAATCAGTATAAGGACTTAGAATTTTCATTATTTTAAGCTTTCTGCTAGATCAATTAGATCTAACAATTCGGTTCTATAACCATGTGGATCAAAACTGCTTGCATTAATTACCCATGATTTTACCTTTTCAAAACCTGTTGTTCCTGCATAATTGGATTCGATTAACAACATTCCAAAACCTGCGACACCCGCACAAAATCTTAATGCCTCACTTGCTTCATTAAACTTCAAAGCCTCATCAAAGATTTGCTTTGATAATAGAATGCTTTCATCGGCATCGGGTTCTTTATATCTAAAATCTATTTCTATGGCTGGTTGAGCTCGATCTTGAATATCAGCAGGTATAATTTCATAGAATGCTGTGATGTTTTGGCCAGCACTTAATTCGCCTGCATCTTTTTTATCATCCTCAAAATCTTCGGTTTCTAAAAGTCGGTTTTCATAACCTATCAATCTATATGCTTTTACATTTTCGGGCTTGAATTCTATTTGAACTTTTACATCTTTTGCTACAGCATAAAATTTATTATACTCATGTACAAATACTTTTAAGGCTTGATCATAATTATCGATATATTCGAAAGTTCCATTACCATGATTGGCCATTTGTTCCATTTTCCCTTCTTGATAATTACCTGTCCCTAGGCCAACAACTGTAAGAAACACACCAGTCTCTCTCATTTCTTCTATCAACTCAATCAATTCATCTTGACTAGAAATACCTACATTAAAATCACCATCTGTTCCTAATATTATTCTATTGTTACCACCTTCAATAAAGTTTTCTGAAGCAATTCGATAGGCATCTCTTATTCCTCCTTCACCATTTGTAGATCCTCCTGAGTTCAAAGCATTAATTGCATTAGTAATTTTTTGCTTTTCAGAACCGCTCGTTGATTCTAGTGCGACACCCGGATTTTGAGCATAGGTTACTATGGAGATGCGATCATTTTCTTCAAGTTCACCCAATAAGGCCAACATACCTTCTTTAAGAAGAGGTAATTTATTTTGTGCACTCATAGATCCCGAAACATCAATTAGGAAAACCAGATTCGAAGGAGGAAGTTCTTCTTTAGGAATTTCTTTTCCTTGCATTCCTATTCTTAATAGTTTATTCCCCTCTGTCCATGGGCAATCTGCTATTTCACCATTTAATACAACAGGTTCGTTATAATTTTTTTCGTAATCCAAAGGAAAGTAATTGATCATTTCTTCGATACGGACTGCACCAAGTGGAGGAAGTATATTTTGACCAGAGAGGTGTCTCCTGATATTTGAATAAGAGGCCCCATCTGCATCGATAGAAAATGTGGAAATTGGTTCATCTTCGACACTAATGAATGCATTTTCTTCTGTTTCATTATATTGTTCTCCTGGTTCTGTTATTCCTCCATTAATACCTAATCCATTATTATCGTATGAAGAACTTGGATAACCAACTTCGGAGTAATTGTCGCTACATCCGTTTAAAAAAAACAAAGCTGTGGCTAGTAGAAAAAGTGATTTTTTCATTTTAAAAAAAATTAATGTTTATTAAGAAGTTATTTTCCTAGATTCAAATAATATCTAAATTTGACTTTTGGCCCCGATCCGTTAATGGTATAAGCTCCTTGTGTTTCTACAATGGTACCTTTGAAAAAAGAGTAATCTCCTTCTTCTAAAATTCCCGTGGCAAAGGTATAAGCTAGATCAATGGCAATTTTTCCTTTTTTGTGCAATAGTTTTTCAATACTAAATCCAAAATCAGCATTTAAATTAAATTGGTTTCTTTCTGGTGAATTTAGTACTTGATTAAAAGGTTCATTACCAAAGGTAGCATCTTCTCTTACAAATTGATCAGGTAAATCATAATATCGATTTAGGCTTAATCCTGTGTGTAATCCTAAATTAAAATTTCTTTTTAGAGGAATATTATATTGAGTTCGAACATAAGGGCTAATCGTTGCAAATTTGCTGACAGTAAAGTTTTCGCCAACAATCTCATCCCTGTTTGTTTGGTTTGATTCTGAATCTTCAAAAACCTGAAGAACAAAAGGATCATTAGCATCTATTTCCTTTGCCAACTTAAATTGATAAAGTGAAACATTTACTCCAAGCTCTAAAGCAAGTCTTCCAAGATTCTTTCCTATTCCTAATTCACCCATGAAACTTGGAAAAAATTTTTGAGTAGGGATCAAAGAATTAATACTTGCTTGCCCAATATTCACGATTGGATATTTCATACCAATGGCGTTGGCAATATACCAAGGATTTCTTTTTGCTTCATTTTGCACTTCCGTAAATAAGGGTTTTTGCAATCTTGGTTTTTCCCTTGTTTTCACATTTAGTGATTTTAAACCTAACAAGGCTATGCCGAAATTATCATACCCTTCCTTAAGGTCTTGAATCATAGCAATATTATTGGGACTGCTTGGTGTTTGTATGTCCAAAGAAGTATTTCTTGGATTTGTATTCTCAAATGAACTAGTATTTTTGGAAATTGAACTTGATGTTTGGCTAGAGTATTGATCAGCAAGGGAGATACTAATTTCGTTTTGAGTTGGACTTGCGCTGTTTGGCAGCTTTTGATTAACCTTGTTTGTATTTATTACATTTGACTTGGAAGTTTTTGGGGTAGGTTTTTCAATTACTAAAGTTGAACTAACTACTGATTGCTCATCATCAGATAATTTTGAATTTTCATTCAATTCTTTATTTAAGATTATCTTATCTTCTTTTAGTTCACTTTTATTCTTTTGATTTTCTAATACTTGAAAATTTTGAGCATTCGAATTTGCAAGCTGTTCATTTTTCATGAATATGCCAAATAAAGTAATTAGACCTAAAATGAAAACAAATAGGGCTCCAGTTTTCCACCATAAAAAAGGAGTCTTCTCATCATCTTGATCTGCATCGAGAAGTTGTTGCATTTTGATCCACTCAGACCTATCAGGTTCTTTCGAATATGATTTTAGCCGATCTCTGAAATCTTCCTTACTCATTTGCTCAGCTTTATTTGATTCAATTTATTAATTTGTTTTTGCAGCTCATTTTTTGCTTTTGCTAAAAGCCATTTGGATGTATTGCTCTTAATACCAGTGATTTCTTCTATCTCTCGATGTTTATATCCATCTACTACATACATAGAAAAAACCAGTCTTTCTTTATCCTCTAGTTTTTGAATTAAATCAAAAATTTGTTCTGTAGCTAAATTATTTAAGGCATGATTTAATTCCGTATTATTAGCTTCAACAATCACACTATCTACAGGAGCCATTACCTTACTATGTCTATTTTTACTTCTTATATTATCAATACTCGATTTTATTAAGATGTCATTTGCCCAACCAAGGTAATTTGTCCCAATTTTAAACTTTTTAATATTCTTATAGACTTTAAGCATTGCAAGGTTAAATACCCAATTGGCTTCTTCTCTGGATTTGTTATATCTCATTGCTGTACCTATCAATTTTGAATAGGTGAAATTGTACAAACGCTCTTGTGCCCGCCTGTCTTGCTTTACGCAAAGTTCAAGAACCGAATCCAATGGAAAAGATTGCATTTATTTCTAAATCTTTGACTTGTTTAATGATATAGCGTTGGCGTTACTCATTTGGTTGGTTATTCTTAAAAAATAAATAAAATGAGGATAAAGCAACGGTTTGAGTAATACGAACGATATAACTTACAAATACAAAATTATGGATAAAATACTGCAAAGTTACCGAATTACATGTTTTGCCTTTATTCTTGCTTTATTATTAACTAGTTGTTCTAAAACAGAGGAAAGTATTGTTCATTCATCAAAAGTTTGTGAATTTGTAACCATTAATATCACAAATTCTTTGAATGAAGCAATATCTGATCTAACAATAAATGAAGAAATTGTAGGTAATATTCAAAGTAATCAAACCATCACAGAAATTTGCCTTGAAAATGTTCCAGCAGATAGTTCAATTGATGGATATCCAATGTTACACCTTGTAGGCAGCTACCAAGGGGAGTTAAAAGGTGAAAATTTTGGCTATTGTGGTGTAGGTATTATCATGGTGGACTCCGGAACTTTTAATATAGAAATTACCGAAGTCAACGAATATGGATTTTCTTACTTGAATTTATAAATGAAATGAGAAAGCTTTATTATTTATACCTTTTCTTCATTCCATTGCTGTTGTTCTCTTGTATGAAGGATTCAAAAAACACCAATCATTCAGAGGGTGTTTGTGAAAATGTGAGCCTCCATGTTACCAATTCTTTGGATAAAGAAATTTCAGAATTGGTTATCGAAGGTGTTGAAATTGGACTTTTAAAAGCCAGTGAAACAATAGAGCATATATGTCTAGATCAAGTGGAAGTCTCTTCAAAAGACATACCATTATTAAGCGAACTTTATGGAATTTATGAAGGACAGGAAGTTGGACAATACATTATTTATTGTGGACCAAATATGGAACTTATAGCCAACGGAAGTTATCATATAGTGCTTGAATCTATAGAAGAAAAGCAAATTATTTTTTCCTCATTATAGTACAATAAACATTATGCACACATTCAAATTATCTAGTTTTATTTTCTTTGTCTTTTTACTCAGTTCTTGTGGTAAAAAAGAAATTTCTGATCCAGAACAAAGTCAGAATATTTGTGAAAACATTACACTTACTGTCAACAATTTACTTCCTAAAGATCTAGACGAAATAGTAATTGGCAATCAAAACTTTGGAACAGTATCCGCTAGCCAAACAGAAATACTTTGTTTGGATGTAGGAATGGGTTATGAGTTTGAATCAAATTTCTTAATGCTTTTCTTACAAGCAGAATACGATAACGAAATGGTGTACGATGGATATTTTTGTGGGACGGGATTGATAGAAATTTCAACTGGGGAATATGAGATTGATATCACAGAAGTCAATCCTCCAATGATCAATTATATTTTTAAATAAAAAAAGGGCTTGAGTGATATCACTGAAGCCCTTTTTAATTAAATATTTTATAATTTTACTTCATTACTATAAATCGTTTAGTAACAACTTTATCACCTGCTTGAAGGCTTATGAAATAAAATCCAGAATCAAATTCTGATGCATCTAATTCAAACCTTTGATAGCCTTCTTTAACTTTTAGCATTTCTTTGTTCATCAATTTTCCATTTACATCTAAAATACTCATGCTTACTTCTGAATCAAAGTTTATATCATACTCTACATTTAATATATCTCTTGTTGGACTTGGATATACCAACATATCAGAAAGCTCTAGTTGATTATTTTGTGCAATTGTTTCAAATTCCTCTTCAATATTTAATTCAGGTGATTCAATTTGTCTCGTACCATCAGCACATCCTGAAATAAATATATCATCTAAATATACTCTATCGTTATTTGCGGAAGCATCACATCTAAATCTCCATTTTGTAGAATTGGTATATGATGCAGTGATTACAATTGTTTCTGAATAGAAAGCATTGTTATTAAAGTCAACACCTTTCTCCCAGGTTGCAACAGTAGTCCAAGAATTTCCTCCATCTAATGAACCTTGTAGCCAAAAGTCTTCTCCAGTTTCCATGCTTATTGGATAATAAGAAAAACTGATTTCTACCTCATCATATCCAGCAAGATTTAAATTATCTGAAGTAGTTGAAGAAACAGATCCAGAATCATCTCTTAATCTAACGGAGTAAGCACCAGAACTTGCATATGGAGCATAATTTAGTCTTGCACAATCTGAACCGCCATCGTTCCAAATTCCCCAACCTGATTCGAAATCATGATTATCAATGGTAACATAAGTACAGTTCCCCGTATTACATGGTTGACAAGGGCCACCACAATCTATTCCTGTTTCACCTTGGTTTTGAATACCATCGTTACAAGTAGGACAAGCTTCACATGGGCCACCACAATCTACTCCTATTTCGCCTTGGTTTTGAATTCCGTCATTACAAGAAGTACATGGCTCACATGGTCCTCCACAATCTATTCCTGTTTCACCTTGGTTTTGAACTCCGTCATTACAAGAAGTACAAGAATCACATGGGCCACCACAGTCTACTCCAGTTTCTCCTTGATTTTGAATTCCATCATTACAAGAAATACACGACTCACATGGTCCTCCACAATCTATTCCTGTTTCGCCTTGATTTTGAATTCCATCACTACAAGTAGCTCCACCACCACTTCCTGATCCTTCAAGGCAGAAATTTGTGGATTCATAGGAACTAAATGAACCTCCAGAAGCTAGTGTAGTTCCTCCGGCAGTTACAGCATATGATCCATTACCATATCCACAACAAATACCATCGCCATATGTGTCATTAATTGTAAATAAATAACATCCATCTATTAAGCATTCTGAAATAGTTACAGTTGAACCATCTGCCTCATTAGCATATGTACCGCCTGAAGCGACAACAGCTCCTGCTTCATTCGTTATGATCCAACTGGTCTCTTCGGGATAATTATCAAGCTGTACTGAAATGACAACTTCATTGTTTGAGCAACCAGAAGTACACGGAGCACATGGCCCGCCACAATCAATTCCTGTTTCGCCTTGATTCTGCACTCCATCATTACATGTTGGAGTTGATCCAGCACCACAACCATTTGAATTTAAAATAGAAGCTCGAAAACCGCCAGGTTCAAATAAGGCTCTCATTCTGGTTTTTTGACCTTGAGTAAACAAGTTCATACAAGCATCGTCAGAATAATCCATATAGTTTTCAACCATGTCAGTTGAATTACAAGAGGTATGACCTGTTGCACATCCATAATTTGGTCCATCTGAAGAAGGTGTATCCGATACATAATCATCAGCGCTACAATTACCATCTCCCCAAATGTGTCTTAGATTAAGCCAATGACCTACTTCATGTGTTGTTGTTCTTCCCATATTAAAAGGGGGACTTAAATACCCTACAGTACCAAAATAATTAGGTCCAACAACTACACCATCGGTTCCAGAAGAACCACCTGGAAATTGGGCATAACCCAATATACCCCCACCGATATTACAAACCCAAATATTTAAATAATCACCGGTAGGCCAAGCATCGACACCACCATAACTAGCAAATTTCATTGCGTCATTTGTTCCCCAACTTGACGTTGAAGAAGATTTCCTTGTTATCCCATTGGTTGCATTTCCATTTGGATCAATGGTAGCTAAACAAAATTCGATCTCACTGTCAGCTCTTTGTGACCAAGTGTCACTTGCATCAGAGTTTAATAATCGAAAATCTAAGTTTAGAACATCGATCTGAGACATGATTTGTGCATCACTTATATTTTCATTTTCATTATTATAAATTACATGCACTACTGTGGGAATAGTAATTACCCCATCCACAACTCTTTCAGGATTATCAAGAAAAGCCTGCGTTTGTTGTTCAATTGCTTTCATAGTATGAACAAGCTTATCGTCATTTGATTTCCTAAATTCCAAATTTTCGATAACACCACAATTTCTGTGATCTTGAGAAAAAAGGTTTGCGCTTACGCATAGAATCAACACCAGCGTAAAGTACTTTAACTTCATCTGTACATTTTTAGTTATTAATACCAAAAGGTGTGAAACACTACCAATAGATTTGACTTAGAAAGATCTGGTAGATTTGATAGTGCAAACTTAGAATTATTCTATTTGATACGGTGCAGTTATTAAACCAAAAAAAATAAATCGGGCACAATTGCCTAATGGTTTACACTTATTAATATTTGAAATGCAATGTATTTATCAGTGAATTCCCTTAGACCCATATTTCTTGATGTCTATTATTATTTTCTAAAAGCTGATTCACTGTCAAGCTAGGTTTTTAAAAATCTAATCTTAGGCCTTTATTCAATAATATAAAATAGCATAGAAACATTTGAAACTAATATCAATTTCGAACATGGCTGTCCGAAAACGAACGACATTATAAATAAATTTATGTATAAATTATTGATTATCAAGATTATTACATTTGGCACAGGCCTTGGCCTATATGATATCAAATGAAATAATAATATGGACAAAGAAATTTCAAAATCAGAACAAAACAAAGGAAATTTTAAAAAAGCAATATCCATTTTACTAGGGCTTATCTTATTATCTGTAGCGTATTACTTTATGCGAAACAGCTTGAAAAAAACAGGTAAATTATCTGACTTCCATATAGTCAAAGTTGAAGAAGGAAACATTAGATCAACATTATCTGCAGCAGGCTTAGTTGTCGCATCTTCCGAAAGAGTTATTAATGCTCCAGTATCAACAGAAATTCAGGAAGTATATTTGTCAACAGGTGCATCAGTTCAAAAAGGAGATTTGATTCTTAGCCTAGATCAAGAATTTACTGGTATAGAATATGAACGTCTTGCAGATGAGTTATCACTAAGAAGAAACAACATAGACAAACTCAAACTCCAATATGACAAAGATTTGAGAGACATCGATTATCAAGATCAAATCAAAGCTCTTCAACTAAGCGAGTTAAAAGCACAACTAGCCGATCAAGAACGACTACTAGCTATAGGAGGTGCTACAGCGGAAGAATTCGAAGCTGCAAAACTTCAACTTGAAATCGCAGAAATAGAAAAAAAGGTTTTAGAAAACGAACTTCAATTTAAAAGAGCTGTCAATAATACTGACAAAAACAACCTCCAACTTGAATATGACATCCAACAAAAACGTCTTGATCAATTGGGAAGAAAACTTCATGAGATGAAAGTTAAATCTCCCATTCCAGGTGTGATCACTTGGATTAACGAGGATATTGGTAAAACTGTAGCTGAAGGAGAACCACTGGTACGAATTGCCAATTTAAATCGATTTGAAATAGAGGCTACTACATCTGATAGAAATAGCAAAGAGTTACAAATTGGTCTGCCCGTTGAGATAAGAATCAACAAGGAAAAAATGAAAGGTCAAATTTCAAGAATACTTCCTGAGATAGTAAATAATACAGTTAAGTTTTATGTAACTCTTGAAGATGATAACCATTCCTCACTAAGACCTAATCTAAGAACAGAAATATATGTAGTGTCTGGAGAAAAAGAAAATGTCATTCGTGCCAAAAGAGGGGCTGCATTAAAAGGTCCTAAAACTCAATATATCTATAAAATTAATGGCAACATCGCAACAAAGGTTCGAATTACAAAAGGCCTAATAAGCTCAGATTATTTTGAAATAACGGAAGGTTTGAATCCTGGTGACCGTATTATTATTTCTGAAACTGATGACTTTGAACACATGGATCAATTTGAAATCACAAACAATAAAAAATAATTGTCATGAAAAGGAAAACTCTATTTACAATTATTTCTTTGATGTTTGCACTTTCCAACATTGCATTAATTACAGCTCAATCTAGTATCAAATTAGACGAGGTACTACAATCTGTTTTAAGTGAAAGCTATACATCAACAAATGCAGAAAATATAAAAGAAATTGCTGTTGCCAATTTTGATTTCTTTAATTCCCAACTCAAACCCACAATCGGACTGAGTGCAAATGTTCCTAGATATACAAAAACTTTTTCACCAGTAATACAACCTGATGGTACAATATCATTTACATCAATCAAACAAGCCAACAGCTCACTATCTGTTTATGCAACACAGGTAATTCCACAGACAGGAGGAATTATTTTTATCAACAGTGATTTACAAAGATTTGATGATCTGTCATTTGAGTCCAAGCAATACAATGGAAATCCAATAAGACTAGGAGTACAACAGCCAATATTTGGATTCAACCCATGGAAATATCAAAAGGACATTCAGCAATTTACATTGGAAGAGTCCAGATTAAACTACAATATTAGTATCGAGGAATCATTGGGAAAAGCTGCAGATTTATATTTTAATATTTTAATTGCTAAGCAAAATCTTGAAATAGCAGAAACCAATAAATTAGTCAATGAAAAACTCCTTACCATAACAGAAGAAAGATTAGCCTTAGGCAAAGTAAGCAAAGACGAAAAACTTCAATTAGAAATCGAATTAAACAACGCCAAGATTTCCGTGTCGCAAGCAAAATTTGATGTAGAGCAATCGATATCTACTCTTTTCACCTTTATTGGAAAAACATCACCAAATCAAGATATCCAATTTGTAGAACCAGAGATTAAAAACCAACAACTGATCGATATCGAAAGCCTTATTAAAGAGTCTAAAATTAATCGACCTGAAGTTATGGCTTTTCAAAAAGAAAAGAGACAGGCAGAAATGGATCTTGCTGAAGCTAAAAGAAGCTTCGGTGTACAAGCAGATCTTCAGGCTTCAATAGGACTTGCTAGAGGAGCAGAACAAATAGGAACAATTTATACAGATCCATTAGACGAACAACAATTCAATATTTCTTTAGTCGTTCCAATTTTAGACTGGGGCAAAAAGAAATCCGCAATGAAAATTGCAAAGATAAGAGAGCAAAATATAGAAGCCACTTATGAACAACAGTTTTTGGAATTAGAAAATAACCTTCGACAAAGAGCATACTTATTTACGAGGTTACAAACCGAAGTGGGTCTTCTAAAAGAAATCATGGAAAAAGCAGACGAGCGATTTATTATATCGAATGAAAGATATGTCCTGGGTGATATCGAAATTACAAATTTGACACTTGCCCAAAGGGAAAAGGATCAAGCAAAGAGGAATTACATCAATGCATTAAAATCTTATTGGGTCACCTACTACGAACTCAGGGCACTCAGCGGGTTTGACATCATTAACAATCAAAAAATAAAATATCAATAAAATAAAAATCCAAATCATGATAAAATTAAATAACATCACAAAAGTCTATCGAACAAAGACTATCGAAACTACCGCTCTAAATGAAATTGATCTCCATGTTCCAAAAGGAGAATTTTTAAGCATCATGGGACCATCTGGATGTGGGAAAAGTACATTACTAAATATTATGGGTTTATTGGATGAGCCAAGTGGTGGAACCATTCAAGTAGACGGTCAGACTATTAGTAAATATACAAGTAAAGCTACTGCGCAATTCAGAAATAAAAAACTTGGTTTCATTTTTCAAAGCTTCCATCTAATTCCAGATTTAAATGTTATTGATAATGTCGAACTCCCATTATTGTATAGAAAGATATCAAAAAAAGACCGTCGAGAAATGGCATCAAAGGCATTGGAGTCTGTAGGATTGGCCAATAGAAAACAACACTTTCCAAATCAACTTTCTGGAGGACAAAAACAACGTGTTGCGATAGCAAGAGCAATTGTTGGTAATCCAACTATTATTCTTGCTGATGAGCCAACTGGAAATTTGGACAGTGTAATGGGTGATGAGGTTATCGAAATACTAACAAAACTCAACAAGGAAAATAATACAACGATTGTAATGGTAACCCATGATGAGCGAATGGCGATGAAAACAGATCGATTGATCAGATTATATGATGGAAGTCAAATAGCTTAATTAAAAACCAAAATCATGTTAAAAAATTACTTGAATTTAGCCTGGCGAATACTTGGAAGGAGAAAATTTTTCACATTTATTTCTCTTTTTGGTATAAGCTTTACCTTAGGAATATTAATGGTTGTTTTGTCATTCCTTCAGTCAGAACTTGGAACTAACTCTCCACTTTCAAACAAAGATAGTTTTGTATATATACAACAAACAAGTCTACAAAGAACTTACTATGATACAATTCCCACCATTGATACGATATTTGAAAAAGATCAAATCTTGTATGATACTACATACACTTATAAAGAATCTGGAACTGGAGTTTCGCAAAGTTCTTTGAGTAATTCCATCATTGAAACATATTTAAAGGACTTGCCCTCTGCTTCAAATATGACAAAATTTATGCCTGGGAATTTGCAGGATGTTTATGTAAATGGAATTAAGCTATCCTTAAATATACTCTTGTCAGATGCAAATTATTGGAGCATATTTGACCATAAAATAATTGAAGGAAGAAGTTTTGGAGAAGAAGAAGTAGAAAGTGGTACGCCTGTTATTGTAATATCAACTGAGACAGCAATGAATTACTTTGGAAGAAAAGAAAATGTTGTGAATGAAGAAATGTTTATTAATGGCATTACTTACAAGGTAATTGGATTATATCCAAACAATGGGAAAATAATTTCATACGTATCCCCTGATGCAGTCTCTCCTTATACCTCGATGGTGTCATCAAGAAAAAAAGAATTTTACTTTGGTCCATTTAATGTGATGTATTTAGCAAAACCAAATTCAATTAAACAATTGAAATCTGATATCAAAGCTGTAGCCGGTACTGTTCCGTTGGATCATCCTGACAATAAATACGATTACAAAGAAGTCATATTCCAACCTGAAACTTATAATGAAATGTATGCGGAAGGCATCTATTATGATGGAGGAGATGCAGAAAAAAGTCTATCTATCATGAAGTTGGTTTTGATATGTCTATTCTTATTCTTTACCATTCTTCCTACACTTAATCTAATCAATTTGAATGTAAGTAGAATAATGGATCGCTCTTCTGAAATTGGCGTTAGAAAAGCTTTTGGAGCTCATCAAGGAAATATTATAACTCAATTTATTGTAGAGAATATTGTTCAGACTCTTTTAGGAAGTTTAATAGGATTTTTAATTGCATGGATTTTAATTCAAATAATTAACAACGGAGGATATTTAGGCAATTCGGTTCTTTCATTTAATCTTAAGTTTTTTGTTTATAGTATACTCGCTACTCTTTTATTCGGGGTGCTATCAGGATTTGTCCCAGCTTACAAAATGTCTAAACTTCAAATTGTTGACGCTTTAAAAGAAAATAAATTATGATCAGCCATATATTAAAACTAATTTGGAATAAGAAGAAGAGAAATGCTTTGATGGTTCTTGAAATCTTCCTTGCTTTTCTTGTACTATTTTGTGTAATAGCATATGTAATCTTTAATTTAAATAAAACCAATGCTCCGCTTGGGTTCGAAACCTTAGATCGTTGGTCAATAGAACTCGATAATTTAGACAGCTCTGATACACTAGCCCTTCAAGCAACTATTGAAAATTTAGAATCCAATCTCTTGGCTCAAGAAGAAATTGAGGCTGTAAGTTTTGCAAATTTTGTTTCCCCATTTAAAAATAATAACTGGACCAATGGAAACGATGATAATGGGTTTGATTTCTTTGCAAGGATGGTGCCTACTGATTATGAGCTTGCCAATACCATGGGATTAAAATTAATCGAGGGAAGGTGGTTTACTGAAGATGACTTTAATGCTAGCTACGAACCTATCGTAATGAACAAATACTTTATGGATGAATACTACCCAAACAAATCTATGATAGATAGTACATTTATCATTGATGGCACTAAAAAAATCATTGGAGTTGTTGAAGCCTATAAATATCGTGGTGAATTTTCTGAAGTTTCACCTACCATCTTTTTTTTAGATCATAAATGGGAAAATCATGCCACTGTCTTATTAAAGATGAAAGAAGGAACACCTACTTCCTTTGAAGAAAAGTTGTCTCAAATTGTCAACACTACAACCAAGAAAACAGGAAATATTATTGTCAATTTAGAAAAAGAAAGAATAGATCAAAGCAGAGAAAGTTGGATGCTTTTCATTGCTTTGCTATCTGTTTGTGGATTCCTTTGTATAAATGTGGCATTAGGACTATTTGGAGTTTTATGGTATACAATTAATAAGCGAAAAGCAGAAATAGGGCTTCGACAAGCATTGGGGGCGCATAGCTCGGATATTAGCAAGCACTTTATCATGGAAATCATGATTCTGACATTATTATCACTTTTATTAGGTGTTATTTTTGCGATACAAGTTCCACTACTAGAATTAACAGAATACCCAAAAGAAATTTTTTACAAAGCAATTGTTTATTCAATTGCTATTATTCTAACTTTGGTTTTTATGTGTGCACTTTTTCCAAGCTTTCAAGCTGCAAAAATTACACCTGCTAATTCTCTACATGAAGATTAATCTGATAATGTCTAAGTGCTGAAATGACTTCCAATATGAAAATACTAATCATAGATGATGACCCTACGGTATGTGCTAGTCTAAAGTTACTTTTAGGCCGCAAAGGATATATTGCAAAGCACATTGGTCATCCAAGTATAGCTCTTGATACAATAGATGAATATCAGCCTGATTTAATCTTATTGGATATGAATTTTACCATAGATACTTCAGGAAAACAAGGAATGAAGTTACTTAAATTAATTATTCAAGAGTATCCAGAAATATCGGTAATCTTAATGACAGGTTGGGCAACTGTCCAAATTGCTGTAGAAGGAATGAAGCTTGGAGCAAAAGATTTTATTGCAAAACCTTGGGAGAATAAAGATTTATTAAATTCAGTCCAGTCCATCCAGAAGTTATATCATGTAGAAGATCAAGGTAACGAATCAATATCAACCAATTCCATCATCATTGGTGAAAGTCCCAAGATGATGGAAATACTATCACTGGTTGAGAAGGTTGCTGAAACAAATGCGAGTGTGTTAATTACTGGTGAAAGTGGAACTGGTAAAGAATTAATTGCCGAAGCGATACATCAAGGAAGCTTAAGAAAAGACGGTCCTTTTGTTAAAGTAAATCTTGGCGGTATACACACGGACTTGTTCGAAAGTGAAATGTTTGGTCATAAAAAAGGAGCATTTACTGGAGCGGATTTAGATAGGGAAGGAAGATTTGAAAAAGCCCACACAGGCACAATATTCCTAGATGAAATTGGTGAACTCGACCTTTCATCCCAGGTAAAACTCTTAAGGGTTCTTCAAGAAAAAACATATGAAATGTTAGGCTCCAGCGAAACAAAGAAAACCGACGTAAGAGTCATTTGTGCAACGAATAAGAATCTTTATGGAATGAGTATCGACGGATCATTTAGAGAAGATCTCTATTATCGAATAAATCTTCTTCATATTCAACTACCTTCGCTCAATGAAAGAAGTTCTGACATCCCTTTATTGATCAAATATTTTTTAAAAAATATTTCGAAATTATATCAAACAGAAATTCCGTATATCGATGATGATTCGATGAATTGGCTTTCAAATCAACATTATAAGGGCAACATTAGGCAACTTAAAAATATCGTAGAACGAACATTCTTAATGAATTTAAATGCTAAATCGTTGAATAGAAAAAACTTCTTACCTTCCTTTGAAAATTCTAACCAAGCATCACAAAGCAATATGCTTAACTTAGAAAACATGGAAGTAAACACAATAGAAAAGGCCTTAGCAATGAATGATCATTCAATAAGCGCTAGTGCAAAATCACTTGGCATCACTAGAAGTTCCTTGTACAGAAGAATAGAGAAATATGGAATAAAACATGAGCCTAAAATATAAGTATACTTTATACATAGGCATTTTACATGTTGCACTACTGGTGTTAATATATTATCTGTTTGAAGAAAATCTATGGTACTTTTTTGGTTTAGAGGTGCTGGTTTTAATCAGCCTATTTCTAAGTTACCTACTCTATAATGCATTTATAAGACCATTAAATGTTTTGAAATCAGGAGTAGATGCAATTAGCGATAAAGACTTTAGTGTAAAATATATTGAAACGGGTTCCTCTGATATCGACCATCTTGTAAAGATCTACAATTACATGATTGATTCTTTGCGAAAAGAAAGAACCATGGTCTCTGAACAAAGCTATTTTATTCAAAAATTGATTGAAGTAACACCTATCGGCATAATCATCATGGATTACGATGGACTTATTTCTAATATAAATCATGAGGCAAAAAAACAACTTGATATCAATCAATCTTATGATGCTCAAGGCAAAAAACTTTCAGATTTTCCTTCTGAGCTAGCAATAGAATTAGAAAAAAAAGAAATTGGAAAGGCTGATGTAATTCGTATTAATGGAATAGACAAATACAAAATTCAAATTAATCAGGTCATTCATCAAGGCTTCAATAGGAAGTTCATTTTGATAGATGATCTTTCAAACGAATTATTAAAAACTGAAAAAGAAGCTTATGGCACCATCATAAGAATGATGGCACATGAGGTAAACAACAGCATGGGAGCTGTTAATTCCATCCTAGATTCAGTTTTAGAATTTGGACTCAAAGAATCTGAAGATCAAGAATTAAGAGAGACACTCATAATAGCACAAAGAAGAAACAGTGGTCTAGCCAAATTTATGGATAATTATGCATCGCTACTAAGATTGCCAAAGCCTAATAAGAAAAATATAGATCTCTGTTTAATATTACAAAAAGCAGGTCAACTGTTTATACCAATTGCCCAAGATAAAAACATCACAATTGATTTTGATTTTCCTAACAAAGAAGTCTTCATAAATGCTGATAAAATTTTACTAGAACAAGCCATATCAAACATGATTAAAAATGCCATTGAATCTATTGAACAAAATGGAAATATTAAAATCAGTTGCAAAGAAACTCCATTAAGTTTTTGCATTTCAGATAATGGCCCTGGAATTGAAGATGATGTCGCTGCCCATTTGTTTTCTCCATTCTTTAGCACAAAGACAACAGGGCAGGGAGTAGGACTCATGTTGATCAAAGATATTTTACAATCTCATAAAGCCATATTTAGTTTAACATCTAATAAGAAATCTGGATGGACTAATTTTGAAGTGTCTTTCGAATAGTAGCAAAAGCATAGATTTCATTATTCCTTGATCCCTTCCATTTCGATTTTTTTATAATGAAAGATTAATTTATAACCTCCCAATTCAGTCAATCGGAACTCAAAATAGTCTTCTGATTCTTCATCCATAAAAAAAGTATTTTCTGATTCAGGATAACACATTCCATTTTTTTTACCATCTTGATAAAATGCCAAAAGTCCATCCTCTAATCTGAATTCAAAAACATTATTATTAAATTCTTTAACTCTATATTTTCCAATATATTTTTTGACCACTTCTTCGGAAAGTACTATTTCATTTCTTTGTATTTTTTTCGGCAACTCATAAGGCTCATTGTTCATTATTTTTTCTACCGTCATAATAATATCACCAAAAGGGATTTCGTCATAGTTTGAAAAAAAAGCCAATTCATACGCTCCATTTAAACAGTATTCTACATGAGACAATACCCCATCTCCTCCACCAGACCATCCTATCCGACTACTTTCTTCATTTTTTATTTTTGACAAATAGGGTTCATCCTTTATGAGATTAATAAAAACCATAAGATCTTCTACTGTAGAATATAACTTAGCTTGATTCATATCCCCAGGTTGAATGTTTGGAATTAGCTCAATCGTACCATCATTGTCCTCGTGATTTTTTACAAGCCGTTCTATATTTTTATTCTCGAAATAGAAATGAGCACCTGTACTTTTCATACCCAATGGAATAAAATATCTATCGCTCAAATACTGAACAAAAGGTTTGCCAGTAGCTTTTGACAAAATGTAATATAAAAGTTGATAACCCAAATTAGAATATAAAGTTTCAGAACCTGGCTCGAACATTAATTCTTCTTTTGAAATAAGAGCAACCAATTCCTCTGGTTTTAAATCTACTAAGTTTAAATCTCTGTTAGAAAATCTTCTTGGAAATCCAGATTGATTATCCATCAAATGTTGAAGGCTTATTTTTTCTCCATTAGGAAAGTCGGTTAAGAACTTTGAAATCTTATCATGAGAAGATAATATTCCATCTATTTCTAAATCAACAATAGCAGCCTTTGCCATCAATTTCGAGATTGAATGAATATCAAACTGAGAATCAATATTAACTTTTAGACTACTGGTAGGATTATTTTGAATATTATATTCCTCAAAGTGGATCGTATTTCCTGCTTTGGTTACCAACACAACACCATTAAATTTTTCCAACTTTGTTAATTCAGAGAAATACTCATCCAAATGGTCACTAAATTTAGTAGCATTGTTTAATTCAGTAAAAGGTTGATTCTGTTCTAACTTACAGGCAAAAATAAATATCAATAGAAATGGTAAAGTGACTTTGAAAATCTTCAATAGCTAAATTTTATGCATTTAAAAAAAATATGAAATATAGTTCTTTATGGTCAATAGACGATAATAATCAAATTTTGTTACACGAAAAATTTTTGATTGTGTGTCGATGGCTATAATTCTTAACAATTACAGCAAATAATTCAATCAGCACTAACTAAATAGTATTCATTACTTCTTCATATCCCCAAGTAGAATCCTTTGTGTATAAAATTTCAAAAGTTTAGCAACTTCCTCGAAATTTTCATTTTGAACTTTAATATCAGTTAGCCTAGGAAGATGTTCAGCAAAATAAATTTCATTATTTACCATCTCAAAAAGATTACTTGCTAATGAATGTGGGTATGGAAACTTATGATCGATTTCTAGTATTACATCAGCAATTTTCTGAATCAAATTTTTATAGCTTTTATAAAAACCATGTTTATTCTCCTCATCTATACTTTTTGTATGATAGGCTTTTGAAGATTCAGTAATTATAATTCGATGTAGGAGTTTTTCATTCACAAATTCCACGGTAGGATTTTCTTTCGTAGCATCTACAATATTGTCTATTATTAAATCAAGTTTACGATTAGGGTCTTCTATGTTCATCGTGTTAAAATCAATAAGATAGGATACCCAACTCCAATACCACACAACCAAATAGAGCAATAAAAGGTGTTTGTTTTCGAAATATCTATATAAAGTAGTCTCATTCGAAGCCATTGCTTTCCCTAATTTTTTAAAAGTGAAAGATTCAAACCCAATTTCTTCTAAAAGAATTATGCTATGGCTAATGATTTTTTTTCCCAGCTTACTTTGAAGCGGGTCCTTTAAGTAAAGTCCTTCCGGAATATATAATTCAGATAATACAAACATTCTATTACTAATATAAAACAATATTACTTATATCGTTGTTACTCATACTATCTATTGTATAATACTAACTTACATATTTATTCTTTTTACTAATATATTTGTTAGTATTACTTACATTTAATATGTTTGCACAAAAATTAAAATATGAAAACATACATTCAGAACTTAAGGAATGATATTCCTGCCTCCATTATTGTTTTTCTAGTAGCAGTTCCACTTTGTTTGGGAATTGCCCTAGCCTCTGGAGCACCATTGTTCTCAGGTATAATTGCAGGGATAGTTGGAGGAATTGTCTGTGGTTCATTAAGTGGATCCCAATTGGGCGTTAGTGGACCCGCAGCAGGCCTTGCTGTGATTGTTCTTACTGCAATTCAAGATTTAGGAGCATTTGAAACATTCTTATTAGCTGTAGTTTTTGCTGGAATAATACAATTTTTGCTGGGTGTAATAAAAGCAGGAATAATTGGTTACTACTTCCCTGATTCAGTAATAAAAGGAATGTTAGCCGGAATTGGAGTAATCATATTTTTAAAGCAAATTCCTCATGCATTTGGTTATAATAAAAATTATGAAGGAAGTCTGTCCTTTGTTCAAAATGATGGGCACAATACCTTTTCACAATTTTACTATATGTTAGAAAGCATTACTCCAGGAGCAATAATAATCTCTGTATTATCTCTAGGAATATTAATTCTTTGGGAACAAAAGTTCATGAAAAAGATACAACTATTCAAGTTAATACAAGGTCCTCTAGTAGTAGTTGCACTTGGAATAATTTTAAATATTGTTTTTGCAGGAACTAATATGAAATTACAAATGGATCAGGTGGTTTCAATTCCAGTAGCAGAAAGTTTTTCAGGATTCATTAATCTATTTACACTTCCAGATTTTTCGCAATGGAACAACCCACAAGTATATACCGTTGCATTTACATTAGCTGTTGTTGCCTCATTAGAAACATTACTTTGTTTAGAAGCAACAGACAAACTAGACCCTCTTAAAAGAGTAAGTCCGGCGAATAAAGAATTAAGAGCACAAGGGGTTGGGAATCTTGTTTCAGGCTTAATTGGTGGATTACCAATTACCCAAGTTATTGTTAGAAGTTCAACTAATATTCAATCAGGAGGAAAGACCAAAACTTCAGCAATTCTTCATGGATTTATCTTATTAGGCAGTGCTATGCTTATACCTAATCTATTAAATTTAATTCCCCTTTCAAGTCTTGCTGCCATCCTAATTCTAGTTGGATATAAACTTGCAAAACCTGAAATTTTTAAACAGATGTTTTCAACAGGATGGACTAATTTTATACCATTTGTGGTAACCATCTTGGCTATTGTATTTACTGATTTACTTGTTGGTATTGGTATTGGAATGGCTGTTGCTATCTTTTTTATTCTATATGAAAACTATCAAAAACCATTCTTTTTTGAAAAATCAAATCAATTAGACAAAAGCGGAAACATCACACTTACGCTATCCGAAGATGTTACCTTCTTAAATAAAGCAAATATCCAAAGAGCGCTTTCAATAATTCCTAATGAAACTAAAGTAACCATTGACGCATCAAAATCTATCAATATCCATAATGATGTGATTGAAATAATTAAAGAATTTGAAATTAATGCAAAGGAAAGAGAAATCGAAGTCCACATCATTGGAAGAAAGCAAAAAGGAATTGACAAATCACCTATAGCAGTGTTAGAAAAATCTATCAAAGAACTTAACCTTGAACCCGCATTAGCAAATTAATACTATAACTATGAACACATTCTCAAATGAAATAACGCAAACAAAGGATTCACAATCTACCTTAACAAGCAGCAACGCATTAACCATTTTAAAAGAAGGAAATGATAGATTCGTTAAAGGTCAAATCCTTCGCAGAAATCTTTTAGCTCAAATAAAAGAAACAGCAACAGGCCAATTCCCCTTTGCAGCCATCGTCAGTTGTATTGATTCAAGAATTCCAACTGAAATAATTTTTGATCAAGGAATAGGAGATATCTTCAATGCAAGAGTAGCAGGAAACTTTGTAAACACAGATATATTAGGAAGTTTGGAGTTTGCCTGCAAATTAGCTGGATCGAAATTAATTGTCATTTTGGGTCATACTTCATGTGGTGCTGTTAAAGGTGCATGTGATCATGCCAAACTAGGAAATCTTACCACAATGTTAGCAAACATTAATCCTGCATTAGATAAAGTTCCTACAAAAGAAAGTGAAGACAGAAGTTCCAAAAATTTAAATTTCGTTAATCAGGTTGCTATCGAAAATGTAAAAATAAACATTCAAAAACTGAAAGATAATAGCCAAATACTCAATGAAATGATAGAGAACGGAGAAATTAATGTAGTTGGAGCAATGTATGATGTGAATTCTGGCATCGTTTCATTTATATAAATAAAAGTTGTAGAAGAAGTAACCCCTTTTCCTAACTCCCTCTATATTTTATAATTTAATACAATAGGTGGATTAACCATTTGATAGCGTACATTCAAAACAGAAGCATTTATAAACTTCGTTCCGTTTTTTTCTTTTATTCCATAGTCCTCATGAATATGACCAAATACATGAATCTTAGGTTTTAGCACAGCTACTTTTTCTAATAAATCTTCACAACCGACATTACTTTGATATACCGTTTTATCTCCAATACCAAATGGAGGACCATGTGTAATCAAGATGTCGGTATTGTTAGGAATAATATCCCAATGCTTTTTAATTTCCGATCCCCTCTTCTTATTAAAAGCCCAATCGTGAAACCAAGGCTGAATGGGTGAACCCCAAATATTAATATCGTCAATAGAAATACCTGAATCATTTAAGTAAATAACATTCTTTGGAATTAGCTCATCCAATATATTCAAACTCACCTTCTCAAAAAAGAAATCGTGATTCCCTGCTATAAATATTTTATAATCAAATTTTAATTCTCCAAACCAAGTAAGAAAATCAACAACTTCCGCTTCCTTGCCTCTACTTGTGACATCTCCCGCATGAATTATCAAATCACCCTCTAACTCATTTAGTTGGTGATGAAATCCATGGGTATCTGAAATGAATACAATTTTCATCGATAACTAAGGGATTATTTAATCAATCAATTCCAATACTGGAACTCCACCAATGATCACATTGTGCAACACTACCCTACCCTTCAAAATATTAACCAATGCATATGTGGGTAATCTTTTGTCCGCACTTTGATTTAAATGTGATTCATTTGCTCTTATTATTTGTGACTCATTGTATAATTTTTCTGCTTCTGAAGCCTTTGTTTCTTCCATATAAAATCTATCAAAAGGAAAATCCACGCTTAATCTATTCTGCGAAAATGAACTCACTTTGGTCTTCAAATAGTTTTTACCTTCCTCACTCTCTACTTTTGAAACTAATTTGATCTTTGCAAATCCCTCATCATCATTTTCAAAATAAACAAAAACCTCTTCACCTCGAACCCATTCTTCCTCTTCATTTAGCTTTATGGTATTATCAGAATATCGTAGCGTAATGTACTTTCCTCGAAAAGGATCACTTGGGTCCACTGGAGCTGTTCGGAATTTCATTTCAATACCATTTTTAAGCACATTCTCATGATCCTTAATCATCTTTGCTGGTACGTATAATTGAACCAGTGCAATCAACACAAATACAGAAAGTAAGATTGAATTATTTTTCATTTCTCCTTCTCTTATTAATCATCCAATAATTTGACATAAAAAACCCAAGTCCAACACAAACAAATAAAATTCCTCTCAACACAAAGCTGATGTTGGTATCAAAAAATCTACAAACTACCAAAGCGGATATTATTAACAAACCAAAATTTAATATGCCGAAATGCTTATGTCGAGCTCCTTCCCTTATCGTCAATAAACCAATGACAAATATCAATAAATTTACCATCACAACCGGAATTGATGAATAGCAGCCAACGACAAAAAGAAATGGATAAATAATAAATATTGGCATGAAGGGTTTAACTTGATCAATCCTTTTATCTCTCAGAAAACGAATAAAAAGTACAAATGCAAGAATGGTTAGAACGAAAGAAATCCAAAATTCTGTAGTATGGAACAACTCACCAAGTTGATAATTTTCTTCTAATAATTCATTCCAAAATGAATTAAAACTAAGTGCAAGAAGTAAAATTATTGTTCCTACAGCAGCAATAATTTTAAAGGAATTTCTTATTAGTATTTGTCCAGCAAAAAAATTAAATTCTCCCACCAAATAAAACAATCCAAAAAGACTAAAATAGGCCATCGTCATCATCTCCCCTTTCCCATTTGAAAGACTTCCCAACACAATAACTACTGACATGGGAATAAACCAATTATGAAAAAACATAAAATTACTATTCGGCTCCTCCTTGTACAAACGATAATAATGTGGGAAAATCAAAAGAACTAATAGCCAATAATAATGCGTACTTCCTGCCAAATAACTAAAATAATGAATATTGCATGCATAGTAACTAATTCCTGCTATGTACATTAAGGAAACAAACGAGGACCTCATCACATACACCAACGGTAAAGCAAGCAACATCCAGCTGAGTACAAAAGAACTTAGGTCTCCTGGAATATTATAGATCTGACTTATCAAAGAAATGCTTGCACCAATTGCAAAAAATAAAAATGTTGAACTGCTTTCTTTCCAAGATACACTTCTCTGCTTTTTTAAAATTGAATACCCACAAAAAACCTGTCCCGCAATTAATGGAATAAATGCAATGATGGTTTTTGTCAATCTAGTAAATTCATCCCAATTATGAGCCAATATCAAGATGATTCCTAAGCCCACCAAAGCAGCTCCTAATATTCCAAATATGACAAATAATCTATTATTTGGAGTTTGAGCTTTTTTCTGATAGAACTCATCAATCCTTTCAGCCGTTTCGGCATTAATTATTCCAGAGGCTAGTAATTCAGTTATATCCTTATGTACACTCATTTAATTACTTTAACTAATAAAGCTGAAAACATGATACATTTAAGATATCCCTTTTTTGCAACTCTTGTTTAATTTCTAAGATCTAATTTTTCTTCAAAAGATCAATCTCCTTAAGCTGCTCGATTTTATTTCTTTCAAGAAAATCATCGATGGTCTCAAAGTGCTCAATCACCCTTTTATCTTTAAACTCGAATACCTTTTGAGACAAGCCTTGTAAAAAGGCTCGATCATGAGAAACCAAAATCAAAGTTCCATCAAAATTTAACAAAGCTTCTTTTAAAACTTCTTTTGACTTAAGGTCAAGGTGATTGGTTGGCTCATCTAAAATCAACAAATTGACTGGCTCCAAGAGAAGTTTTACCATCGCCAATCGGGTTCGTTCTCCTCCAGATAACATGGATACCTTTTTATCAATATCATCGCCACTAAACATAAATCCACCTAAAATATTTTTTAGTTGAGTTCTAATTTCTCCTGTTGCGATTTTGTCCACTGTCTCGAATACGCTAAGCTCCGAATCCAGTAGGGATGCTTGATTTTGTGCAAAATATCCTATTTCAATATTGTGCCCAATTTTGCATTCCCCATCAAATTCAATTTCACCCATAATGGCTTTAATCATGGTAGATTTACCCTCGCCATTCCTTCCAACAAAAGAAACTTTTTCTCCTCTTTCTATTGTGAAGTCAGCATTACTAAAAACCACATGATTATCAAATGATTTAGAAAGCTCTTTTACAATAACTGGATAATCTCCTGATCTTGAACAAGGAGGAAATCTTAACTTCAAAGCTGAATTATCTATCTCATCTACTTCTATGATTTCTAATTTTTCAAGCATTCTCTCAGTAGAATTAACTTGATTTGCTTTAGAATATGTCCCCCTAAATCTTTCGATAAATCGCTTACTATCAGCAATTAATTTTTGTTGTTCCTTATATGCTTTAAGCTGATGACTTCTTCTTTCTTCCCTCAATTGTAGATAATGAGAATAGTTTGCTTTGTAATCATAGATTCTTCCCATGGTCAATTCAATCGTTCGATTGGTAATATTATCGATAAAAGCTTTATCATGAGATATGACTACTACAGCCTTAGCCTTATTAATCAGAAAGTCTTCCAGCCACATCACAGATTCAATATCAATATGATTGGTTGGCTCATCCAGCAAAATCAAATCGGGTTTTTGTAATAGAATTTTGGCCAATTCTATACGCATTCTCCATCCACCACTAAAATTGCTTGTCGGTTGATCAAAATCATTCCTCCTAAATCCTAAACCAAGCAGAGTTTTCTCAACTTCCGCATCATAATTTACATCCTCAAGTGAATAATATATTTCTCCAAGGTCAGTGACCTTATTAATAATCTCCATATACTCCTGAGAATCATAATCTGTTCTTGTCTCCAACTCTTTGTTCAATCGATCCATCTCCGACTTCATATCCAATACCTTCCCAAAAGCTTTACTTGTCTCCTCAAATACCGTACAATGATCATCAAGCAATAAATGCTGAGGCAAATACGCAATGATAGAATCTGGAGGACTCTGCACATGCCCCTTATTTGCTTTTTGCTTACCTGCAATGATCTTCATGATGGTCGATTTCCCAGCACCATTCTTTCCCATCAAAGCAATCTTATCTGTTGGATTAATGACAAAGGAAACATTCTCAAACAATGTGAGTCCACTAAATTCTACTGCCAAATCATTTACTGATACCATAACTTATTATTAAGTGCGCAAAAGTAAATATTATATTAAGAACAATTATTTAGCAAAGGATTTTAGCAAAAAATTCCATCCACCCAAACTGGCATATGGTCACTTAATTTTATCCAATCTTCATGTTTGCCAATACGTAGTTGTGTTTTGTCCATAATCAGAGATTCCGAGACAAAAAAATAATCCATGTGATATGGCTTTAGTCTATTTTTTAGTAGAAATAATGTAGCTTCTTTTTCTTGTCCATGTGATTCATTCCTATCTCTATGATATAGGCTTTCTATTTTATACTTCCGTAAATAGCATACTACCTCTGAATGATTTCCTACTTTTCTCTTCTTATCCCAAATTGCATTACTGTTAAAGTCACCCACCAAGATAGTATCACCCTTTAGATCATTTTTATAATAATTGATAGCTTGCCAAATTTGACCTACATAGCTTTTTAATTG
>JAHDIE010000023.1:0-24476 GCA_020630955.1 Saprospiraceae bacterium
CGATGACTGATTTGGTAGGATGTTATTCATTGTCAAATTCTATTACTGTGATAAGGTTAGATGCCAATGTAATAACAGATAGTATTGTTATTAATGAAATTTATGGAGGTGATTTAGTTGAAATAAAAAATGTTGGAACATCAACCATCGACATCTCAGAATACTATCTCTGTGATTTTCCAAATTATACTCAATTACAAAACTTGATCATCAGTTGTGGAAATGATCTAATATTAGATCCAATGGAAATAGTAACTCTTGAGTATGATATTATTTCGACTGCTGATGGCGAGTTAGGTTTGTACAGATCAAATGGCTACTCAAATCCTGAGGAAATTATTGATTATGTTGAATGGGGAAGTTCTGGACATACAAGAGCATCTGTAGCCATTGCAGCAGGTATCTGGTCTGTAGATGATTTTGTTGAACCTTGGGACATTGCAATGAGTATTGAATATGATGGAATTGGAAATAGTTCTATGGATTGGTCTGAAGATGTTCATACTCCTTGTATCGAAAATGATATGTTTACTCCAGATCCAGCTTCAATAGAATTGTTCACATTTAAAATCTTTCCAAATCCAAGTACGAATCAAATTCAACTTGAATCAAATCAACAATATGATCTGGATGCAAAGTATGAAATTTTTGATAAGGTTGGCCAAGTGATATTAAAGGGCGACATGAAAGAATTTAATAACGAATCTTTGAATATCTCAAATTTATCAGACGGAACCTACTACATAAGACTGATAACTAAGAATGGGACAAAGACGAACAGTTTTACAAAAATTAATTAAATTTTCTTGCGAGGATAGCCGATCCAAAAGTGGGTCGGCTTCATTTTATACAGTCTTCAATTTTAAATTGTCATTATTGTATCAAATTACATCCCATCTAAATAACTTTTAATATCATCCCTTGATATTTCTAAATCCTCGAGATCAGATCTAAAAAATACCCACCATGATATCGACCCAAGAACGATGGCAACAATACTTATTCCTATCCATCCAGAGCTAATCTGTCCTTGAAAAAATTCGCGGATCAATATTAATATAAATGGAAACATACACATGTATACAATCCTTATTGACTTTGTTCTTGTGAGTTTCACCATAACACCAGAATATAGGTATTGTAGTTTGGTTTTTAAGTAAGTCATCTCATCCACCTCTTTGTAACTTTGGTAATTAGCACTTGCAGCATTTTCTTTTAAGGCAGTTTGCATGCTCAATCGATAAATCACCATTAGTAAAATTAAAACAACCAATGAAATAGTAAGAACCGTACTTGTGCCAAATTTTATATAGTAGCCACAAGCGACTACAAGGTATAGGCCAAGAAGAAGAAATAAAGTGGTATTGCCTTTTCCTTGATGATTGTCTCCTTTAAGAAGATCGAGTAAGTGATCTGCCTTCCCGCTTATAAAATCAATCTTATTATTCATATATCCAGACGCCCTTTTGGTAGTTATAAAGTAAATATACAAGTTTTACAAAAACTCAATCGAATAGACTTGCAAGCAGACGATCTACGGCAATGGTACTTTTAACTAATGAGTTGAATTTAACAAAAACAAAAAAGGCGATCATTTGATCGCCTTTTCAAAATATGAGTTTGTGGTTTTCTGCTTTTTTAACTCAATCCCTGCACGAGAAGAGAAACCTCATTGTCAAGTACCTCAATAAATCCTCGTTTGATTGAATAGCTAATTCTTTCGCCCTTCGTATCAATCAATCTGATCTCACCTTCTTTCAACGCTGATACAATAGGAGCGTGACCATCTAGTACTTCAAATTGACCACTAATTCCAGGAACCTTAACTGATTTTACTGCTCCTGAATAAACTTCTTTTTCTGGTGTGAGTACGCTGCAATTCATAATTATGCGTTTTGTTCTGCTTCTGCAATTAGTTTCTTACCCTTTTCAATTGCCTCATCAATAGTTCCTACAAGGTTAAATGCTGCTTCTGGATATTGATCTACTTCACCATCCATAATCATATTAAAACCTCTGATGGTTTCTTCAATCGGAACCAATACGCCAGCTAGCCCTGTAAACTGCTCTGCAACATGGAACGGCTGAGAAAGGAAACGTTGTACTCTCCTTGCTCTACTTACGATTAATTTATCCTCCTCTGATAATTCTTCCAATCCCAAGATGGCAATGATGTCTTGAAGTTCTTTATATCTCTGTAATATATTGATTACTCTTTGAGCAGTATCGTAATGTAGATCTCCAATAATTGCTGGATCTAATATCCTTGATGTTGAATCCAACGGATCAATCGCTGGATAGATACCCAATGAAGCCAATTTTCTACTCAATACTGTTGTGGCATCCAAGTGGGCAAATGTTGTTGCCGGTGCTGGATCTGTCAAGTCATCCGCAGGTACGTATACCGCTTGTACGGAGGTAATCGATCCTCTTTTCGTTGAAGTAATTCTTTCTTGCATAACACCCATCTCAGTTGCTAGTGTAGGTTGATATCCCACGGCTGATGGCATTCTCCCAAGAAGTGCTGATACCTCGGAACCTGCTTGCGTAAATCTAAAGATGTTGTCGATAAAGAATAAGATGTCTTTTCCGCCATTTGGATCCGAAAGATCACCATCTCTATAATATTCTGCCATGGTCAATCCAGACAATGCCACTCTCGCTCTTGCCCCTGGAGGCTCGTTCATCTGTCCAAACACCAAGGTAGCTTTTGAATCCTCCAAAGCTTTTTTGTCAACTTTCGAAAGATCCCATCCTCCGGCTTCCATGGAATGCATAAAATCTTCTCCATACTTAATTACGTCTGACTCCAAGAATTCTCTCAGCAAATCATTTCCTTCTCTTGTTCTTTCTCCTACACCTGCGAATACTGAGATACCTTCATAAGCTTTGGCAATATTGTTTACCAATTCCATAATCAATACGGTCTTTCCTACTCCAGCTCCTCCAAACAATCCAATCTTTCCACCCTTTGAGTAAGGTTCAACAAGGTCAATTACTTTTATTCCTGTAAACAATACTTCTGATTCAGTAGATAACTGATCATATGATGGTGGTTTTCTGTGTATAGGATATGCATCTTCTCCAATTGGTACTGGACCAATCCCATCAATCGCCTCTCCGATTACATTAAATAATCTTCCCTTAATTTGATCACCAACTGGCATTGAGATAGGTCTGCCTCTGTCCGTAACTTCCATTCCTCTGGTCAATCCTTCTGTAGAATCCATTGAGATTGCCCTAACTGTATCTTCTCCAAGGTGTTGTTGAACCTCAAAAACCATTAGGTCTCCGTTTTCTTTTTTGATTTCTAGAGCGTTGTAAATTTCTGGAAGTTCACTTGATCCGCCAGCGAAACTGATGTCAATTACTGGTCCGATTACTTGTTTAATTCGTCCGATGTTAGCCATGCGCTTAATATGTTTAGATAGATTGAGTCAAAAATCGCTGCAAAGATAATTTTTCCTTTGATTTATTTCTTATGTCTAAGTATTATAATTATGGATTAGAATCTTGTTTTGTTGATCTCTGTTTGGTGGTTTTTTTATTCGCTTCCGCAAATGTTCTTCGGTAGGAAATAACCACTTATTCTGTACATTCAAAACTTTGATTTGCAAACATTACCTTTAAAAATTATAAATCTAAGTTTTTTGCTTAGTAGATGTCATCAGATTCTTTGATATTTTGAATCTTTGTAATACGTTTACACAAAGATTGACGATCTTTAGATACTCAATACAAAGCACAAAACATATTAATGAAAGCCTATCTTGATCTTTTAAGTCATATTCTTGAAAATGGAACTGAAAAAGATGACCGAACTGGTACTGGAACGGTAAGCTGCTTTGGTTACCAAATGAGATTTGATCTTGCAGAGGGCTTTCCAATTTTAACAACAAAAAAGCTACACCTGCGATCAATAATTCATGAATTATTGTGGTTCCTTAAAGGTGATACCAATATTAAGTACTTACAGGAAAACAAAGTTAGAATTTGGGATGAATGGGCAGATGAAAATGGAGACCTTGGACCAGTCTATGGAAAACAATGGCGATCATGGCCAACTCCAGATGGCGAAAGCATCGACCAGATATCAAATCTGATTGAAACCATCAAAAACAATCCTGATTCTAGAAGAATGATCGTCAATGCGTGGAACGTAGGAGAATTAAGCGAAATGGCCCTGACACCCTGTCATTGCCTTTTTCAATTCTATGTAGCAAATGGCAAACTTTCTTGCCAATTATATCAAAGATCAGCAGATACCTTTTTAGGTGTTCCATTCAACATTGCATCGTATGCTTTGCTAACAATGATGGTAGCACAGGTTTGCGATCTTAAACCAGGAGAATTTGTACATAGCTTCGGAGATGTACACCTTTATAAAAATCATTTAGAACAAGCATCCTTGCAGTTAACAAGAGAAACCAAAAGCTTACCGATTATGAAAATTAACCCTGAAGTCAAAAATATTTTTGACTTCAAATTTGAGGATTTTGAACTCGTTGGTTATGATCCTCACCCTCATATCAAAGCAGCAGTTTCTGTATAATTATTTAGATTTGGTCTAAATAACTTTTGTCCATTTATAATAATTGTTAATAATGCGATGGAAGTTTAAATTTGCCGAAAATACGGGGTCTTAACACTATTTTAAGACTCTTAGACACATAAAATACTTAATCGTAGATGATAAATCATACGTTTTTTAAACGCTTAATGCTTCTGTTGGTTCTTTGCCTTCCCTTACTGACGCACGCAGAAGCTACAATTGACGACGGAAAAGCGCTGTTTAAGGCCAATTGTGCAAGTTGTCACAACAAAAACATGAAATCGAAGTCCACTGGCCCCGCTCTTGGAGGCGCTGAAGAAAGGTGGGCCGATTATCCCAAAGTCGACTTGTATGGATGGATCAGAAATTCTGGTGCCATGGTCAAAGCCAATCACCCAAGAGCTGTAGAGATCTACAACGAATGGGATAAAAGCCAAATGACTGCTATGCCTAATTTGACCGATGAAAACATTGAATCTATATTATTATATATAGACGCAGTTTTCACAGGTGCAATGGGTGGTCCTATAATTACTACAAATGGTGACGGCAGTGGAACAGGATCAGAAGAGAAAGGGTTTGGTAATTGGATCTATGGTCTACTTCTATTAATGTTAGGATTTTTAGCGTTGATCCTTACAAGAATAATAGGAAACCTTAATAAGATTGCAGCTGCGAAAGAAGGGAAGTTCGTAGAAACCAAAACACTTACACAGACATTAACAAGCAAAGGAGTTATTACCTTTTTAATATTTGCCATGGTAATTCTTGGAGGGTATACAACTATGAATAATGCCGTCAATCTAGGAAGACAACAAGGGTACGCTCCAGATCAACCCATTAAATTTTCACACGAAACTCATGCTGGCGTAAATAAAATTGATTGCCAGTATTGTCACGATGGTGCAAGAAGATCAAAGCATGCAGTGATTCCGGCCACCAATACTTGTATGAATTGTCATAAAGCTATCACGGTTGGATCAGAACATGGAACTGCTGAAATCACTAAGATATTTGCCTCAGCTGGATTTAATCCAAATACAAACAAATACATTGATGATGCTGAAAATGTGCATGCTGATACCATTGCCGCGATCTACAAAAAGTGGATCGGAGACAATTACATGGAAGCAAACGAAATAGAGTCACTAGATAAAAAAGGAGAAAAGTTCGTTGATAATCAATGGACTGACATCGTGAGCTCATTAACTGACGAGCAAAAAGACAAGGTTTTTGGACCTATTCCTTGGATCAGAATCCATAATCTTCCAGACCATGTTTACTTTAACCACTCTCAACATGTAGGTGTAGGAAAAGTTGAGTGTGAGACTTGCCATGGTCAAGTGGAAGAAATGGCAACACTAGAACAATATTCACCTTTATCAATGGGGTGGTGTATCAACTGTCACAGACAAACGGAAGTACAATTCCAAGGAAATGAGTATTACGAGAGCTATGCTAAATACCATGAAGAATTTGCAAATGGTACAAGAGAAAAAGTTACAGTAGAAGATATTGGTGGACTTGAATGTCAAAAATGTCACTATTAATTAAAGAAGAATCATTTTTCAAAAATTGATAACAATTGTCAATGGAAAACAATAATATCTGGATAGGCGGAAAAGATCTCACAAGAGATGAAGAGTTTATCAAAGAATCTCAAAATGAATTCAACGGTCTGACTCCGGAGAAAGCAGCCTTAGCCGCAGAGAAAGTACAGACCAACAGAAGAGATTTTCTAAAATACTTAGGATTTGGTCTTGGTGCAGCAACAGTTGCTGCTGGCTGTGATGCTCCAATTAATAAAGCCATTCCATACGTTATAAAACCAGATTCTATTATTCCTGGGGTAGCAACATATTACGCCTCTTCTTACGTCGAAGGTGGGGATTTTTGTCCAATCATTGTTAAGACAAGAGAAGGTAGACCTATCAAAATAGAGGGAAACTCTATGAGTTCGATGACCAATGGGGGTACTTCAGCAAGAGCGCAAGCGAGCGTTTTGTCATTATATGATGTTAACAGGTTCAAAGCTCCAATCGTTGAAGGTGAAAAAGTTGATTGGATAAACCTAGACAAAACAGTAAAAGAGAAACTCGCTGCTTCAAAAGGAATTCGCTTTGTAACCAATACCATACTTAGTCCTACGGACAAAAGAACAGTTGAACTATTTAAGGCAAAATTCCCAAATACTAAAGTGGTAACCTATGACCCTGTATCTGCAGGAGCAATTTTGGAGGCCAACGAAATTTCTTTTGGTGATAGAGTAGTGCCTAATTATAGATTCGACAAGGCTGATTTGATCTTAAGCTTTGGAGCAGACTTCTTAGGTACATGGATTTCGCCAGTAGAATACGCCACTCAATACGCTAAGAAAAGAAAAGTATCTGGTGCTGATTCAAAAATGTCAAGACATATCCAAGTAGAAAGTCATATGTCTATGACTGGATCAAATGCAGACAATAGAATATTGGTAAAACCATCAGAGCAGGGTGCAGCAATTGCATACCTCGCTTCAAAAATAGTTGGAGGATCTGCACCTGCATTTTCTAATGCAGCAGCAAAATCTGCGCTGGATAAAGTAGCGAATCAATTGAGTGCCAATAGAGGAAAGTCATTGGTTGTTTCTGCTTCTAATAATGTCCATGAACAAATTCTTGTCAATGCCATCAATAATGCATTGGGTAACTTAGGAACAACTGTAGATTTTGCACATGCATCTCTACAAAGACAAGGAAGCGAAAGAGAATTAAAAACATTGGTTGATGAATTAAAAGGTGGTTTGGTAGATACCATCATCTTTAATAATTGTAATCCAGTATTTGAATATGCTGATGGCCTTGCACTTAATGATGCAATGTCAGGAGCTTACAAAATAGCTTTAGGGTATACACCAAATGAAACGACTACATCTGCAAATGTTATAGCTCCAGTACATCATACACTTGAAAGTTGGGGAGATGCCGAGCCAAAAAGAGGTGTGATTAGTATGGTTCAGCCTACTATTTCACCGTTGTTTAATACCAGACAAGCTGGTCTTAGTTTGCTAAATTGGGCAGAAGCTGCGCCAGGAGGTAGTCAACCTTATTTGTCATTTTTGAAAAATACATGGAAAAGCGGAGTATTTGCTGATCAAACTGATTTCATTGGATTTGATGGATTTTGGAATAAAGTCCTTAAGGATGGAGTACTAAATACTTCGGGAGGAAATGCTGCACCAAGTTTTGTAGCCAATGCTGCAGCTTCAATGTCTAGAGTAAGTAAGCCAACAAATTCAGAACTTGAAATATCATTTTACGAAAAAGTTAGCATTGGAAACGGGACTTTTGCAAACAACCCTTGGTTGCAAGAAATGCCAGATCCAGTCGATAGAACTTCTTGGGGTAATTATCTCGCAGTGCCCATTGATTTTGATGGAGTAAAAAGAATCAATGGTTTTAATGGTCTTGTGGATGGAGATCTGGTAGATTTAACCATCGGAGATAAAACTGTTAGAGTGCCTGTTATTCAACAATTTGGACAAATGCCTGGTACTGTTGCATTGGCAATGGGTTATGGAAGAGATAATTCAGGACTTTGTGCAAATGGAGTTGGTGTAAATGTAAATGACTGCATGCCAGTTGTTGATGGAATGACACAATATTATAACAGTAATGTCGCCGTTTCTGGAAAGGTAGGAAAAGAGAAAGATTTCTCTTGTGTGCAATATCATAACTCTTATGGTGTAACAGCCAAAGACAATGATGGAAACACAATTAATGCCGATGAAGCAGCCTTAGGTATGGCTTATGGTCTTGGAGGTTATCAAGGAGCATTGGTTGATAGATCAGTGATATACACGACAAACTTGAAGGACCTGGGGTCAACCTTAAAAAAGGTGCACCACAAAAGAGAAGAAGCACAGCACCTTAACGATCAAACACTATATCCATTCAATGAATATAGTGCTGACAAGTACAAGCAAGGACATCATTGGGGAATGCATGTCGATACACAAACATGTACCGGATGTAATGCATGTACAGTAGCATGTATGGCAGAAAACAATGTCCCAGTTGTTGGAAAGAAAGAAGTAAGCCGACACCACGAAATGACTTGGCTAAGAATTGATAGATATTACTATGGTGATTTAAAAAATCCAAATGTAGTATATCAACCAATGATGTGTCAGCATTGTGATAATGCACCTTGCGAGAATGTTTGTCCAGTAAATGCCACAAACCATAGTTCTGAAGGATTGAATCAAATGGCTTACAATAGATGTGTTGGAACCAGATATTGTGCAAACAATTGTCCATACAAAGTAAGAAGGTTTAACTGGTTGGATTATACTACCGCAGATCTATTCCCAGCGAACCAGGTACCATTAAATGGAGAAACTATTCCATTTGGTGCTGATAATCTTTCAAGAATGGTTCTGAATCCAGATGTTACCGTGAGATCGAGAGGGGTAATAGAAAAATGTAGCTTCTGTGTTCAAAGATTACAAGAAGGAAAGTTAATAGCAAAGAAAGAAGGAAGATCATTAAGAGATTCTGATGTGAAAACAGCTTGTCAGACAGCCTGTCCAACTGACGCAATCACATTTGGAGATAGAAATAATAAGCATGGTGATTTGGCTAAAAAATTAGCATCACCAATGAATTTTATTGCGCTTGAAGAAATCAATGTTCAATCATCTGTTAATTATACCATTAAGGTTAACAACAGAGACACATCTTTAGACGCATAAAATAAATAACTAAGAAAAAGTAAAGTGAATGAGTTCATACACTAGTCCAATTAGAGAACCTTTAGTAACTGGTCATAAAACATACCATCAGATTACTGAAGATTTGGTTTCTCCAACAGAGAAAGCACCAAACGCAGCATGGATCACTGGGTTTTTAATCTCAGTGAGTTTGTTAGGGTTTGGTTTGTTCTGTATTACCTGGACCATATGGCATGGTATCGGAACATGGAACCTAAACAGAACCATTGGTTGGGGATGGGATATTACCAACTTCGTTTGGTGGATCGGTATAGGTCACGCTGGTACTTTGATTTCTGCGATATTATTATTATTCAGACAAAAATGGAGAACTGGGGTAAACAGAGCTGCAGAGGCGATGACAATATTTGCCGTTTTATGCGCTGCACTTTTCCCAGGAATTCACGTAGGTAGAGCATGGGTTGTTTTTTACTTTTTCCCATATCCTAATACGAGAGGACCAATTTGGCCAAACTTTAACTCACCATTACTTTGGGATTTATTTGCAATTAGTACATACTTTACCGTTTCATTATTATTCTGGTACACTGGACTTGTTCCTGATTTTGCAACGGTAAGAGATAGAGCCAAAGGGTTTAGAAGAAAAATATACAATTTCTTGTCTTTTGGATGGACTGGATCAGCAAAGCACTGGCAAAGATGGGAGTCTATATCCCTTGTATTAGCAGGTATTGCAACTCCTTTGGTACTTTCTGTACACACCATTGTATCTTTTGATTTCGCAACATCAGTAATACCAGGATGGCATACCACAATATTCCCACCATATTTTGTGGCTGGAGCGATATTTTCAGGCTTTGCTATGGTACTTACCTTGATGATCATTACTAGAAAAATTCTAAATCTTCAAGATTATATTACTTTGGCTCACATTGAGTCCATGAATAAAGTGATCCTGACTACGGGAACAATTGTTGGAGTGGCATATCTTACCGAGCTTTTTATTGCCTGGTATTCTGGTTATGTATATGAACAGTTTGCATTTTTCAACAGAGCACTTGGGCCTTATTGGTGGTCATATTTTGGTATGATGTTTTGTAATGTATTATCTCCACAAATTTTTTGGTGGAAAAAATACAGAAGAAACATTGCCTTAACCTTTTTTATTTCGATTGTAATTAATATCGGGATGTGGTTTGAGCGTTTTGTGATTATTGCAACCACCTTAGCTAGAGATTATGTTCCATCAAGTTGGTCATATTATTCACCAACTTGGGTAGAGATTGGAATTTTCTTAGGAACCATAGGTTTGTTCTTTACTCTTTATTTATTGTTTACCAGAGTTGCACCAGTTGTTGCAATAGCAGAAGTGAAGAGTATCCTTAAATCATCAGGTGATCAATATACTGGACCAAATGCAATCCACCACGGTTCTCATGATGATCATAGTGATGCACATCATGGACATGCACACGACAGCTCAACTCATGCTGATGATCACAGTCATTCGGATTCTAAAGGTTCTACTTATATGCAGGTAGTTAAGGATGATTTGAAAAAAATTGAAGGTATTGGACCTAAGATTGCGGCAACATTGAACGCTGCTGGAATTAATAGTTTTGAGGATTTATCAAATTCAGATACGAATACATTGCAATCGATATTGGATAACGCTGAAGGAAACTTTGGTGGTAATAGTCCTGAGAGTTGGGTAGTACAAGCGAAATTAGCTTTCGAAGGAAAGTGGGACGAATTAAAAGATTTACAAGACCGATTAGACGGAGGTAAATATTAATAAGGAATAATCAAAGACAATGGCAGATTATAAAGACATAGTTTACGGTTTATACGATGATGAAGAAGATTTGTTGAAAGCAGTTAAGATTGCAGGAGACAAGCATATCGACATTATGGATGTATATACACCATTCCCGGTGCACGGATTGGATCCGCTTTTAGGATTATCTGAATCAAGATTGCACATAGCTGGATTTATTTATGGGATGCTTGGTACCTTAACGGCATTTTTGGGCATGACTTGGATTTTTACAAAGGATTGGCCAATAATTTTTGGAGGGAAGCCGCATTGGGCAGTTCCTTCATTTATTCCTATAACCTTTGAGTTAACGGTTCTATTTGCGTCAATCGGGATGGTTGTCACTTTTTACCTGGTAAATGGACTTGGTCCTGGCGTTGTGAATCCAACGATAGATTTAAGAATTACTGATGATAAATTTTGTATTGCATTTGATACGGCAGAAACAGATAAAAGCTCTGCGGAGTCTTTTCTAAGATCAACAGGTGCATCAGAAATTCATGCAAAAACGATATAAATGAAGACATTTCAACTATATAAAATACTAGCAATTGTTGTTTTGGTTTTGCTTTTGAATGCTTGCCAACAACCAGGAGGTAATTCTACAGGAAGTGAATATATGCCGGACATGGCTCACTCTATTGCTTATGAAGCAAACTATTATAATTACTATTATTATAATACATGGGGTTCTGAGAAAGATTATTATGAAATGGCAAAACCACGAACTCCAGTTCCTGGAACAGTTCCAACGACTTCTTCTCATATGAATATTCCTAGTATAGGCACTTCTGATTATGCTTATGGAGATACCGATGATGAAAGAACCAGAGCTACCAATACTTTGATTGATAACCCTTATCCCATAACGGATGAAGGACTTGCTCGAGGTAAAGAACTATATGGATACTACTGCGGAATTTGTCATGGAGACAAAGGAGACGGAAATGGTTATTTGGTTAGAGACGATGGAGCATATCCAGTACAACCAGCAATCCTAACCAATGATGAATTTACTGCCACATCAAACGGTAGACTTTATCATGCTATCATCTATGGTAAAAATATGATGGGTGGATATACGGATAAACTTGCAACAGAAGAAAGATGGCAGGTAGTTCATTATATCAGATCATTACAAGCCAAAAACAAAGATTTGGTATACAATCAAATGGAAAATACTTTAAACTCTATTGACAGACCTGCGGGAGAAATAAAAAGTTCATTGCTAGGAATGAATGATGGCTCTCACCATTCAGATGATGAGCACAAAGATAATAATCATGGACACGAACATGAATCAGGTCATGACGATGGACATGATCACGATGGACACGGACATGGAGGGCATGATCATGATGAAAAACATTAATCGAAAGACTTTAAAAGATCTATAAATGACCAATTTTGAATTTTCAGGAAGACAAAGAACTTTATTACTATCAGGAATAGTATTAGGTCTTGTTTGTATGGGATGGACATGGATGAATGATGATCCCTTACATTCTAGATTCTGGTCCAACTTCTTACACAATTCTGTATTTTTTACTGGGATTGCTTTGATGGCAGGCTTCTTTCTTTCAGCTAGTATTACGGCTTGGGCAGGATGGTATGTAACTTTCAAAAGAGTGTGGGAGTCATTTGGATTATTTCTTATTGTTGGACTCGGTTTGATGACAGTTATAGCATTAGGAAATGTATTTCATTGGCACCATTTATACCACTGGACTGATACTTCTATTCTTGATGCCTCTGTGCCAGAAAAGTTTGATTCTATTCTTGCTGGAAAAGCTGGATTTTTGAATTACAAATGGTACTTGGGCGGGACTGTGATCTTTGTTGGCTTGTGGTATTTTATCATGACCAGATTAAGAGCACTTTCAATAAAAGAAGATGAAGGAAATGACAAAGATTTTTCAAGCCATAGAAAAATGAGGGTTTGGGCTGCTGCATTTTTACCAATTGCAGGCTTTACTTCTGCCGCTATGGTTTGGCAATGGATAATGTCTGTGGATTCTCATTGGTACAGTACTTTGTTTGCTTGGTATACAGGAGCAAGCTGGTTTGTATCTATGATTGCCTTGACCATTATGACAATTATGTATCTAAAAGGGAGAGGTTATTTTCAGAATGTAACCAATGAGCATATTCATGATTTAGGAAAATTGCTTTTTGCTTTTTCTATATTCTGGACTTACCTGTGGTTTTCACAATATATGTTGATTTGGTATGCCAATGTCGGTGAAGAAACAATCTATTTCAAAGAAAGATGGGATAACTATCCAGTTCTTTTCTTGGGTAACCTTGCGGTAAATTTTGTTCTGCCTTTCTTAGTATTGATGCGAAATGATACAAAGAGAAAATGGGGATCATTAGGCTTTGTCGCTGCTGTGGTGTTTGTTGGACATTGGCTTGATTTCTTTTTAATGTTGAAGCCTGGTATACTTCATACAGCACATGAAGCTGGAGGGGGACATGTTGGTGGATTTGCTGCACCTGGATTTTTAGAATTTGGTACCATGATTGGTTTCTTATGCTTGTTTTTGTTTTTTGCATATACTATGATGTCAAGAACAAGATTAGAACCGTCTCATGATCCATATTTAGAGGAAAGTTTACATCACCACGTTTAATTTAGAATTGATTTAAGAAAAAGATATGACAGCATTAATTATCTTATTGATCCTTATTCTTCTTGGAGTTATTATAGTCCAAGTGAGTAAAGTAAATGAGCTTTCTTCTAGAATTAGAGGTGAAGAGGAATCATATTTCCAAGGCAATAATAGAACAGCCTTATGGATGTTCATCTTTATGATCGTATTTCTTATTGCTTGCGTAGTCTCTTCATATTACTATAAAAATGTAATGTTGGGTTATGGTCCCTTGAAGGCTGCTTCAGCACACGGTGATAGTCTTGATTCATTGTTTAATGTAACCTTGTTTTTTACTGGGATTGTATTCATAATTACACAATACTTATTATTCTGGTTTACCTACAAATACAGAGCAAGAAAAAATGGAAAGGCAGATTTCTTTCCGCATAATACGAATCTAGAAATCATATGGACTGTAATTCCAGCCATCGTCATGACATATTTAGTAGTGAAAGGATTGGTAGTTTGGAATACTGTGATGCCAGATGTACCCCCTGATGCCGATGATTATATGGAGATTCAAGCTACTGGTTTTCAGTTTGGTTGGGATATAAGATACCCTGGTGCTGATGGTAAATTAGGAACTACAAATTTTAGAGATATAGACCTTGCTTCAAATCCGCTTGGACAAGTTTGGACGGACACTAAGAATCTAGACGATTTCCAACCATCTGAAATTGTTCTTCCTGTTGGACAAAAAGTAAGAGTTAGAATTACGGCGAGAGATGTTTTGCACAATTTCTATCTGCCACACTTCAGAGTAAAAATGGATGCTATTCCAGGATTGCCAACATACTTTATTTTTACTCCAATTAAAACCACGGAAGAATTTAGAGAAGAATTAAGAAAATATCCTGAATTTCAATTACCCGCAGATCCAGAAGATCCTGAAAGTTTGTCAAGAGCAGATGCATTCGAATACGAACTTGCCTGTGCAGAACTTTGTGGAAAAGGACATTACAGTATGAGAAGGGTTGTTAGAATTGTTGAGCAAGATGAATACGAAGATTGGCTTACTCAGCAACAATCCTATTATATGGCTAATATCAGAAATACTGCTGCAGATCCATTTAAAGGACAACTATTGGATTTCGAAATAGCAAACAGAAATACTGAATTAGTATCCACATTTGCGGAAGCAAACGACAACGGAAAAGTTGGTGATATCATAAAATTAAAAAACGTATTCTTTGAAACTGGCTCAGCAACATTGACAGCAGATTCTAGATACGAACTTTCGAAAATTGCAGAACTACTCAATAAGTACTCAACCATGAATATAGAGGTAGGAGGACATACTGATAGTACTGGATCAGCTGAGACCAATAAAACATTGTCAGAAGCAAGAGCAACATCTGTTTTAAACTTCTTGACAGGAAAGAATGTTGATGGAGGAAGGTTGCAAGCGAAAGGATATGGTCCAGATGTACCAGTAGGAGACAATACGACTGAGGAAGGAAGACAACAAAATAGAAGAACAGAATTAAAAATAATTTCCAAATAGGAATTTAAATAAAATCAAATGGCCGAATTAGAAAAAGTTCACGAAGAGGATATTCTAATAGAAAAATTGGGTTATGACGATCATTTTCATGATCATCACCATGGTGATAAATACCAATCTAATTTTATTAACCACTATATTTTTAGCATGGATCATAAGATCATTGCTAGACAGTTTTTAATAACGGGGATTATCTGGGCATTTATCGGTGCAGCAATGTCTATCATATTTAGACTACAATTAGGATTTCCAGAAGCTGATTTTCAATGGTTAAAACCATTGTTGGGTAAATGGATAGTTGTAGAGAATGGAATTGGGTCACTTGCACCTGAATTTTATTATGCATTGGTGACGATGCATGGAACCATCTTGGTTTTCTTTGTATTGACAGCTGGACTTAGTGGTACATTTAGTAATCTTTTGATCCCACTTCAGTTGGGGGCTAGAGATATGGCATCACCATTTTTAAATATGTTATCATACTGGTTTTTCTTTACAGCTGGTATTGTAATGTTTTATTCTTTGTTCATTAGTACTGGACCTTTTTCTGGAGGTTGGACGGCCTATCCTCCGCTGAGTGCCTTGCCGCAAGCCTCGACCGGGTCAGGTACAGGAATGACACTTTGGGTTGTTAGTTTGGTGCTTTTTGTGGTTTCGGTATTGTTAGGAGGTATCAATTATGTAACCACAGTATTGAATTTAAGAACAAAAGGAATGACACTTTGGAGAATGCCGTTAACCATATGGGCTTTCTTTGTCACTGCGATATTAGGTATTCTTTCTTTTCCGGTATTGGCATCAGGGTTTTTCATGCTGACTATGGACAGAGCAATGGGTACTTCATTCTTTTTAAGTGAGATATTTATTCAGGGACAAGCTTTGGATAGGATTGGAGGTAGTCCAGTTCTATATCAACATTTGTTTTGGTTTTTAGGACACCCTGAGGTTTATATTATCATTCTTCCAGCCATGGGATTGGTGTCAGAAGTACTTTCTGTGCATGCACGTAAACCAATCTTTGGTTACAAAGCGATGGTATTGTCCATATTAGCGATTGGATTTTTATCCTTTATAGTTTGGGCACACCATATGTTTATGTCTGGGGTGAATCCGTTTATATCTAACTTTTTTGTGGTATTTACTTTGATTATTGCAGTACCTTCTGCGGTCAAAGTATTTAACTGGATTACTACCATATATGGTGGGAACCTTCGGCTCAATACTCCAATGCTATTTGCGATTGGATTTGTATCTATGTTTATCTCAGGTGGATTAACAGGAATATTTTTAGGAAACTCAGCCATCGACATTCAATTACACGATACGTATTTTGTTGTAGCTCACTTTCATATTGTGATGGGTGTTGCGGCATTCTTTGGAATGTTTGCAGGTATATATCATTGGTATCCTAGAATGTTTGGCCGATTTATGAGTGAAACAATGGGTAAAATTCACTTCTGGGGGACTATGATTGGTGCTTACGCTATTTTCTGGCCTATGCATTATATTGGAATGGCAGGAGTGCCAAGAAGATATTACCGATTTGATGGCTTTGATGCTTTCAAGCATTTTACCGAATTGAATCAATTTATAACAATAGCTGCGATTATCACTTTTGGAGTCCAAGTATTGTTTATGGTTAATTTCTTTTATTCCATATGGAAAGGGAAAAAACAAACAAAAAGAAACCCATGGGGAGCTACCACTTTGGAGTGGTCTTCTCCTATTGAAGGTGTGCATGGTAACTGGGAAGGTAAGATTCCTACTGTACACAGATGGGCTTATGATTATAACAAAGATGAAAGAGAATTTGTGCCTCAGTACATTCCTATGGAGGAAGGTGAGGAACATGGAGAAGATATGCATTAGAAAAAATGAGTAAGAAATTAAAGACATATAATTCCTCAGTCGAAACTTCTGCAACCATTCAGCATATTTCTGTTTGGTCCGAAATCAAAGCACTCACTAAGTTTAAGTTGGCCTTGATGGTATTGATGAGTTCAATTCTTGGGTACTTAATTGTTGCAGGGTTTGATGCATCGCCATTGATTTTGGGTTTGTTGTCTTTAGGTGGATTTTTAACCACTGCCGCAGCAAATATTTTGAATCAGGTCTTGGAGAGAGAGTATGATGCTCAAATGGATAGAACCAAAAATAGACCTTTGGCTGCGAATAGAATGAAAGTTTCTGATGCAGTATTAATGGCTGGAATATCTATGGTACTAGGTATTGGGATGTTGGCCTTTATCAATCCATTAACTGCTTTGTTAGGAACACTTTCTTTATTATCCTATGCATTTGTGTATACCCCATTAAAAAGATATTCAACTGCCTCAGTTGCTGTTGGAGCAATTCCTGGAGCATTACCTGTTCTTATTGGAACCTGTGCTTTTGAAGGAACTTTGAGTGTTTTAGGATTGACCTTATTTGGAATTCAATTCTTATGGCAATTTCCCCACTTTTGGGCGATTGGATGGTTGAGTTTTGAGGATTATAAAAAAGCTGGATTTAAATTATTACCAATTAACGAAGAAGGTAATATTGACAATAATATAGGTTTGTATTCTGGTATCTACGCTTTGTTGCTGATACCAGTCTGCTATCTGGGATACCTAAATGACGCAAGAATCAATATAGCCATGTTTATTGGATCTATGGTTTTGAGTATTGCCTATTTGGTGTTCTGTATATTGTTACAGAAAAGGAAAGATCGTAAAAGTGCTTTGGCACTAATGTTTAGTTCTTTCTTTTATCTTCCTTTAATATTATTGGTATATATGATTTTTTAATGACAAACGTAGCACTGAAAAATAATAACAATACACGTCGTATTCACCCACAGGTGTTTGCATTATGGATGGGTTTCCTTTCCATAATCATGATGTTTATTGCATTGACCAGTGCTTACATTGTAAAGCAGGCCGCTGGGAATTGGTTAGAATTTGTTATTCCAAACAGTTTTTATGTAAGTACTGCGGTGATCTTGATAAGCAGTTTAACGCTGCATTTATCTTATAGTTCATTTAAGAAGGGAAAAGAATTTCTTTATAAATCGATGTTGGTTGTGACTTTGATCTTGGCTTGTGTGTTTATTATCATGCAATACAAGGGCTGGTTTACTTTATTTGAAGGTGGAGTAGATATGAAAGGTAATCCAAGTGGATCATTTTTCTATTTAATCACTGGACTGCATGCTGCTCATATTTTGGGTGGAATCGCTGCATTAGTTGTTGCATTGTTACATGCATTTACACTACCTTTTAAACCGACGGAGAAAAGAAGAGTTAGATTTTCGCTGGTACTACAGTACTGGCATTTTGTAGATATTTTGTGGATCTATTTGTTCACATTTTTACTTTTTATTTAACAGAATCAGAATATGGCAGAAACGCTAACACACACTGATACTCATCACGACCACAACGAAGGTGATGCTTGGGATGGAGGGAAACAACCCTTCAAAGCGAGTTATGGAAAATTGATGATGTGGTACTTTTTATTATCGGATGCATTTACATTCGCAGGATTCCTTATTGCTTATGGAGCGCTAAGAATAGCGATGCCTTCTTGGCCAATTGCGGATAAAGTATTTAGTACTTTTCCAGGTGGATTTCATGAAAAGCCACTTTACTTCGTAACATTAATGACTTTTATCTTATTGTTCAGTTCATATACAATGGTAAGAGCAGTACAGGATGGTCATAGAGAATACAAGAAGGGTATCGTAGTTTGGATGTTTTTAACCATATTGGGTGGTTTGGCATTCTTAGGTTGTCAAGCTTGGGAATGGTCAACTTTAATCGGTAAGGAGCACATGACCATTACCAAGAACCCGTTTGGGACTACGACAGAGGCTGGAACATATTTAGATCCTGAACTTGGGTCATTTGAAGTTGGTCACAGCTATCTATTACACAAGTATCATGCTCCACATGCTGCACATGATGATCACGGCCATGGACATGGACATGATGATCATGCTGAGGACCACGCAGCAGGACATGATGATGAGCATCATTTGCCAGGATTTACAAAAACTGATGCTACTTATACAAAACCAGGTGACTATCCTTATGCTGTTGTGAATGAAGATGGATTTATACTACATAAGTATAAAGTAACTTCAGGAGAAGATGCAGGCAAAACAAAAACAGAAACCTTAGGGCCGAAAGCCTTTGGAGCGTTATTTTTCTTTATTACAGGATTCCATGGTTTTCACGTATTTTCGGGAGTAGTCTTTTTGATTATTATTATGGTGAATGTAGCATCTGGTTTGTATGTAAAGAGAAGAAATGGATATGAAATGGTAGAGAAGATTGGACTTTATTGGCACTTTGTCGATTTGGTTTGGGTATTCGTATTCTTGGTATTTTATTTAATATAATTAACAAAAAATAAAGCTGTCTTATGGGACACATGACACACGAAGAGTCTGTAAAAAGTGCAACTAAATGGATCATAGTTTTAGCTGTGATTACTATTTGTGAAGTACTATTTGCCTTATTGGGAAAAGGTTATTTGATAGAAGGAGTTGAAGTTGCTACTTGGATCATGGCATTGGTAATGATCATCATGAGTTTGGTCAAAGCATACCTAATTGTTTATGAATTTATGCACATGAAATATGAAGTACCAGGCTTGGTGAAGTCTGTACTTTTACCTACTTTGTTATTGGTTTGGGCGGTCATTGCATTCTTTTGGGAAGGTGCAGACTGGAACAAAAGAAGGACCTTGATCGATGACAAAAACAAGGAAACTGTTGAGACAGTTCGGACTACTGGTCAAACAGGAGAACTAATTAAAGAACTAGAACAATAGAAATTTCCAACTAACCAAACAAAACTTGAGCTGTTACACTTTATAGTGTAACAGTTTTTTTATATCATCAACACTAAGATTTGGCAAAATGAAGATTCTTAAGAAATTAGCCGTAACAGCTCTCATCGTCGTCTTTCCTGCTCTATCTTGGTATTATCTCAAAACAGGATTAGAATTTAGGAAAGAAGCTCAAACGGCAATGGAACCTAAAGGTGATCTTAATAGTCTCATCTCATCTCGTGCTTTCACAACCGAATACGATTTAAAAAAGACCTGTGAAGGTCAAACTACAATTATTATTTCCCGAAAGGATGAATCAAACGATAAAACAATCCAGAAACTATATGATCAATTTGATGATGCATATAACTTTCAACTTGTTTTGCTCAATGAAAAAGAACTTACTCCTTTGCCTGAATTCGATCAAAGTAACTTTCATGTTGTACCTAGTACAATTGAAAAGGGAGGAGAAATTGCGCTTTTGGATAATCAGGGACGAATAAGAAGTTTTCATAATTTTGAAAAAGAAGCAGTCCAAGATTTGGTGACCTATACTGCTTTGGTGCTCCCTAAAAAACCAGGACGTGATATAAAACATAGAAAATAGAATTATGACAAAGTATGTTGAAAGACCAGATCTTGCTAAAAAACTGATACCCATTTCTTATGTAGTGTCGGTTGTTGTAATTGGATTGATTGCTATCATGGGAGTATTTAAAATTGAAACTGAAGTTGATTTTTCGGGACTTCCACTTTTTCATTCGATCATGAATTCATGCACCTTTGTTTTATTGTTAATTGCTTTATATTTCATCAAAAAAGGAAATGTCGAGGCACATAAAAACACCATGATATTGGCGATGGTTGCATCTGCCATTTTTTTGGTTTCATATGTTTTGTACCACATTACTGAGCCACCAACACGGTATGGAGGACAAGGTCCCCTTAGAACCATATATTTTATTATTCTAAACACTCATATTCTGCTTGCAGGGGTTGTTTTTCCCTTTATACTAATCTCATTTATTAGAGGTATTAGTTATCAGATTGAAAAACATAAAAAATTGGTTAGATGGGTGTTTCCAGTTTGGCTTTATGTTACATTAACCGGTCCAATTTTATACCTTATGTTGAGTCCTTACCGATAAGTATTTATCTTTGAATTATGAACGCTACTAAAATACTTAAATCCATTTTGATTTTTACTTTCATCTTAGCTGCAGCATATTGGTCGCAACTTGATGCCCAATGTCCAATGTGTAGGATGGCAGCTGAAACCAATCTAGCAAATGGAGGAACGGAAGGTAAGGGATTGAATAAGGGAATATTATATATGCTTGCAATGCCTTATATATTGGTCTCAACAGTAGGGTTTATTTGGTGGAGAAATAATAAAAAGATGAAAGAGGAGGAAGAAGCGTCAGATGTCAGCTCTGTAACACTAGACTATTAATTGTACTAGGCAATCATAAGTTAATAAATATAAAATACAATTTGATCTCTACCGTTTAATAAGCAGACAAAACTAGCCCACTATGTATAAGTATGTATTATTATTCTCCTTCATATTTGTATCCTGTGCACCTAAAGAAGTGACCATCAGTTATAAGGATGGACAGCCAAATGAAGTTTACACAGTTAATGATGATGACCAAAAACATGGTAGTTACAAAAAGTATAGAGAGGATGGTAGCTTGGAAGAGGAGAGTAATTATAATAATGGCAAGTTGTCTGGCAAAAGGAAAATATACTTTCCGAAAGCTGATCAAATCGAAATTGAAGAACTATATCAAGACGGTGTGATGCATGGTGAGCACATTATTTATTATCCTTCAGGCAAAAAGATGATTGAGTCTGCCTATGTAAATGGAAAAATGGAAGGTCTTTTTACCAAGTATTTTGAAGATGGGAATATTATGGAAGTTGTAACCTTTAAAGACAATCTTGAGAACGGTCCTTTTAAAGAGTATTATAGCAATGGTCAAGTACAATGGGAAGGAAGCTTTTTGGAGGGTGATAAAGAATTCGGCTTATTGACGCAGTTTGATGAGCAAGGTCAGGTAATGAAAAAAATGATGTGTGACAGTTTAGGTGTTTGCCAGACAATATGGACGCCAGAAAAAGGCGATATTGAACCAAAGAATTTAAACCTAACAAAGTCTTGAAAAGAATAATTTTCGTTTCTCTTGCCGTCTTTTTTTATACCAATGGTTTTGCCCAATTGGGAGGGACACAAGTGTATGACTTTCTTTCCTCTCCAGGAAGCGCTAGAACCTCCGCTTTAGGAGGGACTTTGATCATGGTTTCTGATACGGACATTGCTCAAGTACAGCAGAACCCTGCATTGAGCAATGCTACAATGGACAATAAGATATCTTTAAACAATATTTTCCATTTTGCAGGAATAAATCAAGGAATGCTTTCTTATGGGTTTTCGATTGATTCTCTGAAATACCATTTTCATTCAGCACTCCAATATGTTAGCTATGGTGAATTTACACAAGCTGATCCAATTGGGAATCGCATAGGCACCTTCAAGGCTAATGAAATGGCTTTGATACTTGGAGCCTCAAAGAAGATGAATGAAAGAGTTCATTTAGGAATTAATACGAAGTTTTTATTTGCTAACTATGCTTCCGCAAATGGCTTTGGCTTAGGCTTAGACTTAGGATTAACTTATAATACCCCTGGTAAGAATTGGTCAATAGGTGCCGTTGCACAAAATATTGGTTACAGCTTTAACAATTTTACTAGTCCAAGAAGGAATCTTCCATTTGATTTGAAATTAGGTTATTCGTATAGACTTAAACATCTTCCATTTCGATATACGATCACTGGGCATCATTTGTATCAATGGAATATAAGATATCTTGATCCAAATGTGACGGAAACGGATTTTACAGGTCAAATAATTGAGGAGAATAAGTACAAAGCGCTTGCTGACAACTTATTTCGCCATTTGGTATTTTCTGGTGAATTTTTGTTTGGAAGGAGGGGCTTGTTCAATATTCGTTTTGCGTACAATCATCTAAGAAGGCAGGAGCTAAAGGTTTCAACCTTCAGGAGTCTTGGAGGTTTTTCGTTTGGTTTTGGGATGCATATAAAAAGATTTCAATTAGATTATGGTTTAGGATTCTATCACCTAGAGGGTGCAACCAATCATCTAGGTATTACGATGACGCTTGGAGATAATTGGAAAAATTAATTTTTTTCTTATTTTTAGACGGCGCAAATCGAAAAACTCCCATTATTTGTTGATTTTCCTATATTAACTTGTTGAGAATATTCGCTCAACTTATTTTTCAATTACCTAATCTAAAAAGATGAGCAGGTCAGTATGGATCGTTTTATTGCTTCTAGCAATATGGATATTTTTGGGAATTTACTTCTGGAGGAATAATCCATTTGAAAATTCAAACAATGCAAAGAACTCGCCATGTGTGGTATCATGGGAACTAAAAGACGCATCTAATGTAATTGCAAAGTCTGATGCAACATTCAATTTTGCTGAATCTTCTGCAAATATTAAGCAGCTTGACCCAAGTTTGACTGAAGCAGTTAATAAGATAAGTTCTTATCTCAAGAAGAATTCCAAGAAGGTGATAACTATTATTGGGTATCATGATCATGAAGAAACCAATGCAAATGGAACTTTAAGAGAATTGGCACTTGCAAGAGCCAATGTTGTGAAATCATTGTTGACTAAAAAAGGAGTACCCGATTCTCAACTTCAGGTCAAGCCAATGGTGTACGATCATAAAAAAGAAAACTCTGATTGTGTGATAAATGGTGTTATAAACCGTGGGGCAAGCTTTCTAATGGGGGCTTCCAAATAGAGCACATAGCTTTCATTCTAAACTTACTTCAAACTAAAATTATTAATCGACAAAACTTAAAATTATGAATATTTGGTGGCTTTTTCCGTTGCTGTGGTTATTAGGAGCAGCTATCTTAGGTTGGTTCTTAAGACATTTCTGGGGCAAATCGTCCAGTGTGAAATATCAAAATGAATTAAATGAATATAAGAAGCGATATAGCAATCTTAAATCTGATTACGATTCTCATTTGGTAAAATATGAGAACTTAGAAGGTGAATATTCTGCTTCAAGAACCAATTGGGATGCAGAAGCAGAAGGTTGGAAGAAAGAAAGATCAGAATGGTCTTCTCAACTTTCTGGATGGAATACTGAAAGAACAAGCTTTGCGAGTCAATTAGAAGCCAAGCCTACAGAAGTGGAGGTGATTAAAGAAGTTGAGGTTGTAAAAGAAATTGAAGTGATCAAAGAAGTTGAAGTAATTAAGGAAGTCGAAGTCGAAAAAGTGATTGAACAACCAATTGAAATAGTGAAAGAGGTAGAGGTAATCAAAGAGGTTGAAAAGATTGTGGAAAAACCTGTGGAAGTTATAAAAGAAGTTGAGGT
>JAHDIE010000023.1:24576-27099 GCA_020630955.1 Saprospiraceae bacterium
GTTGAGGTAGAGAAAATCGTTGAGGTAGAGAAGATCGTTGAAAAGCCGGTTGAAGTAATCAAAGAAATTGAAGTTGTTAAGGAGGTTGAAGTAGTGAAAGAAGTTGAGGTAGAGAGAATCGTTGAAAAGCCGGTTGAAGTGGTCAAGGAAATAGAAATTGTTAATGAAGTGATCAAAGAAGTTGAGAAGATTGTAGAAAAACCAGTAGAAGTAATTAAGGAGATTGAAGTAATCAAAGAAGTAGAGAAGATTGTAGAAAAGCCGGTTGAAGTAATCAAAGAAATTGAAGTAATCAAAGAAGTAGAAGTAATTAAGGAGATTGAAGTAATCAAAGAGGTTGAGGTAGAAAAGATTGTAGAAAAACCTGTAGAAGTAATCAAAGAGGTAGAGAAGATCGTTGAAGTAGAAAAAATAATTGAGAAGCCAGTTGAGGTAATGGTGGAAGTTGTAAAAGAGATCGAAGTTGTGAGAGAAGTAGAGAAGATTGTAGAAAAGCCTGTCGAAGTAATCAAAGAAGTCGAAGTAATCAAAGAGGTTGAGGTAATAAAAGAAATAGAAGTCATCAAAGAAGTACCTATTGAAATTATCAAGGAAGTGGAAGTGGTAAAAGAGTTTGATATGGAAATGCTACAAAAAATGATGTTGGGTGCAGAAACTGTAGAAGTATCCAGATCATCAGGTAAAGTGGTAAGTACTACGAGAGGAAAAGCAAAAGAAACCAAGAAAACTACCAAAACAGCAGCAACGGCAAGTAAGTCTAAAGCAAAAGCAAAGACGGCTACCAAAAAGCCAAGCACAAAGAAAACAGGGACAAAAAAAGCTACTACAAAAAAGACTGCAATTAAGAAATCTGCCCCAAGAAAAACCAAGAAAGATGATCTTACAAAAATTGAAGGTATTGGCCCTAAAATTGCAGGTCTTCTAAATGCTGCAGGAATACACACTTGGGCCAAGCTATCAAAAACAAAGGTTTCTGCTATTCAGAAAGTTCTTGATAAAGCTGGACCGAGATATCAAATGCACAATCCTGGTTCTTGGCCTAAGCAATCTAAATTGGCTGCGGATGGCAAATGGGATGCGCTAAAAAAATTGCAGGATAAACTAGATGGAGGTAAGTAACAAAAAAATAATATTATAAATGTTTTATTCAAAGAAGAGAGTCGTTGATCTATCAATCCCGGATAACGACAAGAATGGATTAGTGGATACCATCAAAATGCATAGAGACCTTACAGTAAAGGCAGTTGACATTACGGTGAATATCAAACATCCCTATAATGGTGATATCAGCATTGAATTACAAGGCCCCAATGGTGAATCAATAAATGTACATGGGCCAAGTCGAAAACCTGGGTCCGATATCAAAGAGACTTTTTCTGGAGAGAAATTTGAAGCCTTCAAAGGCATTAAGTCTAAGGGAGACTGGAAACTTAAGGTGATTGATTCAGGTGCAAGAGACAATGGTTCACTGGTAGATTGGTCGCTGAATTTAAAACTGGCGAATTCTAAAAAGTCAGAAATATTTATCTCCGATGAAGAGAGTTTGTCAAGCACACAATATTGCCATCAAGGAGAACAGGTACAAGAAATAAGCCTAGAAGCACATGTAGAGCATGGATTTGTCGGTGATTTGGTCTTAGATTTGGTTTCACCTTCAGGAAAAATGGTAAATCTGCAGACAAAAGTTGGAGGTGGGAATAAAGAAATTAAAACCACTTTTGGGCAAGATGTTCTTTCCGAAATGCTAGGTGAAAAGTCAAAAGGAAAATGGTCATTGAAAATTAATGACACTATGCCTAGAGATTCTGGTCGATTGGTAAGCTGGAAATTGAATTTAAAAACAGGAAAACCAACTCCAAAAACTTCACCGGATAACCTAACCAAAATAGAAGGAATAGGCCCTAAAATTGCCGGTATACTTAACGATGGTGGTATCACCACCTTTGCCCAATTGGCAGACACCGATCCGTCTGTCATTAAAACTATGTTGGAAAATGCAGGACCAAGATTCCAAATGCACGATCCAGGTTCATGGCCACGTCAAGCAAAACTTGCCGCAGATGGTAATTGGATTGAATTGGAAAAGTTGCAGGATGAATTAGATGGCGGCAAATAACACAACTGTATAATATTTAACAATAGCAAATATTCTTGGATTTCAATTAAATATGTATTACTTTTTTTGCATATTTGTACTTAAATTTTTAAGTGAATTCATTGAACACACACACTAATTTATTGAAATGAAAAAAACGACAATTAAAAAAAAGGCAACTGCTAAAAAAGCGACCGCTAAAAAAGCAACAGCTAAAAAAGCAGCTCCAAAGAAAAAAGCTGTAGCTAAGAAAGCAACAGCTAAAAAAGCAGCTCCAAAGAAAAAAGCTGTAGCTAAGAAAACAACAGCTAAAAAAGCAGCTCCAAAGAAAAAAGCTGTAGCTAAGAAAACAACAGCTAAAAAAGCAGCTCCAAAGAAAAAAGCTGTAGCTAAGAAAACAACAGCTAAAAAAGCAGCTCCAAAGAAAA
>JAHDIE010000023.1:27199-54050 GCA_020630955.1 Saprospiraceae bacterium
AAAAAGCAGCTCCAAAGAAAAGAACTGTAGCTAAGAAAACAACAGCTAAAAAAGCGGCTCCTAAGAAAAGAACCACGGCCAAAAAAAAAAGGTAGGAAAAGTTCTTAGTACGCGTATTGTAAGCAGAAAGCCAGTTTCTAGCAAATCAGTTGAAGGGTTAATCGATAGATCAAAATTGTTCAGCTCTCTTGCAAAAAAACATAAGCTTCCTGTAAGTAAAGTGCAAGCTGTGTATGAAACTTTGATTAAAGCTAAGTCATTTACACAGGGTGATACGAAAACGGTAAAAGTTAAAGAACAGGTGCCGGTACAAGTACGCACCGCTAAAGTTCAAAAAGTACAAGTCATCAAGGAAGTTCCTGTAATCGCCTATAAAGAAGTTATAAAACAAGTTAAGGTGATTCAGGAAGTTCCTGTTGAAGTAATAAGAGAGGTCAAAGTAATCAAAGAAGTTCCGATTGAAGTGATCAAAGAAGTTGTGAGAGAAGTTAAAGTGAAAGTCCCAGTCGTGAAGGTCAAAGAGATTGTAAAAAAGGTCCCTATTATTAAAGTTAAAGAGGTTATCAAAAAAGTACCTGTCGTTAAAGTCAAAGAGGTCATTAAAAAAGTACCTGTTGAAAAGAAGGTAAAAGTTGTTGATACCAAGCAAATCGATAAGTTGACGGCCAAAATTGCTGACTTAAAGCAAAAATTGGCGGCGAAGCCAAAAACTGTCGAAGTAATCAGAGAAGTACCTGTTGAAATTATCAAAGAAGTTGAAGTTGTAAAGCAAATAGATTTTGCCTCTTTAGCCAAAATGATGAAAGGAATGAAACAGGTGGAAGTTTCTAAAAAAGTTATAGGTGAAAGTACTGTTAGAGGTCAAGAAAAGATCGTTGAAAGACGTGAATTGAAACCTGGAGAAAAGGGTACCAAAATAACAGGAAAAGCAACCAAGGTAAAGAAAGATGATCTTACTAAAATCGAAGGCATTGGACCAAAAATTGCTCAGATCCTTAATAAGGAAGGAATTAATTCCTTCAAGGGACTTTCAAAATCAAAAATTTCAAAGCTTAAGGCTATTTTAGATAATGCTGGCCCGAAATTTCAAATGCACGACCCATCAACATGGGCAGAACAAGCTGCACTTGCAGCAGACGGTAAATGGAAGAGACTAAAGACCCTCCAAGATAATTTAGACGGAGGAAGACGATAAATTCGTATTTAAAAAAAAGCCATTCATTTTTGAGTGGCTTTTTTTTCATTTTGACATGAATGTTTCTTAAAACAGACTATTACTAAGTTAATTTAGAGTGGAATATTCATAGCTAAGGACACAAGATTCTCCCGACTAGTTTGATGAAACTTACGATGAAACGCTTGCTGAAATGACCGAGTTAAATGATGATCCTAATACCTTTTTGAGGGTATAATAGATAATGAAATATATGATTTTTATACCCCAAAGTATCAGATAGGATTGATTAAGGATAAGGTGTTTGGTGCTAAAGAAAATTTTAGAGGCGTGGAAATTAAGTTTTGCTATTATGCTGAAAACGAAAAGTTTTATTTCTCCGAAGACAAAGAAGAGTTGGGGGAAGAGTGATTAAGAAATTATTCAAGAAATATAATGTTGACCTTATCGAATTGGAAATTTGGAATTCATATGGTGTTGTATTGAGAATGGAATTCATTATTAATTAAAAATTATTCAATATTAAATCGGGATATTTGCCTTAATACCAACAAAACGGCCATTCAAACTGTTCATCAAAAATAAAATAGGCTGTCTTAAAAGGGCTGCGTATTTTATTTTTCATCCACTTTCCAGTGCAATCACTCAAAGAAAAAATAAATTTTCCTCAGAAGGGGTTACCTTTTGGCTCTTTATTCATATAGAAGTAGACAATATGATTCAAAGATTACATCTCAATTATATCTTTCTGAGTAGTCCTATCTTTTAGAAAGAAGAAGAAATGAGTTGCTTGAATTCCAGAACAACGAAGCAACTTGAAATTGAAGAATCTAAAAAGTAAAATTTGAATAATTGCTTAAGGAATAAATACCCTTAGAACAACGCCCCAAAAGAGATAGTCCGTGAGCATTCATGGACTTTCTTTTTTAGTACATGCAAGGAATGTAAACATTTTCTATTTACGCTCGCTACTAAAGTAAAACTGCACATCTGGATGATTGTCCTGTGCGGATTGGAGCATATACCTTGATTCAGCAAGGAAGACATATTCTTTTTCTATATCCCTCGCAATATTATTTTTTCTTCTCTGTACAAACTCATTCAATTTTGCTGGATCTTCTGCATCTATCCAACAAGCCTTATAAAGATTAATAGGTTCATACAAACACTTTGCACCATATTCGTGCTCTAATCGATATTGTAGGACATCAAATTGAAGTGCCCCGACTGTCCCGATGATTTTCCTTCCATTGTCTTCTTTAGTAAACATCTGAGCAACTCCTTCTTCCATTAATTGTTGAATTCCTTTTTGAAGTTGTTTAGATTTCATAGGATCACCATTTTCAATGTATCTGAATTGTTCAGGTGAGAAACTTGGAATGCCAATAAAATGTAATTTTTCGCCTTCAGTTAGCCCATCTCCGATTTTAAAATTTCCAGAATCATACAAACCAACAATGTCTCCAGGATATGATTCATCAACTATGGATTTCTTGGATGCCATGAAAGCGGTAGGGTTCGAAAACTTTATCTTTTTATCCTTGCGAACATGCAAGTAATTGGTATTCCTTCTAAAAGTGCCACTACATACTCTTAAAAAAGCAATTCGATCTCTATGCTTTGGATCCATATTAGCATGGATCTTAAATATGAAACCTGTAAATTGATTTTCCATTGGTTCAACAACTCTTTCTTCCGTTGTACGCGATAATGGACCTGGTGCAATCTCAACAAAGCAATCCAAAAGTTCTTTTACACCGAAGTTGTTTACAGCACTCCCAAAGAATACTGGATTTAATTCTCCTTTCAGATAAGCTTCACGATCAAAAGTAGGGTAGACCTCATCAATGAGATTGGCTTCATCTCTTAATTCTTTGGCCAATCGGTCACCAACTCTTTCTTCCAGAATAGGGTCATTAAGATCTTCTATTTCTATGATATCTTCTTCAGATTGTTTTCCATGAGGGGAAAACAATACCAACTTCTTTTCAAAAATATTATATACCCCTTTAAAATCTTGACCCATTCCAATTGGCCAAGTCATTGGGATGGCTTTCATATTAAGTTTTTGCTCAATTTCGTCAAGAAGATCGAATCCATCTTTCCCTTCTCTGTCCATTTTATTTACGAAAACAATCATAGGAGTTTCTCTGCCTTTGCATACGCCCACAAGTTTTTCAGTTTGTGTTTCAACTCCTTTGGCGACATCTATAACTACAATGGCGCTATCTACAGCAGTCAATGTTCGGTATGTATCTTCAGCAAAATCTTTGTGACCAGGTGTATCGAGAATATTAATTTGTTTTTCACGATAATTGAATGCCATTACAGAGGTTGCTACTGAGATCCCTCTTTGCTTTTCAATGGCCATAAAATCAGAAGTGGCGTGCTTTTTAATTTTATTGGATTTTACCGCACCGGCAACCTGGATGGCGCCTCCAAACAAAAGGAGTTTTTCTGTTAGTGTAGTTTTTCCTGCATCCGGGTGACTAATTATTCCAAATGTTTTTCTTTTTTCGATCTCCTGTTTTAGGCCCATAATTTGTTATTCTGAGAGCCCAAAAGTAAGCTTTCGCAAGCAATTATGGGACATATACATTACATTTATGGCTTACAAACAAAGGGAAACTTGCTTTACTACATCTATCAATTAATTAAAATCCTTTTTCTTCTCACTTTACCTTTTATCTTATTGATCAGAGGGAGTATCTATCTTTATCAAGAAAAGAACTTTGAGCCTTATTTGGCTATTATAGGTGGTGCTGGGATTACAGTATTTGTTCTCATTATTTATTTTAGTTTCTTTTATGGAAGACTAGCAGGGAGATTTGGCTCATTTGATAGCTTAAAGCGTAGGGCGGTCATTGCGCTATTATTGGTTTTTGTGTATAGTTTCCATGGGATATTCTTTTTCTCTTCTAGCAACACAAAAACCAAAGATGTAAAATCAGAGTTGCTTGACTTACATCCAATCCTAAGATTGAGTCTTTCAACATTAATTCATATTGACAAGGATCTTATTGTTACAGATGCTGCAAGAAAGATATCAGACTATGATGATATGGGCTTGTCCAGGAATACCAGATCAAAACACCTCAAACAATCTGACGGATATGTTCATGCTGTTGATTTAAGAACAAAAGGAAGAAGTGAATATCGAAACGCCATGATGACTCTTTATTTTAAGATGATGGGATTTGAAACTTTGCGTCACAGCGGAACTGCAGATCATCTTCATGTGAATATGCCAAGATGATATGGAAAAATTCAGAACAATATTTTATCAATGCTATGTGAAAACCTACATCCATTCCTCATCAGATCTTTCCACTTCGTAAGTGAGATAATCGTAGAGATACTCTGCCTTGTCCAATTCTATATAAGGAATGACCTTCGAACCAGAAGCAGTATGAACTTGTAGAGAAGCAAGATTTCTTCTGTATTGAAATGGACTTTGATTTATTTCAATCGATTGAATCTTGTGATGCATGGTCATCCACTTACTATGCCCAAATACACCACCCCGTACAAAAATTGCCTTATTGTTTACCCCGTAATATGCCTTTTTATATTTTTTAAATGATCTGACGACGATGATAATAAAAGCTAGAAGTATGAATGCTAAGTTGTAGTAACTACTGGTATAAACAAAGAAGGCAGATAAAATGGATGCAAGAAAGCTAATATACATCAATGGACGCCAAAGAGACCATTTGTTTAATTTGAACATAGGCGTGTCTTCTTCCCCCCTTTCGGGAAATAGGTAGTCTTTGACATCTTCAATATCTTCTCGATAAACTCCTGGTATGAGAATGGATTTTTTTCGACCCAACTCGGCACTGGATGCTTGCTTTAAAATCAGATTATGAAATCCTAAAGATTTTTGAATCAAATTTTGCTTCCATTCTAAGAGTTGAATCTTAGAATCTAAAGCAGCTACTTCTTTTCTATTGAATAAACCACTGATAATTTTAAAGCCATTGTAGGATCTATAAAATTTGAGATCAAAATATTTTAAAAAAACCCTTCCAACAGATATAAACATGGAGATCAAAACAAAGAAAATTGCAATTGTAATGATGATGAAAATTGAGTTCAATACTTGATCATAATATTGTGAACCGATGCCTTCAACATCCACACCTGCTTCTCTAATATTGTCTACAAACCAAAAGAGACCAAAAAGGATAAAAAAACCGGAGCGAATATGGTTTTCTGTAAGGCCTATTTTTAGCAGCCGTGGAAAATCAATACTATAAATTTCTTCTGATTGTTCATTGACTACTATGGAGTTTTCTGTTGGATTGGTGGTTGTTTCTAAGGCTTGTTTTTGACTTAGTATAAATGTTCGCAGCTTTTCGGCCTTTTCCTTGGTCAAGGCGTGCATTTTAGTTTCAGTATTATTGGTTCCTGCTGTATCGATTTTTAATCCAATGACACTAAAAGCTTGATGTATTAAATTTTGTTCGAAATCAATGGTTTGAATTCTATCAAATGGAATTTGCGTAAGCGTCTTTTTAAAAATTCCACTTCTAATGACAAGCTGCTTGTCTTCAATCCAGTAAAAATACCGGAAATAGGAAATTATACCCACAATTGCAGTTAGTCCAGTCATAAAAAGTACAAAGAGTGTCAAAGGGTCATCTCCGCCCCAATTGGTTTTCCCAGTGATTAATCCGATGACAATGATGTACCAAAACCTAGATATAAAGTTTTTAAATCTTGTGTAGATAATCAGGATCAGCGCAGCCTGAGATTGGCGCTGAGGTTGTTGGAATTGATCATCATTCATCCTCTCCTCCATGGATTTCCTGCTTGTGAGTGATTCTAGACGTGATCAACATTTTTAGTTTGTCTGCTTCTACCTGCTTCAAGCCCGGAATCGTAAGATCACTACCTGTACCACCTGCAGTATAAACTTTGAGTTTAGCAAGATTAAACAATCGATCGATCGGACCCTGAGTTACTTCGCTGTGTTGGATCCGTTTGAAGGGAACGACCATACGGGATTTCCAAATCCAACCTTTTTTATAATTCAAATCTTGTTGCCTTACGGCAAATCGTTTGTTTTTAAAACCAAAAATGATGGAGAGAAAACTAGTAACTAAAAATACCAAATACAATGATGGCAAAAGATACATTATTAATTTAGGAACATCTTTTTCCATATAGAAAAAACCGGATATCATTGCTGTTGCCAACAACAGAAAAAGTAGTGCATTAGAAATTAGCATTACGGATCGGTATGATGGTTCTAAGGATTGAAATTGCAGACTTTCCGCTTCTGGCAGGCCATCGACTTCAATTTGTGGGTTATTGAATGGGTTCATTTGATTTTGTTGTGGATTCTCTTATGCGTTCTAGAACTATTCTAGCTACTTTGAGATTCTTCACATTTTCTTTAATCAAGATAAGGGATGTATTTGATTGTTTCAAGGTTAATTCCAAAGATTCTCCTTCTTTGGTCATGAAGTCCATAAAATTATTGAAAGTCTTGGTCTGATAAAAGGCTGATTGAGGATTCCTGACAAAGTAACATCTTAGCTTTCGTTTTTTTAGGCTAAGTTTTTCAAAACCCATCTTAGAGCAAAGCCACCTCAATCTCAAGCCGTTGAATAATTCATCAACTTGTCGTGGAACTTTTCCAAATCTATCTTTTAGTTTTTCACGGAATGTTGTAATGCCTTCTTCATCTTCAATGCTGTCCAATTCGGTATAGAGATTCAAACGTTCCTGGATGTTTGAGACATAATCATCTGGAATCATCATTTCGATATCTGTATCGATTTCTACATCACGTACATATTTCTTATCCTCTTCTGGCTCATCTTCAAAAAGCTCTTTGAAGTCTGTATCTTTTAATTCTTGGACTGCTTCTTCGAGAATTTTTTGATAAGTCTGATATCCAATATCTGAAATAAATCCTGATTGTTCAGCCCCAAGCAGATTTCCTGCCCCTCTAATATCCAGATCTCTCATGGCTATGTGAAAACCACTGCCAAGTTCAGAAAAATCCTCAAGTGTTTTTAATCTTTTTCTGGCGTCGCTAGTGAGGGTAGATAGCGGTGGCGCGAAGAGATAACAAAAAGCCTTTCGGTTGGATCTTCCAACTCGACCTCTCAATTGATGTAGGTCACTCATGCCAAAATGATGGGCATTGTTGATGATCATCGTGTTTGCATTGGCAATATCCAATCCTGTTTCAATAATATTGGTTGAAAGTAAAACATCAAATTCTCCATTGATGAATGCCATCAAAGTTTCTTCTAGTTTTTTAGGTTCCATCTGTCCATGTGCCATCCGTACACTGACATCTGGGCATATCTTTTTGACCATTACCAACATTTCCGGAAGGGATTTTACTCTATTGTGCACAAAGAAAACCTGTCCTCCACGATCCACTTCATAATAGATTGATTCTTTGATTGTATTTTCATTAAATACTCTCCGTTCGGTATAGATGGGTTGACGATTCGGTGGCGGGGTTTTGATGATGGAAAGATCTCTTGCCGCCATCAGTGAGAACTGTAATGTTCTAGGGATTGGCGTTGCTGTTAAGGTCAAAGTATCAACGTTGACTTTGATGTTTCTTAATTTTTCTTTTGCAGTAACACCAAATTTTTGTTCTTCATCGATGACCAATAATCCTAGGTCTTTAAATTTTATTTTTTTGCTTAAGATGGCATGCGTTCCAATGAGAACGTCTATTTTCCCATCCTCTAGTTTCTTAAATATCTCATTTTTTTCTTTCGTTGATCTAAATCTATTGATATAATCTACGGTTGCGCCGAATGGTCCGATTCGATTATTGAAAGTTTGAAAGTGTTGTAAGGCAAGGATGGTGGTGGGGACGAGAATAGCCACTTGCTTCCCAGCGACAACTGCTTTAAATGCTGCACGTACAGCAATTTCCGTTTTACCAAACCCTACATCTCCGCAGATAAGTCTATCCATGGGGTAGGCTTTCATCATATCCTCTTTGGTCTTAACGGTAGCTTCGTATTGATCAGGGGTGTCCTCGAATATAAAACTGGCTTCTAATTCATTTTGTAGATAGCCATCCGGTGGAAATTCTATGCCTTGGCTTGCTTTTCTTTTAGCATATAACTTGATCAAATCCTTGGCAATGTCTTTAACTTTCTTTTTGGTTTTTCGCTTTAGGGTTTTCCAAGCATCGCCACCTATTTTATTTACTCTTGGAGGTGTTCCATCTTTACCAACATACTTAGAAATTTTGTGTAAGGAATTGATGCTGACATACAGTAGATCATTGTTTTGGTATATCAATCTAACGGACTCCTGAGTGTGTCCATTGATTTCAATTTTTTCAAGACCAGAATATTTGCCGACGCCATGATCGATGTGAACCACGTAATCACCTGGTTGCATTTCTCGAATCATTTTGAGATTAACAGCTTGTTCTTTGGTAAAGCCTTTTCTCAACCTATATCTATGAAATCTTTCAAAGATTTGGTGATCTGTATAGCAGGCAATCTTAAGATCATTGTCGATGAAGCCACTATGTATATCAACTGCGATAGGTTGAAATTTTACATTGGCTTTCAGATCTTCAAAGATATTGTAGAATCTTTCGACTTGCCTTGCATTATCTGTAAAAATGAAGTTTTGAATACCAGCCTTTTCATTTTCATTTAAATTTTCAATAAGTAGCGTAAAATTCTTATTGAAGCTTGGTTGAGGGGAGCTATTTACCTTGAGTGTAAAATTAGGATTGAGTCCTTCAGGCAATTGGTTTAGAAAAATAACTCGAAATGGTTCGATCTCACCAATGATTTGTTCTGGTTTGATGAATGCTCTTTCCTTTAGGATTTGGAATAACATTTCATCGCTGGTTTCAAGTTGCAATTGACTGGACCAATGCTCTGCTTTTTCATAACAGGTTTTGATTTTGTCAATCAACATATCTGCACTTTCGATCCAGATGACTGTATTTGGTTTGAAAACTTGAAATACAGAGACTTTATCATTTGCATCGTATTCACCATTGATGTCAGGTATGATGCTGATGTGTTTGATGGTTCTAATAGAAAGTTGCGTAGTAGGATTAAAAGTACGGATGCTTTCAACCTCATCATCAAATAGTTCTACACGATAGGGCCATTCATTTCCATATGAAAAAATATCAATGATTCCTCCTCTTATCGAAAAGTGTCCAGGCTCGTATACAAAATCTGTTCTTTCGAAACCGTATTCAATCATTAATTCGATGATGGTATCAACATCGATGTTTTCACCAACCTTGATGCTGATTTTCCTTTTATTGATGATCTCAGGATCTACGACCATTTCGAATAAGGCCTCTGGGTAGGTGATCATCAACTCATTGGCTTGCAGTTTGTTGCTAATCTTATTGATCGATTCTGTCCGAATCAATACATTGTTACGGTTTAACTCTTCGTAATTGGCTGGTCTTTTAAAGGAATCAGGGAAGAATAAAATGGCTTGATCCTGAATGATGGATTCTAACGTATTGAGCATGAAAGCAGCTTGTTCTTTGTCGGCTGCGATATAAATGTGAGAGTATTTGTCGGTCGCATTGAGACCCGCTAGTAAAAAGCTATCAAAAGCATTTACTGCACCTTCAAGCTTTATCCGAGACTTTTGATTTTTTTCAAAAATGGAGATAAGAGATTGTACATGCTTCGAGTCTTTATAAACATCTATTAAGCCCTTAAGTGCCTCCACATTTAGTTGTTAGATATGGTTTTTATGCCCAATCAAAAGCGTACACCAATGAAGTAAAAAGGAATGGAAGCATTACCCAAAACCATTCAGGCTTAACCACTAGGAAGGCAAGAGTGCCAATCAGTGATATCAGGAACATTCCCCAGTATTTCTTAGTGTTTTTTGATTCTGTTGTCATTATTTCAACAAATTAATAAGTGATTATTGTGAGTGCAAAGCTAAATATTAATTGCACATTTCCCAAGTTTAAATGAAGACCAAAAGACTATATTTTTATAATAAATTGATATTTGAGTACCATGAAACAAATCTTATTCCTTAACTTTCTACCACCATTTATGTTTTGTTAAGTATCGGAAATTGGAAAATTTTAGAAGTTACCCAGGCAAAATCCTGCTTTTTGGAGAATATACCATACTAGATGGCTCAAAAGCGCTAGCCATTCCTTATGAAGAATATCAAGGAAGTTTTAAGGAAGGTTATGATCAAAGGATTGAAAGTTATTTTAATTGGCTCAAAGAGCAAGACCTACCACTAGACAAACAAAAGTTAGATAAGTATGCCAAAACCTTAGCATTTGACTCTAATATCCCAGAAGGATATGGAGTGGGCAGTTCTGGAGCCTTGGTCGCTGCAACTTATGATGTTTGTAAAGCAGAAGATAATTTGCCTTCAATGGAGACTTTGGCCGCAATGGAAGGATATTTTCATGAGAAAAGCAGCGGGATGGATCCCATGGTCAGTTATTACAAAAAAGCCTATGTTTTTGAAGATGGCAAACTGACAGAGATAGATTTTGATGAAAATCAGTTGCCTTATTTTTCATTGTATGACTCAAGATCTTCAAGGTCTACTTCCAAGTTGGTCAATCTATACAAACAAAAATTATTGAAGGATAATTTTAAAGATGCTACAGAATGGATGATTGAACTTAACAATCAGATTATTTCTGACCTTTCGGCAAATTTGGATATCGATTCATACCAAATCCAAAGATTATCAAAATTACAACGTGAGTGGATGGAAGATTTTATTCCAATGGATGTAAGAGAAGAATGGGACAAAGCCTACGAAGAAGGTATTTCAAACTTTAAGCTCTGTGGAGCAGGAGGTGGTGGATTCTTTCTTGAGTTTGAGATGGAGGAGTAGTTCTTTCCTCTTTTGAATTGTATATGATTTTTAGGTAATTTGATTCTTTGCGTAAGATTTAATTCGTTCTACCAATATTCTTTTAAATATTTATTTCTTTTTTACGCAAGCAAAAAGAAGAACAACATTGGCGCAAGAAAAAACAAAGCAAAAAGACGATATTCAAAAAACTAAGAAATTAATAGCTAATCAAGACTCCAATCGGTTGATGGGAATGGCGGCAATATTTATAAGTTTATTGTCTTTGTTTGCTGTATTGTATCAAAGTTATTTATCTAGAGAAGAAAATGAATTGATACGTGTACAGCAAAGTGCATCGGTTTTGCCATATTTAAGCAGTTGGTATAGTGATATTGATGGTCATTATAAATTTGTAATTGCGAATAAAGGAGTTGGTCCAGCATTTATTAAAAAAGTTGAATTCTATACAACTTTGAAAAATAATCGAGTCTTTAATAGTAGTAGTGACTTTTATGAATGCTTGAGAAATAATTCAAATATTTTTGATACCACTGAGATGATTCATTATCGCTTTAGGTCTAATGTTTTGATGACAAAAAATGAAAGCAGAAGTATCTTTTCATTTTCTTATGTTGACAAAGCATATAAAAAATTATTGAAAGAAGAGTTTAACCGATTATTCGAAAAGATATATATTGAATACGAAGATGTATATGGCACTTCATGGATTTATGATTCGGAAGTTGGCCACCCCGAAAAGAAATAGTTTGGCCATACCAAAAGAAAACGTTCAAGTATTAAATTTTTAACTATATAATTCAAAATCCCTTAAAAGCATGAAATTCTTAATTAAATGTAGAAAGACTATGGTCTTTATGGTTTTCGTTTGTTTTAGCCTTAGTTCATGCGAAAACAATGTTCAGAATAATAGCAATACACTAGAAATATCAAAAGGGCTTGTTGGATCAGAAAAATCTAGACCTTTGTTAAGGCATGTAGTTTTATTTAATTTTAATGCAGACGCAACAGGTGAAATATTGAGAACCATTGAAAATGAATTTTCAAGACTTCCTGAGGAGATTGCTCAAATACATTCTTTTGAGTGGGGGATTAATAATAGTCCTGAAGGCTTAGATAAAGGTTTTACCCATTGTTTTTTGGTGAGTTTTTTAACAGAAGAGGATCGAGATATTTATCTTCCGCACCCCGCACATCAGAAATTTGTAAAATTAATTGGACCTTATGTTGAAGATGTTACCGTTGTGGATTATTGGGCAGATCATTGATGTGGCATCTTTTTTATTAAATTCTGGATCCTGGTCGAGAATGAAGTCTAATACTCAATCAATAACTCTTGTTTCATCCGGTATGCGATGTGTTTTTGCTTTTGAATAATCCAATTGTTTAGCGCCTATGGCATAGTCAATACCCATACTTAATTGATGAAGATATATTGGATTAGAGAAGGTTTCCTCTTTGTGTCCGATACCGGTGTAAAATGATTTTCCGCCATCATATTTATGTTTCCAAACGATTGGGTGATTATCCCCATGAGTTCCTCCTTCATAACTAGATTCATCAATTTCCATGATAATTTCAATGTCTGGATATATTGATTTGAAATTGTACCATTCTTCGTTTAGTGACCATTGATCAGCTAAGTTTTGACAACAGGGATCTTTTTTTTGTATGCAATTAATCGTTGCATCTTGAATTTTGGGGTGCCCATTAAAATATGCTCCAACCAAATGGTTATACCAAGGCCATTGGTATTCAGTATCGCTTGCCGAATGGATTCCAACAAATCCGCCTCCAGCTTGAATGTATCTTTCAAAATCGGCTTGTTGATAATTATTCAATACATCTCCAGTTGTATTGAGAAATATAACAGTTGCATACTGCATCAATGAATCTTCTGTAAAGTAATTCGAATCTTCGGTTGCGATTGCTTCAATGTTTTTTGATTCCAACAAGGTTTTGATTGATTGAATTCCTACTTCAATAGAGTTGTGTCGGAACTCTGCTGTTTTGGAAAAAATTAAAACCCTCTTTTTATTTTTTTGGCAAGAAGAGAAAAATATTATTGAGCTTAGAAAGGTAAGTATGAGTAAAGAATCTAATCTCATGATCAAGTAATTATTGTGAAGGCTTCTCTTCAAATATACGAAAAGACAGCTTCTTACCTATTTAATTATTTATCAGCTATCTTGATGTTTATATAATTGGAGAAAAAGTATCAACTTTAAAAATTGAATGAATTATCAGTCAGCATTTTAAGAATATGACCTTCCATTTCTCCGAACCAGGGACCACCTTTTGAACTTAATATTACAAGCCCTCTTTTTGTATCTGGAATAAATCCAGCATGCGAGACGTAACCATCAAAATCGCCACCGTGTGAAATGTGTAAGATAGAATCTTTCCCTTGTGGTATTTTTTTAATGAATGCGCCACAACCATAACCTAACTCACCTTTGCCCACCATTGGTATATTAACAGACAATGGGTTTGATTTGGAGGAAGTTGTTTTTAGCATCTGGACGATCAACTTGGAAAGGTCTAAGGTGTTGCTGAATACTCCACTTGCTGAGGTGTGTAAGCCAAACTTTGAGGCTGAGGTTTTCACGCCTATCTCAGGGTGGTAGGGTGTGGTCAATGCTGCTTTTTGATCGGTATTGAGCGATGTGCTTGTGGAGGATAGATTGTAAGGTTTGCAGACATGCTCGAATATTAATTCTTCGTAACTTTTTTTTGATTCTTGTTCAAGAATATAACCTAGAATGGCATAGCCAAGATTGGAATATGACCAAGCTGATCCAGGTTCAAATAATAAGCTACTGTCTTCAATGTCTTCTATCATGTCCTTCAAACTGTATTCCTTTGTGACTGGACCACCTAAAGGTTTTCGTTTTAAATTTTCTGCTGTATGTGGAAAACCTGAAGTGTGATGAAGTAAGTCACTGATTTTTATATTTTTAATTTTTGAAGAATTGTTTTCATCTAATTCTGATTGAAAATATTTTAAAATTGGCGTTTCAAGATCAATGTGATTGGAATTAACCAATGATTTGGTAATTATTCCAGTAAATGTTTTTGACAATGAAGCAATTTGATATAAGTTATTTTCTGTGACCCTTTCTTGGGATTTTCTGCTTGTAGTTCCTTTGTTAATAAAAAATATTCGGTCTTCTGAGATCACTGCGGCAGAAATTGCTGGTATTTTATAATTGATAAAATACCAATCAATAATTTTTTCTATTCCAAATTGGTTCTTTGGGTAGAGGTAGGTTTTAATGTATTTGGGAGAATTGCAAGAATGCAATACCCAAAGGCAAATTGCCAATATGACAAATTTGTAATGCTTGGACATGCTTACAGTTGATGTTAAATATGCAGTTACAGGGATAAGACGAAAGGAGTGGTTTGATTGTTACAAATTATTGAGAATCATAGGTTTTGGATTTTGGAACTACTTTGGTGCTTTTTTCAAAAAGAATGCAAGTAGAAAAGTAAAAGCAACTCCTGTGATGAGGTTCCCAACAAATGAGTACATCGATTGACTTGAGGTGGAATAATAGTCTTTGCGTTCGGCTAATTTTTCGTTTATAATGGGTTCTGGGATATTTTCTAATATCATTTTTTCCTTTATTGCATTTAGAAGCTGGTCCACATAGCTTGGGCTGATTAGCTCGTAAAACAGCATGGTGAAAATAACACTAAAAATTGCAGTAGAAAGGCTGATTAAAAAGCCAATCAGAAGAGCCTTATTAAAAGTTAAAAAACCATTGTCGTTTTCTTTTTGCTTTTTCAACGCAAAATAAATTCCTATAAGCAAGAAAAGATAAATCATTAAAAAAAGGATGGTGCCACCTATTAATTCTTTGTCTGTTGCTATGGCATCTGGGCCCAATAAATTTAATCCTACCAATGAGATCATGAGGAAAGTACCAGAGAGAGCTACAGAGAATCCATACCAAATTGAATTGCGATACATTTTTATAAATTTTTAATTGAATAGATGCTCAAGTTTCGCTAAATCAAAGGGTAGAATTTAATTTTTAAGGTTGTAATAAAAGTATGATTTACGAAAATCAGTCCTTTTTTACTACTTGATTCGTGTGGTTTATCAGTTGCTTTCGATTTTGTACACCAGTCTTTTTATAAATTTTGCTGATATGTGTTTTTACGGTAGCCAAAGAAATGAATAGTTCCTCAGCGATTTCTTTGTTCTTTTTTCCATTTATCACCTTTTCCATGACTTCTTTTTCTCTTGTACTTAACCTTTTTTGATAAGAAGTTTGCATTTCATCTTGCTTCAGACTTTTTCCTAGTAAAATACCAAATCCACAAATTAAGGTAATAAAGGGAATGAGGAATAGTGAATTAACAGGATTGATTTCTACAATTCCATAGGCTATTGAGAAATGAAAAATGTCAAATAATGTAACTCCAAGTATAATCATTGTGATCAGTGCTAGTAATATTTTATTTTCTACTAAAATTGGCTTGTAATTCATTTTCGAATAATTTGAAACAATTAAGTTATACATAACTATAAAGTTTAGCAATAATTTTTTTGGCAGGTTGATTCATTTTGAAGAAAACTCTGTTGGATTTAAAATCTAAGGGTAACTGATTGTGGGAAAAATTACAATTGTTAAACAGTAATTTTCTTTTGGACGAGAGACGAAAAAGTCTTACTTATTGGCTAATCAATTTTTGTCTACAGAATTTGTTGTGTAGGAAAAAAATATTTGCCTTGAGCGGAAAAAAGTTCAGTTTGAAAATAATTATTTGATATCAAACCAGACATGTTCTTTGGCGCCATCATCGTCAAAATAATCGATGGTAATTTCTTCACCAGAATTAATGGTGCGGATTGCTTCGATGACGATTTCCTGGTCGGCATTAATGAGAATTGCTTGAGCATTGGGTTCATTGGAATGGTTGTATAAGGATCCAAATCCCAGTAGGATTGCAGCTTGTTTTTGGTTTTCTCCCCATCTGAAATAATAATCATGTAGCACAGATTCATGAATAAGTTTGACCTGTTCTTCGGGAATAATAATGAGTGGACAGACTTCGATGGTGCTTCCTTCAAAAATGTCGCCAGCGGTAAAAACTCCTCTGCCTTTTTCTTCATTTTTCAAAATGTACAAACCAGGTATTTGCTGCATAGAATTATTACTTTTGTTCTACAAATTTAATAATATGTTGACTCGAATTCTCAAATTTCTTACAATACTAATATTATTGGTAATGCTTGGATTTTTTGCTTTAGGTGCATTTGTTCCTGAGATAGAATACGAATCAAAGGGTATAGCAAGGGGTCCGATTTCAGAAGTTTTTGCTAAGTACAATGATATTGAAAATATTGATGAATGGATACCTGATATAAAACAGGTCAATGCCCTTAAAGAAACAGAGGATAAGAAAGGAAGTGTGTATGAAATGGTAATCGATAGCGACGGTACAGAGGTAAAAATGGAAGAAACTGTTGTAGATTGGGTGGAAAACAGCAAGCTTGCTTTAAGATTTGAAACTGGACCCATGGAAAAGTATGATGTGTTTCAGTTTCTTGAAGAAAATGGTCAGACTATTATAACAGGAAAGCATAGAGTGAAGGGGACAAACTATTTTTATAAATGTATGTTTGCACTTTTTAAGGGTGGACTTGGTCGAGTTGATCAAGGTTATATGGATAATTTTATTGCTTACTACGAAAAAACTAAAGAATGAAAAAGATTTTGGTGTTATGTACAGGGAATTCATGCAGAAGTCAGATGATGCATGGTTATCTTCAGTCTATGTTTGCTGATCGTGCAAAGATTTATAGTGCCGGGGTAGAAACACATGGGGTTAATCCGTTTGCTATTGGGGTAATGGCTGAAGATGGCGTATTTATTCATGATCATAGTTCCAATCATGTCGATGAGTATGCAGATGTTGATTTTGATTTGGCCATCACTGTTTGTGATCATGCTAGGGAGATATGTCCAATATTTCCAAATGCAAAAGAGACAAGACATCATGCGTTTTCAGATCCTTCTCATGGGGAGGGTAGTGCCAAAGAATTGATTGCCGCTTTCCGAGCTACAAGGGATGAAATCAAGGCCTATGCGAGCGGAGTTGTAAAGGATATGGTTAAATAAAAAAGTAGTTACCCAACTTTTCGGATAACTACTTCATCTATGACTACTATTAAATTTTATGATTAATCAGGCAAGTTAGCTGGCCCGAGTAAATCATAAAATTGATTTAATTTTGGAAGGATGATTATCCTTGTTCTTCTATTTGTGGCTCTTCCTTCTGAGGTGCCATTATCAGCAAGCGTATTGTATTCTCCTCTTCCTGCTGCAATCAACCTATTTGGATCTATGCCATGACCTTTGTGTAAGGCTCTTACCACTGAAGTGGCACGCTTAACGCTCAGGTCCCAATTGTCTTCAATACAAGAAGATCTCATTGGGACGTTGTCCGTATATCCTTCAACCATAACTTCGAATCCAGGTTTTGATTGAACAATTTGTGCAATTTTACCTAGTACTTCATTTGCTTTTGGTGTTAGTTTTGAAGATCCACTGGTAAAGAGCATCTTGTCTGATATATTAATAAACACAACCGTCTTATCTACTTTAATGTCAATATCTTGGTCAGCAATGCCATCTCTTAAGACACTTTTAAGATTAACAGCAAGCGCAAGATTGATAGAGTCAGCCTTGGATTTTGCATTTTGTAGAAGATTAATGTATCTGTCTTTTCCTTCTAATTGTTGCAAAGTTTCTTTAATATTTTCATTGGCAGATTGAGTAAGTACGGTAAGATCTCCAACTTGAGTTGCTTGTTGGTCTCTTGCACTTTTTAGATCGGCGACTTGTGCTTCTTTTTCGTTGAGAAGAGCTTTCATTTTTTCTACTTCTGCTTGTATAAGTAGTTTGTCTTGATCGCAGGCTCTTAATCTGTCCATATATTCATTGAGGGATTCTCCACATTCGCCCAGTTGTTTGTTGGCGACATCCATGGCGGATTGGTGGCTTGTTTGTATTTCAGCAAGTTTTTTCTTGCTTATACAAGAACTCGCACTCAGGCTGAATGCTAGTAAAATCAGGATTTTTACTCGAGTGTTCATATTATAGATAGTTTTAATATCATATAGGAACAAAAAGCTTGCCGAAAATTAAAAAGGAGCTTAGAAAAATTCTAAGCTCCTGTAACCAAAACTTCTATTCAAAAAGAGATCTTTATTCTGTATCGTTTCCATTAATCGTCATGGCAAAACCAGCATGAAGACCAATTCCATAGTTTCTTAATTTTATATCTAACACTGGATCAGCGAGCATATCTGTAAATGCATGGGTGTAAGAAACTCCGAGGTCGAAAATTCCAGCACCATATGGAATTTTTATTCCAGCAACACCTTGACCAGCTACTTCAAATCTATTATAAATATCCTTACTTAAATCTAAGTCAATTTTGGGAGTATTTATTTCAAGTACAACTTGTAGAGAAGGTTGTATCTCTCCCGATACGGCATAAGAGAAGGCAGGTCCAAATTCAATATAAGGTTGTACTTTTTGGCCATTATTAAACCCAATGTTCAATAAGATGGGGACTTCGATGTAATCAAGTCGAGTTTCAGCTTTTGCCCCAACTGGAATGTTTACTTCGAATAATTCTATTCCGATTGATTCGCTTGCAACAAATCCTTTTCTTTTATAGTGTACTCCAGAAGTGAAGGATAATCTGTCGTCTAATCGTTGATTGATGGTAAGTCCTCCGGTGAAAGTATTAAGAGCTGAAATATCAGGTGTTATCAAATCTGCCAAACCATCCACTGTTGCCAATCCGATATTTGCTCCTATTCTTCCGCCAATGGTTGTTTGAGCTTGTAAGCTAAAAGTACCTGCTAATAAGAGTACCCATGCTAAAATTTGTAACTTTTTCATAATCCTTGTTTTAATGGCTAAATGATAGATCAAAGTTGTGCACTTTGATTGTTAAGAGATGTTAATTTGTTGTTAGTGTTTAACTAAAAATTTAAAATGTAAAGGTATTATAAAGAATGTTTTATTGTAATCAAAACAATATATACCTTGCTCCTACTGAAACAAATAAAATAAAATCAAAATTGAGATTTGTTGTAAACACGGAATCTCTTAAACTGATTAGAGCCAGAGGTTGTATTTCTGCAAAGAAATTGAGTAATTGGTCCTTTGTTACTATTTCACCACCAAATACAGTTGCTGCTCCCATTTTGTTTTGAAATCTTGAAATCTGTAGAGAAGGTCCACCGCCATAATACCAACTTACATTTTCGATTTTGGTATTGTGATGATATTCAAAAACCAATGTTGCAAATGCATCGGATTGTCCAAGAACAAAGCCTCCACTGGCATCAAATGCTATGTCGCTGGTGATAAATGATTTTAGACTTAGCTGAGTGGAGTTCCCAATCTTGGCTCCAAGAGCCATTCTATATGGTGGTTCAGGAATTTTAACTTCTTGTGAAAGGATGCCTTGAGTATAAGCCAGAAAGATGATGAATAAACTGAATATTTTACTTTTCACTTGGTATTTTGCTAATTCCATAGATCAATAAAAACCATCCTGCTATAAAAAATAAACCACCAATAGGTGTTAAGGGACCAAGAATCGATCCCATGTTTAATGATGTTATCGAATGGGTTGTCAACAAATAGATGCTCCCTGAAAAAAAGAAAATTCCAATAAGAAAACAGAGACCAGACCACTTAAATTGTTTAAGACCAAAATTTATAGATAAGAATAATGCTATGAAAGCAGCAAGGCAATGATAAAATTGATAACTCACACCTGTTTTGAAACTATTGAGAGAATCTTGCGGAATACGTTCGCTTAGTGCATGCGCGCCAAATGCTCCAATGATGACAGCCAAAGCACCAAAGAGTGCTGAGATGATGAGTAAATATTTTGTTTGTTTCTGAATCATGTTTGCCAATCTATTGGAGTTTGCTTATGATTTATGAGGTATTCGTTTGTTTTTGAAAAGTGTTTGCAACCAAAAAAAGCACCGCCAGCTAATGGAGATGGATGGGCAGCTTGCAGGATCAAATGTTTGGACTCATCAATAAGCTTTGCTTTATTTTTTGCAAAGTTTCCCCATAACAAGAATACCAAGTTTTCTTTTTTATCTGATAGCGTTTTGATAACAGCATCAGTAAAATTTTGCCACCCAATTTTTTTATGCGAACCTGGTTTTTTTTCTTCTACGGTTAGCATAGCGTTTAGAAGAAAAACTCCTTGCTGAGCCCAATGACTCAAATCTCCATGATTGGGTAAGGTGATATTTAAATCTGATTTTAATTCTCTGAAAATATTTTTTAATGAGGGAGGTAATAAAACTCCTGGAGGAACTGAAAAAGATAAGCCCATTGCCTGTCCTTTTTTATGATAGGGATCTTGGCCTAAGATGATTACTTTGACCTTATCCCAGTTTGTAGTGTTGAAGGCATGGAAAATATTTTTACCGGGAGGATAAATTATAACACCTTTTTCTTTTTCGGTTTTAAGGAATGACACCAATTTTGAAAAGTATTCTTTTTCAAACTCATCTTTGAGATTAATTTTCCAAGAATCTTCCATTTGAATGTTGGTCATAAACGCTGAAAATTTATATGAAGTTATGATAAAATATTGCCATAAAAAAAGGAGTAAACTTAAGTTTACTCCTTTTGTATCTAAGATTAGTCCGGCGGACCGGTTCTTCTTTATGCTTGCTCCATTGATTTTTTCAAAGCAGCAAGTTGATGATGTGTTTCAAAATGTTTCTTTTCCCAATATTCTAGATCGGTCTGAATTTTTACGTTTTTGGCTTTAAGTCTTCTCAATTTGGAGGTCATTTCGTTAATCTCACTCATTTTTTGGAATTGTTTTTCCAAGCTGATTTTCATTTCGCCATTTTGTTTTGTTAGTTTTTCAATAGTGGCGGAATTTTCTTTTTCAAGCTTTCTTAGTTGTTCAAGTTCTATTTTATAGTTTTTGATTGCTTCTTTTTCAGCTTGCATTTTTCTTTTGTAAGATTCAAACTCATTTTTTAGTCGATCGAATCTAGTGTTTGCTCTTTCTTTTTCAGCGTAGACAATTTCGGTTTCTTTTTTAGCTTGATCAATTTTTTCATTCAGTGCTTTGATTTCAGCTTTTCCTGCTGTTTGGCCAGCATTTATTTTTTTCTGCAAATCTTCAAATTTGACTTTCCAGGCATCTCGTTCAGCATGAGATTTTTCAAGGCTTTTTTGAGCTCTAGCCAAATTTTTAATTCCTTCTTGATTTTCAGTGTTGGCAGTTTCGTACTTTGATTTGAAATCTGTTTTTCCTGTTCTGCCTAGAATATACTTTAACACAAATCCTATGGCAAAGGCTATTGCAGCATATATGATAAGTGTTGTTGTGGAGTGTAGCATAATTTTGTTTGATTCTAAGACGTGCACAAATATGATAATATTATGACTATTTATATGTATTAAGTCACCATTTTTTTGTCTTCAGAAAGTATGTGAACAGTGAATTTCTGTTGATTTTATCATCTTTACATGGATGTTAAAGTTTGAAAGAGTCATACCGTATGTTCTTTACCTTATATTATTGATTTGGTCATTAACGGATCCATTTTTTTGGGATACTGTACAATTGGGATCAAAGCACGCTCATTATTACTTTGATAATGATTTGAAATTTCAGTTTCTCCCAGAAAATATTGACAGTGGCCATATTCCTACATTTGGATTTTACCTAGCTTTATGCTGGACTGTGTTTGGAAAATCCTTGTTGGTTTCTCATCTGGCGATGCTTCCTTTTATTATTGGCATTATCTATTATTTTTCAAAAATTTCAGAAATTAGATATGCTGGTCCCTTGTATTTGTTATCTACACTGGTTCTAATTTCTGATCCAACGCTCATTGCCCAAGTATGTTTGATTTCACCCGACTTGCCATTGGTTTGTTTTTTCTTGGCAGTGCTTCATTATCATGGAAAGGGTCATATTGCATGGAAGTCTATTTTTTTGTTCTTACTTGCATTGGTAAGTATGCGGGGAATGATGTTGGTATTTTGTTTTGTGGTCTTTGAGTTTTTGGTTGAAAAGAAGCAATTTAAGCAATTGCTTACTTTGTACTTTCCTTCAGTATTTGTTGTAGTTGTTTTTTTTCTGCTGCATTATATTTCAAAGGGCTGGATAGGGTTTCATTCAGACTCTCCTTGGAGTGAAAGTTTTGCGATAGAGAATATTGGACAATTGCTAAGAAAGCCAGTTATTATTATTTGGCGGTTATTGGATTTTAATCGATGGTTTTTATTTTTGGTTGGAAGTATTATTGTTATAAAGATATTCAAGGCTCGGCGAAAGCTTTATTTGATTACCAGTGAATTATATTTGTTGGGAATCATCACCTTGGTATTTGGGGTAGTTGGTACTTTCTTTTCGGGTCTAACAGCTCATCGTTATTTTTTACCTATTAACATTTTGGTTTCGCTATATTTTCTTAGAGTGGTTTCATTGTCAGAAATAAAGCTTGGACTCCAGAAAGTTTTACTATTAACAACGTTTTTAATTCTTTGGGTTGGACATCTATTGGTGTATCCAGATCACATTGATCAAGGATGGGATGCCAGCTTAGCATTTAAGCCGTATTTTTCGTTGCTTGAGCAGGCAGATAATTATTTGGTTAATGAAAAAATACTTAAGTCTAAAATTTGTACGGCTTTTCCTGATCTTGCTCCAGGCAAATATTATTATTTGAATGAAGATGAAAGTGCTTTTCAAAGCGTTGGTTCACCTGATTGCTCTTTTGTTTTGATTTCAAATATTCACAATGAAATTGAACCTGATGATTTTGAGGATTACACTTTGGTAAATGAGTGGAGTAGCAAAGGAGTGTGGTTGCGTTTGTTAAAAAATACTAAGAAGTAAAATCTAAGCTTTTCTCCTGGAGTGGTCATTTGAGTTCATCATTTGTTGGAATCATTATTCGATTTTATAGGGTTATTGAAATATAATTTTATTAGTAGTTGTTTTTGAAAACAAAACAGAGCTTAAGTTTGTTCTTTTAATGTGCAGACAACTTAGACTGTTTAAAATCCTACTTTCTGGTAGGCTGAATTTGAGGAATTACCTTGGATTTGTGAATAAGAAAAATGATAATACCCTTTGAATTCAAACGAGAAAAAAGAAACAGAAATACGATCCATAGAAGAGTTAATTACTGCCCTCATGCTTGCTGATCAGAATTTGTATGATAGCATTGTAAGATCAATAAGAATTCCTTATTCCATGTTTTATGACTATTGTTCCTGGTCGAATGAAACATATACAAGAAATTGTATTGAAGAAAATGAAAAATTTGAGCTCATTCTGCTTTGTTGGAATGGAAAACAAAAGACTCCAATACACAATCATGGTGGAGAGGAATGCTGGGTGAAAGTTATTGAAGGAACTTTTAAAGAAAATATTTATACAACCGAAAAGAATGGTAAGCTTAAAATGATTAAGTCTATTGATTCTAAGCCTAATGATGTTACCTACATGATAGACTTTATGGGCTTTCATAGTATAGAGAATTTATCAACAGAAAGGGGTATGTCGCTTCATCTTTATGCCAAGCCAATACGACGTTGTAAGATCTATGATGAAAACATAGAAGAGTTTGTAAATAAGGAATTGACCTATCATTCCATTAAGTAAAGTACAACGGATTAAAAGATAATTATCTTATGTCAGATATTAATAGCGATTTAATATTGTTCAATGAACTTGTTGAAGTTTTGATAAGTGAAGAGTCAAAAAATCCTGTGGCTGAGCGAATCGATTCTCACAAGCTCTATGAGTCTCTTGATCTTTCTCTAAATGATTCCCCAATGATTGGTGATGAATTTAAAAAGGTACTCAAGGATGTCATAGTGTCTACTCCTAAAACGGCAACAAACCTTTTTTTTAATCAACTATTTGGAGGAAGACAAAGTAAAGCGGTATTGGGTGACTTACTTGCTGTGATGCTTAATAATAGTATGTACACATATAAGGTAGCTGGTCCTCAAGTTGGAATTGAGCAAGAAATAATAAGAAAGTCTTGTGACTTGGTTGGATATGGTTCGCAAAGTAATGGAACTTTTCCGACAGGTGGATCGATGAGTAATTATATGGCATTGGTCATGGCACGTGATTCTAAGGATCCGGAATGTAGATTTAATGGGATATCAAAATCACTTGTAATTTATACATCAGAAGCTTCCCATTATTCGAACGCTAAGAATGCAAGCTTTGCCGGAATTGGCAAAAATAATATTCGTTATATTTCAACCGATGACGAAGGTAGAATGATTCCAGAAAAATTAGAAGAACAAATCATTGATGACATCGATAATGGCTTTATTCCTACTTATGTAAATGCGACTGCAGGCACCACGGTTTTGGGTGCCTTTGATCCTATTGATATGATTGCTGACATTGCCGATAAATATAAGGTATGGCTACATGTAGATGGGGCTTATTCTGGTAGCGTTATTTTTAGTGCAAAGAATAAACACTTGTTAAAAGGAATACATCGATCTAATTCATTTAGTTACAATGCTCACAAAATGCTTGGAACGCCAATGACCTGTTCTATCATATTGGTGAATGATAAAAAACAATTGCACGATTCATTTAGTAACGAAGCTGACTATCTTTATCAGACTGATGGAGATGACTTCAATTTGGGTAAAACTTCATTCCAGTGTGGTAGAAGAAATGATGCTTTGAAATTTTGGACCTTGTGGAAATCTGTGGGAACCAAAGGTTTGGAACAAATGATTGATCATCAATTTGAATTGGCCAAGATTGCTAAGGACTATGTGAGAAATAATTCAGATTATACATTGTATAGTTTTGATGATTCCATTTCAATTTGTTTCAACTATAAAAATATTGACCCAGTAACTTTGTGTACAGCCTTATATGAGCATCAAGCAACAGTCGTTGGATTTGGTTCTTTTAAAAAATCTACATTTATTAGGTTGGTGACCATCAATGCGAACAATACAAAAAAAGATATTTTAAATTTCTTTAAGGTCTTAGAGGATTTTGTTGCGAACTCACCAGAATTGGTTACAGAAGAAATGATTTCTTCTGAATTAATATAAATGCAAATCGCCTAAGATCTTGTAACCAACTTACCAATTGAATCCAAGCTTGCAATATTTTTGAATTTCTAGACTTTGAAGTTTTGGATTTGGTGGAAGCATGTATGATGTAAAATAATTATTCCATTTCTTGTTCGATGAATTATTCCTATCTTGTTACTATGAAAAACTGGGTTCGGGTAGTTTTATTTTGTTTATTCGGAAATACAATTGGCTTTGCCCAATCACAAACTTTAGAAGTTGTCCCTAATTTTGAGAAATATAATACTGGCTTTTATAGTGAAGTAATAAAATTTAGTTCATCTTTTGAAGAACTATCTTTTGTAGGCATTTCTTGTTATCATTTTGACGATAATGAGATTCAAATTGAGTATCGGATAATGCAGAAAGGAGTTTGGTCAACTTGGAAAAAATTTAAGTCCCAGCATGAAATGGTTGCAGAAAATAGAAAGGCCTATGAAGGAGACTTTATTTTAGATGAGTTTTCAAGTGTTCAGTTAAAAATCATGACTCCCATAAATGGACAGCTTCATGTAAGGTTTTTCCTTGGTCAAAATCAAAAATCAAGAATAACAGATTTACAAAAATCGATTTCTTGTGAAATTCCGGAAGTTTGCGAAAGAACATGTTGGTGTCCTGCTTGTGATATTGATCCCACCCCCCAGTTGACTATTCCTACGCATATCATTATTCATCATTCAGCTGGTAGTAATCAAGTAAATAGTGATTATTCATCTGTTGTTGAATATATATGGGATTTACATGTCAACACGAATGGGTGGGATGATATTGGATACAATTGGTTGATAGATCCAAATGGTGTGGTTTATGAAGGGCGACCAGATGGATATCAAGGGGCACATTTTAGCTGTATCAATGAAAATACAGTAGGTATATGTTTGTTGGGTGATTTTTCATTGACCACTCCAACTGAATTATGTATGACAAGCTTAGGTAATTTGATTGCTTATGAAACAAAGGATCATCTAATAGATGTACTTGGTGAATCATATCATGAAACTGGCGATTTTATTTTATCAAACATTGCTGGACATCGAGATAGTAGTGGATCCGAGAATGCTTGTTCCACGACAGCATGTCCAGGGGATAGTTTTTATCCATTGTTGGATTCAATTAAAGTGGTGGTTTCAAATTTGGATTGTTATCAAGATGGGATAAGTTCTACTAAGCAAAAAGAAATAAACCAATTGGTTTTTTATCCGAACCCTTTTAAGGATAAAGTAAATATTCACGGAAGTGTATCAACCAGTAAAACCGTTGAATTGGTCAATGCAAATGGGGGTCATTTAGGTTTTTATTCCTTGACGGAAAATTTAGATCTTGCTCATCTTCAAGAAGGTTTGTATTTTGTTATTTATGAAGGAAGGGTGGTCCAAAAGTTGATTAAGCAAAACTAAATTATTCAGGAGCTAAATGTCAAGGCTTTAAATTATTATTCTTGTCAATCTTAACTTGATAGCTATATTGTAAGGTCTTATTAATAAGGTGTATAATGGCCTGTCGTATTTTGTTATCTATTGTATGATTGTTCGAAGTCTCCATCTCTTATAAAGTGTTCTGTTTCAATTCGTGCTCACAACGATATTTTCTTTTTTAGATTAAAAAAACCACCCCTGAACTTTAAGTCTGTAAAAGTAACGAGGGGTGGGATAGAATTTCAATTCGTAATTGATTTTTCAAAAACAAA
>JAHDIE010000003.1:0-21457 GCA_020630955.1 Saprospiraceae bacterium
GGTTTGGATCCAATCCAGATTAATTTTGAGGAAGGTTTCACTTTTGGTTCTTCATCAGAAAGCAGGGCTTTCTCGATAAAATCTTGAGGTATCTGTGTTTCAGGCATTTCTTGTTCAAACCATTCTTGCAATGGAAATTCGAAACCTATACCATGCATGTAATTGTATAGAGATTTTTTTAATCCATAGCTAAATTGATTATGATCGATGCCAGTGGAGTCTATAAAATCAATGTCATTATGTGCAAACTTTATTTCTTTTTGAACAGGGGTGACATTGAATTTTTCAGGTTGTGAGCCAACTGGACTGTGGGCAGTCATAGCAAACTGATGCCAGAATCCAGACCATAAAATCCCTTGCTCAAACATCTGTCTAACCATTTCAATACTATCGATGGTCTCCTGTATCGTTTGTGTTGGAAATGCATACATCAAATAAGCATGTACCATGATACCATTTTCCGTAAAGTTTCTACAAACTTGTGCTACTTGTTCGACAGTAACGCCTTTATCAATTAATTTTAGGAGTCGATTTGAAGCAACTTCCAAACCACCTGAAACAGCAATACAGCCTGAAGCTTGTAATAATCTGCACAGATCCCAGTTGAAGCTTTTTTCAAATCGAATATTGGTCCACCAACTTACTTTTAAATTTCTTTTGATGATTTCTAAAGCCAATGATTTCATTAATGCAGGTGGAGCTGCCTCATCAACAAAATGAAATCCATTTTTGCCCGTCTGTCTGATCATTTCTTCCATCCTATCAACCAATAGACTAGCAGTAAGTGGTTCGTAGTTTTTGATATAGTCTAATGAAATATCGCAAAAGGTACATTTACCCCAATAGCATCCATGCGCCATGGTTAGTTTGAGCCAAGTCCCATCACTCCACAAGCTGTGCATCGGATTTGCAACTTCTATTACTGAAATGTATGAGTCTAATAATAAATCTGAATAATCTGGTGTGCCAAGGTCTGCTTGTTTGTAGTCGGATCTTAATGATAAATTATTGTAGAATACTTCTCCATTATCAAGAACAAAAGTTCTCTTCAATAAATTTAAATTTGGATTTTTGGAGCTAGTGTCAATTACATTTGAGTATATTAATTCAATTGGTAACTCTCCATCATCTAAGGAAACAAAGTCAAAATATTCAAATACTCTTTCGTCCTTCATGGATCGAAGCTCTGTATTTGGAAATCCACCACCCATTGCTATCTTAATGTTCGGGTGATTGGTTTTTATATATTGAGCGCATTTAAATGCTGAATAGAGATTACCAGGAAAAGGAACAGAAAAGCAAATTAATTTTGGCTGATACTCTGTGATTCTTTGTTGAAGAATATTTATGGAAATAGTATCAATGTAATTGCTGCTTTGTAGTTCAATGTGTAATTCATCGAAGGAATTGGCACTCATTCCCAATCTCTCCGCATAACGACTAAATCCAAAATTAGGATCCACACATTCTTTGATAAAGTCCCCAAGGTCTTCAATAAATAATGTTGAAAGATATTTTGCTTTATCTACAATGCCCATGCTTCCAAAGGCCCAGTTCATATCTTCTGATTGCTGAAATCTAGCTGCTTCTGGAAGAAAATTCTCTGAACAAATTTTTCTAGCTAAAAGATCATTTTTTCCTTGAAGGAACTTAATAATTTCATCGATATTTTGAATATAAGCTTCCTGTAGTTGGAATATCCGAACTGCATTTTCACTCCAATCATCAGATCTTTCAGCTTTTTCGAATAATCTAATTAATCCTTCGGTCGAAAAAATACTTAGGATTACTTCAATACCTAAGTCCATTTGAAATGAACTAATATTTTTGGTATTGAGGAATCCCTTTAAATAGGCTGTCCCGGGATAGGGTGTATTTACTTGTGTAAATGGTGGCGTGATTAATAATATTTCTTTCAAGTTGGCAAATATAGATATTGTATGGATCTTCTTTATCTTGTTTAAGATAGGATTTTTACCTGTTCAATTTATTTAAAGCTACAAGATATTTTTGCAGATGGCATGGAAAGATCAATACCTGGATTCAAAAGGCGAATTAACCCAATTACTACCAATCAAATTTACCTGGAGTGAGACCATGAAATACATTAGGGATTTACCCTATGGTCGTAACTCGAAAAGAGATGATTTTGGTTTAGTCATAAAAGAGCAAAAAGGAACTTGCAGCTCTAAACATGCTTTGCTTAAGTTACTCGCTGATGAAAATCTAATCCCAAACGTAGATCTTGTGCTTTGCATATATAAGATGAACGCAATGAACACGCCCGGGATAAGTGAGGTTTTGGTTAACAATAACTTAGAATATATTCCAGAAGCACATTGCATTTTAAGGATTGAAGATGAAAAAGTAGATGTAACAACTTCTTCGTCTAATTATGGCCAAATTCAAGAGCTAATTCTGTTGGAAGAAATTATTAAACCTTATCAAACAATAACATACAAAGTTGAATTTCACAAAAATTATATAAAAGAGTGGTTGCAATCAGAATATGCACCTAAAAAATCTTTTGAAGAAATTTGGAACATCAGAGAATCTTGTATCTCAGTATTGAGTAAAGAAAATGGCAAATAGTTAATATTGATTACTGTAAGGTAATTATTAACATTCTTAAGTACTCATTTTCTTTATAAGCTTGCGTACAAAAGAGTCTCCCTTGCGATTGGAATTGGAATCAGTAAAAGCTTAACTATAGGAACTTAGAGCATGATTAGATTGAAATGTAATCAACTCAAACAAGACAATGTTCTTTTATCTTTTCATATAAATTTTCTGGATCAAACGGTTTGCAGAGATAGTCATTCATGCCTGCTGAAGTAACTTTGTCAATAATATTGGCTGACACAGATGCAGATAGTGCAATGATCGGTAAATTTTTGAAATAAGGATTTGTCTGTTTTCGAAGCTCCATCGATGTAGTATAGCCATCCATAATCGGCATTTGCAAATCGAGAAGTACTAAGTCGTACTTGTTTTCTTTTATTTTTTCGATTGCCTCTTGTCCGTTTCTTGCTTCGTCATATTGAAGTTTCCATTTTTTTAGAAACTGCTTTACTACCACTAAGTTAATTTCATTATCATCCACAACCAAAATATTCTTCCCTTCTAGGTTTAATATTGGTTTCTCAATCTTATGAATGTTTTCTTTTTCTTTTAGTGCAAGTTGATAATTTAACTCAAAATGAAAACAAGATCCTTTATCAATTTCGCTTCTAACAAAGATTTTACTTCCATGAAGATTTATTATCTTTTTACAAATGGCCAAGCCAAGCCCAGTTCCGCCATATATTTTCGTTGTGTTCGTTTCTGCTTGAGTGAATCGATCAAAAATAACTTTTAATTTTTCTTTGTGAATGCCAATTCCAGTGTCAGATACGCAGAAATTTATAGTGGCATTAGAATTTTCTTTATTTAAACACGTTACGACAACATCAACAGAGCCTTTGTTGGTAAATTTTATCGCATTATTAACTAGGTTGGTGATAACTTGTGAAAGTCTATGGCTATCTCCCAAAACGTGATTTGGCAATTTATCATCAAATTCTAAGTTTAATTGCAAACCTTTTTCCAGTGCTTGGTAGGAAAGTGATTTTACAACATTATTTAATTCTTTTCTAAGATTAAAAGGAGTTTTGTCAAGTTGTAATTTACCAGATATCAATTTATTGTAATCCAAAATGTCATTGATCAGATGCAATAAATGTTTAGATGAATATTTTAAATTTTTTAAATTATTAAGTTGTTCTGGCTTAGGGTCTTCCATTAATAATAAATTACTAATGGCTATTACCGCATTAAGTGGAGTTCTAATCTCGTGAGACATGGTGGAAAGAAAGCGATCTTTCGATTTATTTGCATTAATTAGTTTGTTTTCTGTTTCTTTTAGTGAAGTAATATCAACTAGAGAAGCAATGGCACCTTCAATTTGACTTTTTTCATTTTTAATCATTTTGGTAGATAATTCCCACCACTTTAGGTTTCCATGTTTGTCAAATCGGCTAAATACAGTTTTGAATTTTGAGAATTTTTTTTCTTGGATTTTCTTGTTTAAGGATGGATCAAAATATTGAATTTCTTTAGAGAATTCCATAAAATTTTTGCCCAAACTTACTTCAGGGGATTCTCCTGCAAATTTTTCCCATGCACTGTTTAAGTAAGTAAAATTCCCATTAGCATCCATTTCTATTATAATATCAGACACATTGTCAATAACTTTTTGGAGAGATATTTTAGCTTTTTGTGCTTCTTCTGTTTTTAAGTGATTTTCAGTTTTTAATTTTTGATTTGCTTTATATAATTCGCTCGAATTTACCTCTAATACATTTTCTATGTGTCTAATGTCGTTATCAAATGATTTGTAGGCATTATTAACACTTATTAGAAAGGGTTGCAATTTTTCTAATTGGTCTTCGCTAAGGTTTGATTTTTTTAGTTGTCTGCGAAGTAGTCTATGTAATTCGATTTGCTCCATCTAAATTGCTTGGCTACTTTCAGAGAAAGTTGTTATAGTCATGGTTTGATTATGTAATTCGCAGGGAGTGAATTTTTCGAATGGAGCAAGCTCTCCATAGCTATAAAATCCTGAGATAATGGGTTTTTCCCCTAATACATCTCTAACGGCTTCCAATTCTTCTTCGACCATCTGCTTGAGTACCATTCTTCTTCCTACACAACTTATCAATAATGCAAATTCAGGTTCAGATATTCCCGTTAGTTTTGTGTTGCTTGCTGAGTCTTCTGCTCCACTAATTAATCTATCAACATTTGCTTTCATAAGCCGTACATAAGATCCTTCAGGAATGTCTCCTGCAAATGTTAAGCTGTTGGTGTTTTCATTAATTGCTAGAATTGTTCTGACAACTGGTTTTTGCTCAGATGAGGTTCTTAGGCTCAGAGGGAATAATAGACCAGAGCTGGGTAGTTCATTTGCTTTTGATCCGAGAAATGATTTATAAAGGCTAAGTGCTGGTTCATTATCTAATTCGAATAGTACATTCCCTTCTGATTTTGTTACCCTCCTTTCTAAACCAAAGCTATCCCATCCTCCTTTGGAACTAAAACCAACTTGAAGTGAATTTCCATAAAGACCAATTCCAATGACATCCCCACTTGAAGTAATGTTATTGTTGATAACAAAAGTAGACTCAAATTTTTCACCATCTCCTGCAAGACCTCCAGTTATGGAAACCGAAGTTGGAAGATTTAATGCTAAGCCTTTTACTAGCTGTGCTCCATTGATTAATAATCCATCACTAAAAATTAAAATATGTTGTAAGTCATTTGAATATAATTCGTCAAAGATAGTTTTGCCCAATTGATAGCTATCCTCAAAGAAGTCAATATTCTTAGATACGATTTTATGACCTGTGTTGTCAAATTTAATTGCATTAACAACCAATGAATCATCAATAACGTTTATATCTTGAATTTCTCCTGAGGTAGAACACCCAGTAATACTTGTGTTTGGATAGCATTCTTTCAAAATAGAAAGTGATTCTTGGATATTAGGATAAGATGGAGAGGCAAAGATCAGCATTAATTGAGGCTCAAAATCTAGTTTAAAGTTGTTTATGTCCTCTATTGATCTAACAACTTTTTGAATAGCTTTCATAAGCGTAATATTAAGTAAAATGAAGATTTAACCTATATACTTAGGACAGAATAAAATAGTGTAACCCCTACAACATATTAAAGGTATTTATAATTTGATTATGTTTAATAATTAATTACTTTCTAATAGTGGTTAAATGCAATGTTGATGACAAATAAGGTATTTGTAAATTTTTGACTTCCACTTAGATTTAAATGTGAATCGCCAAGCCAATCTGTGTTGCTATCAAATATTTGGCAGAATTCTTTCGAGTTTAGGTTATAAACCGATCTTTTAATTCCAAATCGATTGGTGTATTGGTAGGGTCCAATCGGTGCATCATTTTGTGTGTCTTTCCGACCTGGCATTTCAATGTTGATGAGATTTATATGATGCTCTAGGCAAATGGAATCAATCTTTCCAAGGTATTTGGAATTACTGTATTTTTCTGTTTTGATTATTGTTTCCATTTTGAAACGATGGTTACTTTGGTCTGGAATGGTCTTCTTCGTTCGGAATTGTCCATTAAAAATTTCAGCACTTCGATGATCTTTTGAAACCAGCTTTTTTAATAGTTCGGCAGCGAGCCATTTGAATTTAATCATTGGAATCTGCTTATAATTAAGTTTGGACTTTCCATATAGGTAATCAACAATAGGATGAACCACCTCATTGTCGAAATTTGTATTTCTATGCGATGATAATCCTTGGATAATGTGCTTTGGTGCTTTGTTGTTTTTTAAATAATTTTCTAATTGAAGGTAATTGCTTTTTATGCTTGCCCCTGCAATGGCTAGATTAAATGAATGAATGTTTTTATCTCTGAGAATCTTCATATCAAAGCCATCCAACGCAAGACTATTTCCTAATATTAAATAGTCGTAATCCTTTTCTTTGAAGGCATCTATTTCGATCAATTTTGAGAAACTCCAATCAAAGTTTTTTAATAACTCCAAGTACACAATATTTGATAAAATAAAGCAAACAGAAAACAAAATTAATTTTACAAAAAACTTCTTCATCTAAAATTGAAAATAAATAAAATCATATTCCCCTCCTCCAAAAAGGAATATAGAAATCGATAGGAAAAGATAGATCAACCAATTGCTAATGTTTCCATTTCTCAATTCCAAAGCATGTTTTTTCTCTCTTTGTATCCATTCGACACTCATGAATAGAAATAAAAAAGTCAAGCTTAAAGCGTAAGTAAAAATATTAACATTTGGAGGGACTATGCCTGAATGAAAGAAATTAAAGACTAAAATATTTTGAATAATTGTTATTGCATGGGTTAAATCTTCAGCTCGGAAAAATACCCAACCAATACATACGATGCTAAAAGTCGACAACATGGATATGATTTCTTTGAAGCTAGGAACTAATTTGCCTTGAGCAACAGTATCCAGAAATCTTCGATTCTTCCGACTTATCAAAAGTGGAATAAAAAAAACAGCATTAATTAGGCCCCAAAAGATAAATGTCCAATTGGCTCCATGCCAAAAGCCACTAACAATAAAAATAATGAAAACATTTCTAATGGTATTCTTTTTACTTCCACCCAATGGTATATAAAGATAATCCCTGAACCAAGTAGATAGAGATATATGCCAACGTCTCCAAAATTCTCCTATATTTCTGGAGAAATATGGAAATGCGAAATTTTGCTTGAGATTAAATCCAAAGAGCCTAGCAGTGCCAATGGCGATATCTGAATATCCTGAAAAATCACAATAAATTTGAATAGCAAAAAAGAACACTCCCAAACACAATATAAAACCTGAAAGCTGGTCGCTTTGTGCGAAGACAATATTTACATATTCAGCAAGGTTGTCAGCAATAACAACTTTCTTAAACAAACCCCATAAGATTTGACGGAGACCATCGACGGCCTTATTGTAATTGAATTTTTGAATCTTTAAGAATTGAGGAAGTAAATTGGTAGCTCTTTCTATAGGACCTGCCACCAACTGAGGGAAGAAACAAACATAACTTGCAAATGCTAAAATGTTTTTTGTAGGTGCAATTTTATTTCTGTAAACATCAATGGTATAACTTAATGTTTGGAAAGTGTAAAAACTAATGCCTACAGGAAGGACTAAACTTAAACTATCGAAATTAAACTCGCATCCTAAAAATTGAAATGCTGTTATAAAGTTTTCTATAAAGAAGTTTGAATACTTAAAAAACCCCAACATACCAATATTGACCAAAATACTTAGCCATAAAAATACTTTTCTCCTTATCTTAATTTTTTCGCGATGGATAGCTTGGGCTAAAAAGTAATCCCAAATGATGCTGATTAAAATTAAAGAAAGAAAACGCCAATCCCAAAAGGCATAAAATATAAGGCTTGAGCCAAATAATACAGAATTTTGCCAACGAATTCCTCGATTTTGAACCATCCAATAAATCGCAAATACGATGGGTAGAAAAATGGCAAAATCAAATGAGTTGAAATACATTGGGTCTAAGCTATCAATAAAGTTATTATCAAACTATGTTAAGGCTCTATTTATTGTAACATATTAGAAATATTAATAATGTGTAATGATTGCCTTGCACTCGATTTTGGTCTCTTGGAAGAAAGTAGCTAATTTACAGTTTTGTAAATAATATATTATGAAGATTGTAAACTTGCTTACTTTACTTTTGTTGTTGTCTTGGTCTATATTTGGTCAAAATGAAATATCATGGGATGTTAATAATCCACCCGGAGAATTTAATTGGAATAAGATTGAGTTTACTACCGATGAAGGTACTTGGATGAATCTTGATGTAAGTCCTGATGGAAAAACCATAGTTTTTGATATGTTGGGAGATATTTATACTATGCCTATTAGTGGTGGACAAGCTAAGCCTCTTAGAACAGGAGTAGCATGGGAGGTCCAACCTAGGTTTAGTCCTGATGGCTCAAAAATCTTATTTACTTCAGATGCAGGAGGAGGTGATAATGTTTGGGTTATGGGAAATGCTGGGGAGGATGCATATCAAGTTACGAAAGAAGACTTTAGATTGTTAAACAATGCCTGCTGGACACCCGATGGCCAATATATTATTGCGCGTAAGCACTTTACTTCTGGAAGATCTTTAGGAGCAGGAGAATTATGGATGTACCACAGCTCAGGTGGCAGTGGAATTCAATTAACCAAAAGGAAAAACGATCAACAAGATTTAAACGAACCTGTAATTTCTCCTGACGGAAAGATGATATATTATTCTGAGGATGTATATCCAGGAGGGTACTTTCAATATAACAAAGATCCAAATAGCCAAATATATGTTATCAAGTCGTATGATCGTGAAACCGCGGAAATTTCAAATGTAATTACAGGACCTGGTGGAGCTGTAAGGCCTCAGATGTCAAACGATGGTAAGAAAATTGCCTTTATTAGGAGGGTTAGAACAAAGACTGTACTTTTTACACACGACCTTGAAACGGGAGAAGAATATCCAATATTTGATCATTTGAGTAAAGATCAGCAAGAGGCATGGGCCATTTTTGGTTTATATCCAGGATTTGATTGGATGCCTGATGATAAGCATATTATTATCTATGGTTTAGGAAAAATATGGAAAGTAAATGTTGAATCGGGAAGCAAGAATGAAATTCCATTTGAAGTTAATGTACAATCACAAGCTGCTGAAACCATACAATTTAAAAATGATGCTTTTATTGAGACTTTTGATGCTAGGGTAATTCGAAATGCGGTCAGCTCACCTGATGGTGAATATATTGTTTTTAATGCAGTTGGATATTTATGGAAAAAGGATTTGAAGAAGGGTAAGGCAAAAAGATTGACTTCTTCTGATGAGTTTGAATTTGAGCCATGTTTTTCACCCGATGGCAAGAAGTTGGCTTATGTGACTTGGGATGATGAAAAGATGGGTGAAATCAAAATTCTAAATCTCCAATCTGAAGTAAGTAAAACGATAACCACTAAGAAAGGTATTTATAGAACCCCACAATTTTCGCCAGATATGAAATCTTTAATTTATAGAAAAGAGGGAGGAAATAGCCATCAAGGATATTTATATGGTAAGAAATCTGGTATTTATAAAGTTGATTTGCATTCAGAAATACATGAATTTGTAACGCCCAATGGAGAATATCCAGTTTTTAGCGCCGATGGAAATCGAATATTCTTTCAGACAGGAGGGTATATATTTGGAAGCCTAACCAAAAGCTTCAAAAGTGTTGATTTGAATGGGAAGGATATGAAAGAGCATTTTGATGGCAAATATTCTCAACGATACGTTATTAGTCCTGATAATAAGTGGGTAGCATGGTCTGAATTATTTAAGGTTTATGTTGCACCATTTCCTACGACAGGTCAAAAAATCGGGTTGACCAGTACTACCAAAGCCGTTCCAGTAGCACAGGTAGCCAGAGATGCTGGAATCAATATTCATTGGTCTAAGGATAGTAAAAAATTACATTGGATGTTGGCCAATGAATACTTTACAGATGAGTTATCTGATAGATTTGAGTTTCTACAAGGAAACAATAAGACTGAGCTACCTCCACTGGATTCAGTTGGTATAAATATCAAATTAACCCTAGAAATGGATAAGCCTCAAGGGCAATTGGCATTTACAAATGCAAGAATTATTACCATGGAAGGGGATAATGTTATAACAGATGGAACCATCATTGTTGACGGTAATATCATTAAAGCGATTGGTGATAGTAAACTTGATGTTGGCAAGGCAACTGTTATTGATTGCCAAGGAAAGACAATAATGCCTGGAATTATAGACGCGCATGCCCATAGTGGCAACTTTAGGTATGGTTTAAGTCCTAAAAAACAATGGGAGTATTATGCGAATCTTGCCTATGGCGTTACTACCTCCCATGACCCATCAGCCAATACTGAAATGGTATTTGCACAAAGTGAGCTGATAAAAGCAGGGGAGATGGTTGGGCCTCGGTTATTTAGCACAGGAACTATTTTGTATGGCGCAGATGGTGATTTTAAAGCAAAAGTAAACAGTTTGGAAGATGCAAGATCAGCCATACGAAGAACAAAAGCATATGGTGCTTTTTCTGTCAAATCTTACAATCAGCCAAGAAGAGATCAAAGACAACAAATAATACAAGCAGCACGAGAAGAAAATATCCTGGTAACTCCTGAAGGAGGGTCTTTTTTCTTTCATAATATGAGCATGGTCATGGATGGCCACACCGGTGTAGAACATAATATTCCAGTTGTTCCATTATACAAAGATATCACTGAATTTTGGTCGAAGACTAAAGCTCATAATACACCAACTTTGGTTGTAAATTACGGTTCCATGTCTGGAGAATATTATTGGTATCAATATACCAATGTCTATGAAAAGCAAAGATTGCTCCAGTTCACGCCAAGAAGTGTTATTGATAGTAGGGCTAGACACAGGGTTATGATTCCAGAAGAAGAATACGAAAATGGACATATACTTACCTCAAAGTCTTTGAAGAAATTAGCAGACAAGGGTGTGAAGATCAATTTAGGTGCTCATGGCCAATTACAAGGTCTTGGAGCACATTGGGAACTTTGGATGATACAACAGGGTGGAATGAGTAATCATGAAGCTCTCAAATGTGCAACAATTAATGGAGCTCAATATTTAGGACTAGACCATCAGATTGGTTCCTTGAAAGAAGGAAAATTGGCTGACTTCATTATTATGGATAAGAATCCTTTGGAGGATATTCGAAATTCTGAAACCGTTAGATACACAATTATCAATGGTCGTATGTACGATTGTGACACCATGAATGAAATTGGAAATTATGATAACAAACGTGATAAGTTTTATTTTGAGATGGAAGGAAGTGGAAATGCTTACCCTTACTTTCAAGAAACAAATAGTCATATGATGCCAAGATGTTGTGTGCGAAATTAATAAATGCACTTTTGTCAAATATGGTAGCAATTTTTAAGCCTCCTGTTATCTTCTCCTTATTTGATGCAAATGTTGCAGAATGGTCTAAAATTGTGCAGAAAGTGAAGCAAGCTTATGGCCAGGATGTTGAATGCCTTATATCAGGTCATGGGCCTATCAGAGGTGTATAGTATTGGATTATATCATTGAATTGATTCGGTGATTAAACTTATCTGACTTTGTTAATCTTATAAACTCATGATTATTAAAAACATAAGCAGTGTTTGCAGGTTATTTAGATTGTATCATTATTGTAATTAAAATAAACATGTCAAAATATTTAAGTTATATCTTACTTTTCATTCCTTTATTATTGACCTCGCAACAGGAAGTCGAATTGATTGAGCTAAGAACAGACAATGAAATTATTCTCCAAGGAGTAAATCACTTTTCTGACCAATCAATTGAAATGATTTTAACGATAAATAGTGTCGGATTTGGGTTGAAAAAAGAAGAAGTTTTTACGAAAGTCTTGGGGCCAAATAGTAAATTGAAATTAGTAACTCTCACGGCAAAACCAAATAGAGATTGCTCTTATAGTGCAAGTATGTCCTATGTGGCAACAACTAAAATGGCTCATAAAGATTGTGTCGCAATGGACGGAGAAGGATTAGCAAGCAAGACAACAAGTCGCCCATCTATCGAAGTTAATAATCCACTTAATGGTAAAAAAGGTATAGTTGTTTATTCAAAGAATGGGTGTGGAAGATGCGAATATGTTGTGGAATATCTTAGGAAAAATAACATAGCTTTTGAAGATTTAAATATTTCAATCAACAAAAAAGCTGACCAAGAAATGTCTGAGGTATTATTTGCAAGTGGCTTTAAGGGAGGTAGTTTTATGACGCCAGTGATAACGGTGGATGAAGAAGTACATTACAATATTGAGAATCTTCAGTCTTTTTTAGAGGATTTAAAAAAGTAAAGATCTTGAATTGGTTGATCGAAAACCTTGGTCTTTTTTATTACTGTTATTTTGAGTCCAGCTTAATCCAATCCAAAGTGATTCTTTGGTTTTTATTAGTAATGATATGGATGACATAACTTCCTTCAGCCAGATTGTTTAAGTTGAAAGAAATGGTTTGGTTGTTATTTTTAATTCTTTCATTGTATAATTCTTTTATCATTTTTCCGTCTAAGGAATATAGCAGTATTTGAGTTTCTTTTCCTATAAATTGTTTGAGTTGAAGGTTTAATTCAGATGAGGAGGGGTTAGGGAAGATCTTAGCTTCTGGACTTACTGTGGTTTCATTTGTGCTAGAACTGATTTTAAAATTTGCCTTAAGCGTCAAACTGTCAAGCATATTGATGGTAAGTAGGCTGTCTGTTGAGTTGATCCCTCCAGACCAATGTGAAAATATATATCCATCTTTGGCAATGGCCGCTATGTTGATTGGCACCTCTTGAAAATAGTCTCCTTGCCATTCTTCTTCTGTCAAGGTCAAACTGTTTAATTGTATAAACCCTTTTTCTGTATCGTCTATTTGTGTTGTAATTTGATGGAAGGCCGGCAACGATAGTGATGTTAAAATATGATTTTTGCATTGGTCTGGTCTTTGGCTCGCAAAGTTTTTCATATTTTCAATTGCAGTCTCGTAGACATTTTGATCTCCTCCCCATCTGTCATAATGTTGTGGAATCTCAGCAAGAGATAAATTTGATATGCTGTCTATGTGATTATGGATATTGCTTGGAAGAAATCTGGTATTTAATTCGTCTGCATATTGATTCACAAACTTATTTCTAAAGTTAATATTCTCTATAAGTTTTCTAAATAAAAGGGTGGACCAAGGTGGGTTAGGCCATCCTTCAGCGCTTGGTTCCAAAGCAAATTCAAGTGTATTAAAATAAAAATCTTGTGGATTCCATATTCCGAAGCCAAAATCTGTATCAAATAATAACCACCTCCATTTTGTAGTTGGACTTTTCCAAAACTTTACATTATTTCCTGGCCAATCGGTATTATTAATAAAAATTTCTACCAATTGATACTTGATATAATTGTCGATGTCCATCTGTGAAGCAACATAGGTATAATGGTCTTCTTCTGCTAAATCATTCAAATTGACATAACTAATGAAAGCTCTATACTCTTCTTCTCCTTCTCCATCGTATTCTAGAATTTTTATACTGTCGGGCTCAATGTTAAATTTGGCAGCAAGCATATGTTCATTGATCTTCTCACGCATATTATAAATACCCCAATATTCTCCATTTAGATAGGAGGCAACTGGGCGATATGCCATCAATTCTATTCCACTGCCTTCCATTAAAGTTGTCAACACTCCATCCCTAATATTCGAGTTTAACCAATCACTTCCTGAATTCCTAAGAACCAAATTTTGGTATTCATTGTATGGCCTATTTGGAAATAGAGGATAAGCGATTTCTCCGTGACCATATTTTTTTCTTGCATATATGGCAAATGACTTTTGATCAAATGCTCGACTCCAACCACCATAAATTTTAACTCCAGCATCCATTTCAAAGCTAAGTGTTTGATTTTCGTGGTATGAAAGGTAAATAGGTTTTTCCCAATCCTCCCAAAAATTAGCTCCCATAAAAGGGAAAAACTCCTGATAATCTTCAGGCCCATAACTGTAAATGCCTTCCTCATAATCATATAAATTATGGTTTTCAGTTACTAAGGAGATAATAGGAATTTGATGACTTGTATTGATTAAATATGATTTCGTTTGAACCAATGAAGGAATTAAATTCTCTTCGAAAACACGGGCCCTTACAATTGTATTAGTATTTATAGAAATGGGGCCAGAAAAAGTCTCAGAAGTATCAGTCGGAATACTTGCATCTAAGGTGTATTTAATTGTTTTGTTTCCATCAACTGTAAGACTCAACAATATTGAGTCGTATACTCCACTTGAATGAGAAAATTGAATTTGTGCATTGGATTGGCCTGAGTATGAAGTTGAGCTATTAGCAAAATTGGGTGTAGGAGTTTGGAAGTAATTAAGTTCGTTGGTTGTTTGATTTACTCCAAAGGAAATATCTGTATTGAGAGGAGGGATTTGCATACTATCGACAAGTATGGTGTCTTGATTAAAAAGATATAATGATTCTCCATCTGAAGATAGTTTAAAATTTGTATGGAGGTGGTTGTCTTTAAAATTTAAAATTGGTTCTGATTCAGTGCCATTGTTGTTCTCAGAATTAAAGCTTCCAGTTAAGAAAGGGATTATGCTAAAATCAGATGAACTTTCGGAAGAATTATGTCCTTGGATTGCCAAAACATTTTGTCCTTCCACAATAAAGTCAGATAAATTATTTAAAAAATAACCCTCTGGAAACCCATTGTTATAAAGTAATGCCTCATGATCTTCAATGCTAAATTGGTCAAAAGCAGGCGGAGTTCCTTCAATGTTGGCTCGCGCAATTTCTACACCATTGATATACGCTACAAATGCATCATCATAATCCATATGAAGAAAAATAGCTGTTAATTGATCAATGTTCTCTATATTAAAACTTCTTCTCAAATAAATCGAGCCTGTATTCTCAGGAATGATGGTATTGTCATCATCGTCCCCATATCCAAAACCTGACTCTCCGATTTCCCAATTGCTATCATCAAAGTTTAACTGATTCCATTCTGGATCAAGCTCTTGGGTAGGGATCTTGTACCTAAATTCATCACCATGATTGGATAGAGCTCGAAAGATAATATGGAGGTTTCTATCTTTTTTAGATGCCCAAACAACTAAGTAATCATCTGGATTAATTGTGGTTTTTGGAAATTTCCATTTTGTTGGCTTCGAAAACCGGTCCGAAATAAAGTATCCTTCTAAGTTAATCTCCTGATTTGTTGGATTATATAATTCGATCCAATCACTACTTTGCTGGTCTTCGTCAAGAAAAATAGTGTTGGATGCTAATACTTCATTAATGCGAAGTGTTTGAGCATTTACAATAGAAAATGGTATTATTAAAGAATGAAATAAAAGTAATAGAAAAATGTTCTTGCTATTCATTTTGGCAATCTAGGAGTTGTTCAAGTGGAATTTACAAATTGTTCATATTAAAGATAATAATAATTTATATATGTCTAAATCGACCTTACAATATAATTTGGATTAAAATAGTAAACGCATTAAATCAGTGGTGCCATTTTGATGCAATTTCAAAATATAGAGATTGTTGTATTCTGATTCAATAATTGCATTGACTTTCTGGGATCCAATGATCAGATTGATAAAGTCGGGTGTTGTATTTGAATGCCCCACAACCAATATATTTTGTCCTCTATACTTATGTTTAATTTCTTCAAAGGCCAGATTAAGGGTGCTTGGGTTGTATAGATTGACTTTTATATTTTGGTTTTTTGAAATAGGCTCAGCTGTCTCTATTGTTCGTTTGTAGTCGGTGGAGTAGATAGCATCCAATTTTACATGCTCCAACATATTAGAAAGTTCTTGAGCTCTTAGTTTTCCTTCATTGTTTAATGATGGATTTTGGACATCTTTCTGTTTTTCGGCATGCCTGACGAAAAAGAATGTGGTTATTTCATAATTATCCTCTGTTACTCCGGGATTCATTAATTGATCTTTAGAATTATTGCAGAAGGATAAAAAGAAGCATGTTATGAGGATGAGATATTTGATCATGAATTTAAAATTTGTGATGATTTAAATATAGTGATTACATATCCATCTTATCATAGTATTTCTTTCTATTTTGGTTTAATATCCCGAAGCCCAAGTCAAAACAGGAGATAGTTAAAACAGCCAATGATAATTTTGCTAAACTCAATGCCTTGATCAATTCTTTATCTTCCGATAAATGGTAGACAGCTTTTCAAAAGGATATGCTTAATCGAAATATTAGAGATGTAATATTTCATTTACATAAATGGCATTTGGTGTATTTAAAGTGGTATGTTCTATGAATGAATGGTGGGGTTCCTAAAATGCCAACAGAAGATTATAAATGGAAGGAATAAACTTTGTTAAATAAACAAATCCAGGAAGAAGCCCCAAAAGTGATTATTATTGAAGCTCGGAAATTATTGCAAGAGTCATTTACGCAAGTAATTGAAGTCATCACTAGTCTTAGCAATGACGAATTGTTCACTAAGAAACTTTACCCTTGGACAGGTTCCACTTCTATTGGGGCATACCTTATTTCTAATACGAGCAGTCATTATGATTGGGCATACAAGATGATAAAAAAATCAATGGGTGAACTTGGTAAGTAGTTCATATTTCAATAATTAATAGCCTTTATTTAACAGATGGAGGATCTGAAGAGCTTGATCAATTCACTTTAAACTTCATGTCTATTTAAATCTTTTTTGAAAAAACAATATTCTTATATTTTGTGCTATTTACTAAATAATCCATCTTGCCTGATGGTTTGAAATTGTTTTTCTCGTAAAATCGAATGGCTCTGTAGTTTTTAATATATACGGTAAGCCAAAAGGTGTCAAATTTCAATTCTTTTGCCTTCGCTTCTGCAAACTCCAATAGTTGTTTTCCGATTTTTAAAGGAATGAATTCACTCAATATATATATCTTTTCAAGACGGCAACTTTTTGGAGAGTCCGTCTCTTTAAATTTTTCGTTGAGCGCCAATTTTACAAAACCAACTGGTAACTCATTCACATAAATAATGTAATAGAGATTGCTTGGATTTAATAATTCTTGTTTGGTTTTATTAATAGAAAAAGAATCATTTGTAAATTTATGCAAGTCATTTTTGTCTTTTATGAAATGACTGTGGGATTCGAGGTATGTGATTCTACCTAGTAAAGCAAGTATTTTTACATCTGCTTCTGTAGCAATTTTAAAATCAATCATTGGTCAAATTATTTTGTACTCTTAATCTTTTCAAATGGTAGGCATGCAGGCAAACTGCAATAGTGCAACCAATTATTACAGGGCTTGCTTTGATTAAGAAACCATAATAAATGTAGATAGCATTAGCTGTGAGTGAAATTAGTCTTAACTTGTATTCCCCTTTGGTGGACATTGAATAAAGGTTGATGACCAAAGCAAAATAACCGACTCCATCGATAAATAGATTATACATTATATTCGAATTAATATTTTTATTTTCATCGCTCAGAAGGATTAATATCTTTAAATCTATCCAATAACTGGTTGAATTTTTCTTTATCAATTGGCCTGAATTTAGGCTCACTTTTAGGAGGATATTTAAGCAAATAGGCTTTTGGTAATATTGGTCTTTTTTCGAAACCGCCGCCGCAGTTTGGACATACATTATGAAGAGTGTTTTCGACACAATTTTTGCAAAAAGTACATTCGAATGCACAAATTCTAGCTTCTTCGCTATTGTAAGGTAAATGCGTGTTACAATTTTCACAACTCGGTCTTATATCAATCATATAGCTACTGAAATTTTGAAAATTTATACGAGTTATTTTTTAATAGTGTATTGCAAAAATATAGTGTATTTACGCAAATTCTAAGTTGATACAAGCGAATAATTATTATATTCGATTGAATATGGCTTTATTTGTGTAAAAATCAGTGGATTATGAAATTGGACGATTTTGATTGGAAAATATTAGCATTACTTCAAGACAATGCTCGACTTTCATACGCAGAACTTGGAAGATTAATTGGTCTATCTCCTTCTGCAGTTGGAGATCGAGTGGCGAGGTTAGAGCAAGAAGAAATTATTGAGAAACACATTAGTATTGTCAATTTTAAAAAGGTTGGATTTATGCTTTCTGCTTATATATCAATGGAATTTAATCATCATAGATATCAATCATTCTTAAAATGCCTTTCGGCCTTTCCAGAGATTGTTTCCTGTAGCCGCATCACGGGCAAGAATTGCATTATTATGAAGGTTGTGCTTAAAGATAGTTTGCATCTAGAACAAATGGTCGATAGATTAAGCGAATTTGGTAACTCTTACACCTCTGTTATACTTTCAGATGTAGTTGAAGCCGGACCAGTTCCAGATTCAAGAAGTGTCAATTTAATCTAAGAGAAGCATTCAGCAATTTTATCTGTCAGATTTCATATCGTTTGAATCATTTAAATATTACTTCAAGTTGAAATGGTTCTTTTTATTTAATTACATCTATCAAAAAGATGTATTGATAGAAAAAGATAACATTGGAGATAAACCTTATTTAGTTTCGTAGAACAAAATGGCCTCAAGCCTTTTGATCTTAATCTATCGTTCATTAATTAGATTGCTCCAACAAAACACCAATGAAAAAACTTATTCAAGCCAATTATGCCTTCTTATTAGTCTTCTTATTTAGTTCAAATATAAATGGACAAAATTCCCAAATCAAAGGCTTACTACAAGATGATCAAGGCGAAGCCGTGGTTTATGCGAATGTCTTATTGCATAGTAGTGTGGATAGTAGTTTAGTAAAAGTAGAAACTACAGATGATGCAGGATTGTTCAATTTTGTAGATGTGAATGCTGGAAGCTATTTCATTAAAGCTTCTTATGTAGGCTTAAGTGATTTAGAAGTAACAAATTTTGATGTTGTTGAAAGTGATTTTAAGGACCTTGGGCTTTTAAAATTTTCTGCAAGTAGTACAAGCCTTTCCGAAGTTACGGTAACGGCAACAAGAGCGCTAGTAGAGGTAAAACCAGATAGAACCGTTTTTAATGTACAAGGAACCATCAATAGTGTCGGTGAAGATGCCTTGGCTCTAATGAGAAAAGCACCGAGTGTAACTGTCGATAATAATGACAATATAAGTATCTTAGGAAGAACTGGAGTGAGAATATTTATTGATGGCAAGGTGCTTCCATTATCAGGAACAGAACTTTCAAATTATCTTCAAAATCTACCGGCAGAACAAATTGACAGAATTGACATCATTACCAATCCAGGTGCAAAATATGAGGCAGAGGGGAATGCAGGGATCATCGATATAAGATTGAAAAGAGATGAGAACAATGGCACCAATGGTTCTGTCAGCGCAAGTTTCTCACAAGGTCAACAAAGCCGATATAATCTTTCTGGAACCATCAATTATCGAAATAGAGCCATGAATATATTTGGGAATGTAGGTTATGGTGACCGAAATGGATTTAATGATATGATTTTTGAAAGTTATCAAAATAGCTTTTTCCTTGATGAGATAAATAATACTGATTTTAATTTCAAAAACACCAATTACAGAATTGGAACAGATTTTTTCATTGGTAAAAGGCATACTGTTGGTTTCCTTGTCGGAGGTGCAATAAATGATCGATCAACAAACAATGATAACATTATCAAAATTTCTTCATTGCCAGACTACAGTTCAATTGATTCTGTCCTCGTAGCAAGAAATACTGCAACGGGAGGAGGGAATAACTATACCCTAAATCTAAATTACCGATACGATATCGCTAAAGGGAAAAGCTTTAATATTGATTTAGATTATGGAAATTACAGAAGTTTTTCTTCTAGGTTGTCGCCCAACAAATATTTTACTTCCGTAGACGAAACCTTGTTTTTGAGTGAGCGAATTAATGTCATCGATCCAGAAAACGATATTGATATTTATACCGTAAAAGTTGATTATGAGCAACCTATTGCAGGGGGTGTATTTGGCGTTGGATCAAAGCTTAGTAAAGTAGTTTCTGATAATACTTTTTTGTTTTATGATAAAATTGACAATAATCAAATAAGAAATGACCAGCGTTCAAATGTTTTTAACTATGCCGAGAATGTTTATGCAGGATATTTAAGCTACAATAGACCCATTAATGAGATGCTCAGTTTTACCTCTGGGGTAAGGGTGGAGCAAACAGATGCGACTGGAATACTTACTCCATTCGACTTAAGTCTTGCAGAGCCACCTGTTGAACAAAATTACTTGAGTGTTTTTCCAAATCTTGGTCTTTCTTGGACTCCGAAACAAATGCATTCTTTTAATTTATCATTCGGTAGGAGAATTAATCGACCGGATTACAATGTATTAAACCCATTTGAAAATAGATTAAGTGAACTTTCCTTTGAAAAAGGTAACCCTAGGCTTTTGGCAGAAATCGTAAATAATGTAGAACTTGGTTGGACTTACCAGTATAGATACAATTTTAAAATTGGTTATAGTAAAACAGAAAACCAAATTACTCGGTTAATAGCACCAGATACTGAAGATACACGAGCAGGATTTATTACTTGGGCTAACCTTGCAAACCAAACCGTGGTCTCTGGAAATATTTCTGCCCCAATGCAATTTGGAGAAAACTGGAATGCCTTTTTCAATCTTAGTGCTTCTTATATTGATAACCAAGCAGATTATGGTGACGGACAGATTGTAGATGTCCAAGCTTTCAGCTATTCAATTTATACTCAACAAACCTTCCCATTGTTTGAAAAAGTGAAAGGTGAAATTTCCGGATATTTTGCTGGTCCAGGTGTTTGGGGTGGTGTATTCCGTTATGAATCATCTTGGTCACTCAACTTAGGTCTTCAGCGTAAGTTTTTAAATGACCAATTAAATGTGAAACTTGCAGCCAATGATATCTTTTATCAATCTTGGTGGGAAGGTGTCTCTAAATTTGGTGGACTAGAATCTACTGGATCAGGAAAGAATGACTCAAGACGGGTGACCTTAAGTGCAAGCTATAATTTTGGAAATCAGAAAGTAAAAAGTAGAAATAGAAAGACAGGCTTGGAGGAAGAAAGTAAAAGAGTTGGCAACTAGTTTTCCAATCACAAAATGTTAATGTCTTAGCGATGAACTAAAAAGTGGAATAATATCATTTTGATTGGTTTTAAAATTTATTCTTGCCTATCTCCTCCAATATTTTCCAAAATGTTTTTTGGAACAGATAATTGGTAAGACCTGCATTCATGGGTTATCGATCGACAATTTTTCCTAAGGTTTTCCTTCTGTTGCACCCAACAGATCACAGGAATCGGCAATCTTACCTTCAATGCAGTCGACATATTTTTGTGATGCTGTTTTGGGCTAATGA
>JAHDIE010000003.1:21557-87397 GCA_020630955.1 Saprospiraceae bacterium
ATTTTTTAAGGTACTATAATATTTCTTGGCTTACCATTTCCAGTTCAATTAACTTGTTTACTTCCTGATTGTAGTTTTGTTGATTGATCCCAACAAGTCTTTCAAGAACAGCAAAATACTGCAAATCTTCTTTTGTTCTTTTTGTTTTAAGCAATTCCCAAACCCCTTCAAATCCTTTTTCTTTCTCAATTTTTTGAACCAACAGTGCTCCTACAAAGTCATCAACATAAACTTTTCGACCGTTTACAGGAATGTGAGATTCAAAACTTGATTTCTGATCTAACCAATCAGTGGTTTTGTTCAACACAAAGTTTTTACAAAATTTCGGGAATAAAACGTCCCAACTTTCGCCCCACATTCCACCATATAAAGTGGCTATATAGCAATCCACACGACGATGAATCTTGTTTCGAGGTATTATACGTCTCAGACGGTTATGCCACAAATCATGTGTGTCATAGCCAAAGACCCGATCTTCATTTGCAACCCAAATGCAAACTTGTTCATCTTCAGCATGCCATCGAGAGTTTAGTTCATATCCATTATAATCTGATTTGTATTCTATACCGAATAATTTTAACGCATCAAATCCACGTTTCTCTAAATAATAGTGAAACTGTCCATTATTATTGTTTAATTTATTATCATAAAAAATAGCTTTTTCTGTAAATCTGAAAGCTTCTTTCTCATCGATCGCATAAGGATGAAAAAAATAGTGGTTTTCAATTTTTGTAGTATTCCAATTTCGAGTATTTCTTTTTAGCGGGGATGCAATAAAAAATTGACTCTCTTTTTTGTATGCGTTTAACTCTAAGTTTGCTCTTACAATAGGATAGTTATTAAATATTCCGATATATGAAACTTTGATAATGTAATCATGTTCGTCTATTGGAATGATATTCGTGACGTAAGGTTTATAAAAATGATCGATTCCATATTGATTGCTTTTTTGAATATTCTCAATTTCATCGATCAACAATTGGGTTTCTATAGTTTCTGTCGGTAGGACCCATTTGTTTTCAACATTTTGCTCTGCAAAAGTCAAAAAACCGGATAAGGCTACAAGAAGAGATACGCATTCCAAGCTATCTTCTGGAAGGATTATCTCTGGAGTAAGGACAAGATTCTCTATAATCATTGGTGTTATGCTGTCTCTAGTACTAATCGTCGAAATAATCTCTTCATTGTTAGAGTTTTGGGCTATAGAGATTTGAAACAAAACGATACTGAGTAAGGTTGCAGAAATAATTTTCATAATATTTTTAATTCATTGAAAGAATATTGTGAAATTATTTGAATAAGGTTATAAAAGGATATTGATCTCCCTCATTAACAATGAATTTGAATCTTATTAACAATGAAGGATTGAATTCGTAGGCCAGCAGAGCTAAGAAAAACCACGTTCAGGTCGAAAATTAAAAGAAGAGAAACTGACGATTCTAAAAGAATGCGAGATATTCAATCCAATGATGACTTGCGTTGTGGACATCGGCGAATGACAGATCAGATTCAACTACTTGGATTTTTGATCAATCATAAAAAGGTGTATCGAATAATGAAATTGTTTGATCTTTTGTTTCCAAAGCATGAGAAGCCATCTAAAAATTAAGTAAAGTACCGTATTATGGCACCTATTCAGCCGCTAAGCCATTTAGAAATGGGTATCAAGTTTATTTGGGTAGAAAATTAAATGTTTTGGTTCGAGCCGGTTTTATTTTACATAAATGGCGTAAACCAATGCAAGGAGAATTAAGTTGATGATATTGAAAAATCAACCTTGGTCTAATGAAGTTTAAATGATTTCAGCCCATATTGTTAGGCTCTTAGAAAAGTGATTTGGTGAGATTTGGATTATTTGATTTTCTAATTAAATCAAATTACAAAGCAAACAGATAGAAAATATATATTTATTTGAAATTATAGAAAAGCATATTCACATTTAGGTTGCAAATTTCTGTTGGTCTTTTTCTTGAAAAGGTAAGAACCTGTTCCTGTAATTTTGTAAATTGGGATTCCATATGACATGCTCACAAACCAACCGGTCGAGTGTATGATTCGTGATCCAAATTCATATCCACCACCGATTTGGAGGTCGAGCACATTGATGCCAGAATAGATAGAAAATAGATTGATTTGTGAATAATCAAATTCATTAACTTTGCTCGAGTAGAGTAAACCCAATTGAAGGCCTATAATATTTCTGAATTCTGTTTGATCATTGATAAATTTTTGCTGTTCAGGACTTTTATAAAAGCTGGCTTCTCCAAAATTGATGCTTAAGCCAAGACCAAAAGAAGAAAAAAGCTCTAGGTGACCATTGCTTTCAGATTGGGATTTGTCGGTAATATGAAATTTTACTGCAGGAAGATTTATGCCACTATTCAGTAGCCATCTTTTTTCTTTGTAATAATGTTGCTGCGAATCTTGGGTATGGATAATAACAGGAAATAAAAGTAAAAGCAAGTAATATTTCATGATGATATTAAATCAATATAAAACAACAAATAGTTAATATTATTGTTTGGCCTTTTTGATATATTTTAACAAAAATGTAAATGTCAGTTACTTTAGTTTCATTAAATTGCCAATTCAAAAGAAAAAAATAAATGAGTCCCGAAAAAATTCAAGAGTACGTTGATATGTTAATCAATTGGATCATCACTTTTGCACCAAAGATCCTATTGGCAATACTCATCCTAATCGTTGGCTTTTATTTGGTTCGGAAATTAAGTGTTTTGGTCAAGAAAGGTCTTCAAAAATCAAACCTTGATATTGAGATTGCAGAATTTTTAGGCTCATTGATTGAAAATATTATGAAGATTGGTGTTATCCTATTTGCCGTAAGCATGCTTGGAGTGGAAATGACAGCCATCATAGGTTTATTGGCTGCTGCTGGGTTTGCGGTAGGAATGGCGCTTCAAGGATTTTTAGGAAACTTTGCTTCTGGATTAACCATACTGTTCTTAAAACCATACAAAGTAGGTGATTGGGTGAAGGTGTCAGACCATTTTGGTAAATGTGCCAGTATTCAGATTTTTAATACGACCTTGGTTACACCCAATGATAAGACCCTTGTTATACCCAATGGCCAAGTCACCGATAACATAATTACCAATTTCTCAACACAAGGAAACATCCGACTTGAATTAAAAGTGACAATGCCTTACGAAGAAAGTTTTCCAAGGGTAAAAGAAGTAATTCAAAAAGCTCTAAATGAATCTGATTTTATCCTTAAGGATAAAGAGCCTTTTATCGGAATTGAAGAATACGAAAGTCATAATATAGTAGTAGCGGTTAGGCCATATATCATACCAGATCACTATTGGGAGGCAACTTTTGAGGTATATGGTAAAATTAAAAAAGCTTTTCATGAACATGGTATTAAAGCTGCTTACTCCGAAGGTGTTGAACTTGGACCAATTGGGGCTTAGGTTTTATTATTATTAAGGAAGCTTGTTTATTAACATTTAGTTTTTCTATTTCTTTTGGAGAATTAATATCCATTTATTCATAAACCTTGCATCGTTCTTGCTATTGCTGAAAATAAAGTCCATCAATATTAGTTTAAAAAGCGGTGTCGTATAACATTATCTTAAATTAATGAGAATTTCAGTTTTTCCAAAAGTGAAAAATATTTATATTAATGTTGCAACATTGAAGTTTAAACATTAAATTTGCTTTGTGAACCTAGAAAAAGCCATATCGCAAACCAAAGCATTTAAAACCAGCCAGGAGAAGGCCATGGTGAATACCATCTATACCTACATCTGGTTAAGGGATAAGCAAAAACAATTTTTTAAGCAGTTTGATATTACCATGCAACAATTCAACATCTTAAGGATATTGCGAGGTGCCAAAGAACCGATATCTACTGCAGTCATTCGTGAAAGAATGCTTGACCGTGCTTCTGATGCATCGAGGATGGTGGATCGAATGGAAAAAAAGAATTTGGTTATCAAGGAAACATGTGAAAGTGATCAACGTAAGATTGATGTGAGCATCAGCAAAAAAGGATTGGCACTGCTCAATCGTATTGATGATAAAATGTTGGATTGGCAAAAGATGACCATGAATTTAAATAAGAAAGAAGCTGAACAATTAAGCCAATTGTTGGATAAAATGAGGAGTTAATATTTTTTTACATACATTGATGTTTAAACATCGAAAATTAAATTTTGTGTTATGAAATTTTTATTATTTGCATTATTTGGAATCTTTGGAACCATCAATCCTCCTGCCAATGAGGGAGCAAAAGAGGTCGTTATTTCTGAAAGTAAAGTAGAGTGGGTTGGTTACAAGGTTTTAGGACAACATACTGGTGAGATCAGAATTAGTGAAGGAGGATTAGATTTTGATGGTGATCAATTGGTTGGTGGACGTTTTACCATTGACATGTCCACGATCAGTACAACTGATTTGGAAGGTGAGATGGCTCAAAAATTGGTAGGGCATTTAAGTTCAGCTGATTTTTTTGGGATTAAAGAATTCCCAACTGCAACATTTGAAATTACCAAAGTTGTTTCAAGAGGAAAAGTAGGGGATTACAAAATCATCGGAGACCTAACCATTAAAAACATTACCAAGTCAATTACTTTTAACGCTATGGTTGGTGCTGATACTGCAACAGCAGAAACCAAAATTGATAGATCTCAATTTGATATCAGATATGGTTCTGGAAGCTTCTTTGACAATCTAGGAGACAACACCATTTATGATGAGTTTGATATCAAAGTAACACTTGCTTTAAAATAATTTATTGCTGAAGGATATTATATTTGATCCAACATTTAAAAAAGCCCCTAATTTTTTAAAATTAGGGGCAAAGGATCTGTATCCTTTGAAAAATTGCTACTTAATATAACTTGTAATTAATACCAAAACTATACATACGTTCTGGCCTAAAAGATTCAAATATTTCAGATTGATCATTGTATGCTTGAAAACTTTTTGTTCTCTGAGAATTCAAAATATTTCTAACTCCAATACTGATTCTGAGTTTATTCGTTTCTCCCAATGTTTTTGACATGTTAAAAGAGAGATTATGGAATGGATCTGTATACACATCTGGATTTAACCCAATTCCAACTATCGCAAGACTCTGGCCTTGTACATTGTAACTTAAATTAATGTCGGTCCCAGAATCAGAATCATTGTAATTTAAATAAGCATTAATAATGTATGGGGCCTGTCCCTGCATTTTTCTTGTGTCTTTCATTGCTTCTCCTTCTCTAAGATTTTGTAACCTTGAATCATATTCTCCTCCTGCAGTCCTATCCATTTCAACTTCTGAATTAACAAAGGTAAGATTGGATACAAAACTTAATTTTTCAAATTGGTTATTAATAAAACCTAAGTTCTTTCTCAATTCAAACTCTATTCCTTTTACCTTTGCATTGCCTACATTTCTTGGTTGTAAATCTTCAGGTGCAGAAGAGCTAAAAGCAACAATCTCTATTGGGTTTTCAAACGATTTATAAAATCCGCTGATCGAAATCATTTGTCCATTGCCAATATAAGATTCAAGCCTTAGGTCATAATTAGAAATATTGGTTTGTTCCAAGTTGATATTTCCAATAAAGGTTCTATCTGAAATAGCATCATATATTTGGGCTATAGATGCCTCCTTAAATGAAGGTCTTGCCACTGTCTTTCCATACGAAGCTCTAATTTTAGATGAAGCATTTATTTGATAGCTTACGTTTATGGCAGGTAATAAATTCAATTCGTTAAGAATTCTTTGGTTAGAATAAACCAAAGATCCAGTATTGTTTTGCCCTGTATAGTTTTGAGTGAATTTCTCAATTCTAACTCCAGTTGAAATTTTAAATTTTTCTTGATATTCTAGGTCAGCCATCAAATATGAAAATGTAATATTTTGATTTGCATTGTAGGTGTTTGTTGGTTCATAATTACCTGTGATGTATACCCCCTTTTGACTTTCTGGAGTCCAAATATTTTCTTCTAAAAATAATTCATTTGGATTGCCAGTAAGACCTAATTCATTTTGTCCCTTGACATTAACAAGAAAATTGAGAATACTATAATCTCTCTCCTTGTAAGTATTGCCAAAACCTGCTTTTAGCAAAATATTTTGATCTAGTATGCTAATATTTTTATTCGCCTCCATCTTTGCTCCAACGTTTATTTCAGTTAGGTCTCTGTACATTCTTCTAGGTTGTGCTCCTTCTGATGGTTCGATGGTAAGACTCCCATCATCATCCAATCTAAATGGGCTGATCCTAATGTCTTTGTCCTTAATAATTGAATAAGTAGGAGAAATATTCCAATTTAACTGCAAATCATTTTTAAAATTTTGTTTTCCACTTAGGAGGATATTGCTTACGGAGCTTTGAGTGTATTCAGCATTTTCTCGAATAATAGTATTTGATGCTCTAATGATAGAATTTCGTTCAAATACACCAGCTGTTGATTTTCCGTTTTGGATATGCATTAGTTTTAAGCTGTATTCGTGATTTTTATATTTAATTGCTCCACCCACTAAACTGCTTATTAAAACATTCTGATTTCCAAGATCTCCTGTTGAGGTTCTATCTTCTAATAGTTTATGATTTTGACTATTTGAGTCTTTGATATAATTGTTAAATTTTACATTTTCAAAGTATTCAGAGCTAATTCTATAGTTGATTGATCCTATTAACCCTATTGAGTATTTTTGTTTGTCTATTTGATTTCCAAAAGAAAAACCTGCACTTATATTAGGTAAATTTGAATTTCTCTCAACTCCCATATTATTTGCAAAACTAGAAGTAATGTTGGTTAAATTTGAATCGTTAATTGGTGCTGGAATTGCTTGATGCCTATTGATGGGCAGAGATCTTAAGCTATTGTCAAAACCCAACCAATCCGTTTTACTTTTTTGCGAATTGATGTAATTTTCATTAAAATGCATGTTGGGGTTATAAGAACTACTCACTGAAAAATGAGCAGTTTTGGATTCTGGAAAATCTTTGGTAACAATATTTATAACACCACCGGTAAAATCTCCAGGTAATTCTGGAGAAAATGACTTTGATACGATAATATTATCCAACAAGTTAGTGGGAAAAATATCCATTTGGATCGTATTTCTATCTGGATCTAAGCCTGGAATTTCCATATCGTTAAGCAGACTTTTAGTATAGCGATCTCCAAGACCTCTTACAAAAACATACTTACCACCTTGAATCGAAACGCCAGTTACTCTTTTCACCGCTGAAGCTGCATTTGCATCGCCGATTTTTCTAAAAGTTTGAGCACTTATACCATCAATAAGTCGTGATGATTTTCTTTGAATAGTCATCAAGGCGTTTTCTGTATTTTTAATTTGTTTCGCTTTGACTACCACTTCATCAATTATCTCTCCTGCTTCTACCATGAAAATATCCATAATGGTTTTTTGGCCTGCAATAACTTCGATTTTTTCTATCCTTTCTTTGTTGTAACCTACATAACTTATTTCAAAAGAATAGATTCCTTCAGGAATTTCAATGGAATAATTACCATCAAAATCAGAATTAAATCCACCTCCTGTTTCAGGTATAACTATGTTGGCATAGATAATAGGTTCTCCTGTGTTTTTATCCGTAATTGTTCCTGCAACAGTTCCAATTTGTGCAAAAAGATTAATCGTTGTAAATAAAAATGCACAGAAAAATAATTGAAATTTTTTCATTAATAATATTAAATTATTTGTTTGTAAGATTACTTTTAAAAATTTAATGCACCTGATTTAAATGAATAAGTCCATTCAAAATCACTGGTGTTTGCTCCTTTGCTAATTACAGAAGCTGTTTGGTTTTGTAATTTCATTTTTTCATCAAAGGCAAGTTCATCTGCATTTTCTGATTTATCGTGACAAATTTCTTCCAATGATAGGGTGGAGACAAATTCGAGTTGGGCCAAATTTAATGCATCATTAAAAAAGTTTTCGGAACTATGATTGTCATCAATCTCTAGATCTCCATCAGCCGGAAAATTGAAAAAACTGCAATTATTTATAATGCATGTTGCACCTTCTCTAAAATCAGCAATTTCAGAATTGAGACCCTTAAATGTGCCTCCAGTCAATCTGAAACTTCCAGAACTTGATCCTTCAGGACCATCGACCTCCAATCCATGATCTGAATCAGGGCCAGCAATGTATACTATGTTATTGATGCTGCCAGCATATCCTTGATCGAAGTCGAAAGCATCGTCTCCTTGTGCCCAAACTATTGCATTATTTAAGTTGACGGTACCACCAAAAAATTCTATTCCATCATCTAAGTTTGCGACCACTTCAATATTAGAAACTTGTGTTTGCGACCCAACGCCTCCAAAGGTAATTCCGTTGATTTCATTATTTTCTCCGATAGATGCTCCACCATGTCTAATTGATAAATAACATATGGTTCCAGAGTTATCTGCTGGATCATTACCACCATATAGGCCAAATGTATCATCAGCTGGTATTCCTTCGATTTGGAACTCGTCTACATCACCTTCGAAAGACCCTGGTGCATTTCCTAAAATAATAAGACCTCCCCAAAGTCCATTTTGACTTGAATCTAAATTACTTCCAGAAGTCTGACCTACTTCAATATTATCTAAAATTGAAGTGAATATAATTGGTGCTTCTGAAGTTCCACAAGCATTTATTTTACTTCCTCTAGATATTATTAGTGCTGATGCCAAGGATCCTGTACCTTCTGATCCCTTAATAATGGTTCCTTCTTCAATGGTCAAGGTTGAACCAGGCATAACGACTACTTTTCCTGATATATTATATATATTTTCTGAGCTCCATGTTTCATCAGAATTGATTACTCCAGTTTTTATTATAATGTTGGTTTCGTTGTTTGTATTACTTTGACATTCACAACTACCATTTAATTCTACAGGTATGAATCCTTCTTGACAAAAAATTCCTTCGCATACATCTTTGTCAGAACAAGCAGCAAATGAAATTGTAACAATTAATAAAATAAAATACTTTTGGATCATTGTTAATTGAATTTTTCTTTTTTTAAAATACAATCCAAAGATGGGCTTGTTGCTTAAAGTGCAGGTTAATCATAGATTAACATATTGTTAATCAAATCAAGCAAAACTTAACATTAAATTAATAATGGCCTTCTAGAAGCAAAATTGGACTAAAAATTAGCCCTTTTTATTGCTTTAATTCGAGAATATAGGCTCTCATAGGTGATAATTCTAAGTCCTGATCAAGAACAAATTGTTCGTTCGTGATCACATCTTGAGCAATTTTAAAGTTGTTTAGCATTTCTGCAAACCTTTTAAGCTTTAATGTAGAATTGGTTTTGTTTTTATTGATGATTACCATTATTGATTCAGAATTGATATGTCTGAAATAAATATAGCAGCTATTTTGTGGTGCAAAATGAGTGAGTTTACCTTGATGAATCACTTTGTTGTGCTTACGCCAATTCAATAATTTTTCACAAAACTCTAAGGCCTTAATTTGTTCCTCTGTCATTCCTCTTTTTGCAGGAATGTTTACTTCTTCATTTGGCCAACCACCAGGAAAATCTGATCTGATATTTCCATGGCTGTTGTCCCCAGTGTTGGTCATTGCTATTTCTGTCCCATAATATAATTGTGGAATTCCCCTCATGGTTAAAATATAGCTAAGCGCCATTTTGTACTTTTGAAAATCATCACCAACCTGTGTGAAGATTCGACTCATGTCATGGTTGTCTGGAAATATTACCAATTGGCTTGGATCAGGGTATAAATAGTCTTGTGCAACAGATTCATATAGTTTGACTAAACCATCACTCCAACCTTCTTCTTTTTGCAAGGCATTATGTAGTGCAAAACACAAAGGGAAATCCATAAGTCCTGGCAAGCAAGAATTATTGCCATCTGAATTATTTTTACCTTCCTGCCAATAAGAAATGAGGGCAGGGGAGTCTACCCATTCCTCTCCGACAATATAAAAATATGGGTACTCGTTTTTAATAGCACAGGTCCAATCCGTCATAAATTCTTTAAATGGATAAGAGTAAGTGTCTTGACGAATACCTGTAATATGTGTATTTTCAATCCACCAGATTGAATTTTGAATTAGATAGGTGGACATGAAGCTGTTTCTTTGATTTAGGTCAGGCATTGCTTCTACAAACCATCCTTCTACCATTTCTTTTCGATCTATTTTTGATGCATATGGATCAAGTAAGGTGTATTTTCTATGGTTGGAGAAAGTGTAATCAGATTGTTGCTGGTAATTAACCCAATCACTAAATGGCGGGTCTTTCATCCAATAGTGTTCACTGCCACAATGATTGACAATGATATCCATGATCATGCCTATGCCCATTTCGTTTGCTTTTTTTCCCAATTGGATATACTCTTCATTACTCCCAAACCTAGGATCCACATTGTAATAATCTGTTGTTGCATAGCCATGATACGACCACTCTGGCATATCATTTTCTAATACTGGATTAAGCCAAATTGAGGTAAATCCAGTCTGCTGAATATAGGGCAGATAGTCGATGATGCCTTGTATGTCACCGCCATGCCTTCCAAAATCTTGCTCTCTGGAAAGTCCTTCTTTCATGCCTTTAATTACATCATTTTTAGGATTCCCATTAACAAATCGGTCAGGAGTGATCAGATAGATGACATCAGACGCGTTTGCTCCTTTTCTTGTGGCGCTATCCTCCCTTCGTTCCTTCAGTTCATAATCTATTGATTGAAGTACTTTCCCATCTCGAACAAACTCTAATTGAAAATGGTCAGCAGATTGATTGCTTGGAATTTCTAAATCTACAAACAGATAGTTTTTGCTTTCCGCCTGGTGCACTTTTTCAATGGTAACTAATGAGTTAGAAATCTTTAGGTCAAAAGTGGAGATATCCTCCCCATGTATGAGTAATTGGAGAGAGGTGTTTTTCATTCCAGCCCACCAGAAAGGAGGTTCTATTTTATTGATATTTACTTGCGTAAATATATTACTAAAACTCAATAATAAACATTGAAGGATAAGCAGCTTTTTCATTTTATTTTTTTTGAATCATAAAGCTTTTCACATGCATAGAATGATTGTTTTGAATCAATAAGCTGTATATGCCATTTTGTAAGTGCTTGATAGAAATTTGATTTGAATTCCTTTTGATTGGAAACACCTGTCCAATGGCGTTGACACAACTTAGCTGAAAATCATCTAAATTGATGTCTGTATCAATCGTTAATAGATCGAAAGCAGGATTTGGGAATAACTGCAGATAGGAATAACTAATTTCATTATTGGATGATAGGTCATTGTCAAACCCAAAAGTTGGTTTATCAACAATCATAAAATCCCCAAGGGCATTTGGTTTTCTAGCAAAGCTAAAATCAGTTTCCATCTCAGGAATTTCTATCTCATTGATGACCTTAAAATGGTTGTCTTTATCATCATAAAGACCCAATGTCTCTCCTGATTTTTTGAGTTTGAAATTTGCATGTTGATTACCTTGAAACGGATCTCCATCTGCCCAAATAATAAGATATTGCTTGCTGTTTAACGCCGTATTGGGTAGTCTCCATTTTCCTGGATTATTTGGATTATCAGATAGACTTAATTTGCCAATGGGTAATACTGTTCCACTTGCATTATATAGTTCAATCCAATCATCGTATTCGTCATATTCATCTTTTGCTATACTTGTGTTGGAACTTACAATTTCATTAATGATCAGATTGGGTGATTCTAAATATCCTAATCTTACCGTTGCGTCCTTGCATAATGGATAGCTTCTGTAATTACCATCATTGTCAATAACTTCAATGTAGTAATTCATGATACCTTCTTGATTCACCTGATGCGTATAGCTTGCTCCACTGTTTTGATCAACATTCAAAACATCCTCCTTCCATTCATTATTATCGAATCGATGATAGAAATTAATTCCAGCAATTTGTTCGTCATCATATCCTTTGATTTTAAATACCAATTCTTCTTTGGACCAATCTATGGTGATATTCTGAATAATGGGCGTTAAAGATCCAATGTTTACTTCTTCTATTGCATTTTGATGACGTTGAGAAATATATTCCTTCATCCCTTTTTGTACATGATCACCGATACCATTTTCATAACTTTCTAGAAAGTCATCATAGCTCCAGCCATAATCTAGACCAGCGACAGGATCGTCAATTCTAAAATCTTTGATCAATGCAAGCTTATTGTCCAAATAAGGTCCCAGAGTTTCGACATTAAAATAGTCTTCCAGTATCTCCTTCATGTAATGATCGAAACGTTCCTTATATTCTGGTATAGCAATTATACTTTCGTAAATAGGTCTTGCGCCTCCATCAAAACTATTGTTTGACCAATTGTAAATGCTTATTTCCGTGAAGTCTCTTCCTGCCCAATCTATACCAAAAGTGTTGTCTAAATCATAAGAAATGAATTGAATTTGATCAGTACATGGGTTATGATATAGATAAAAATTATTCATATTAGAAATGGGTCCATCCCAATGGCCTATTAAAATGTCTAAGGCCATGATCTTAATGTAATTATCTACATCAAATATTCTTTCTAGTTCGCATTTAAAATCTTCACCTTGGTAATTGTTCAGTACGTCGATAAAGTGTGCCAACTTGGAATAATCATCTTGGATTTTATTTGTTTTTAGATCATAGATTCTTCGCCCATTTGATTCTACTTTATACAAATCAGGGTTAAAGCCTAAATAATTAAGATCAGCAGGGTAGAGACATTTCCATAAATTTCCATTTTTATCCTCAAATCTTTTTGCGATAAATTCCTCATCAATATGTTCTACATTTATATACAAGCCTAGATAATCTCCATTGACAAACAATTCGACATGATTAGATCTACTTGCTGGAACCCCAATCCAGTTTGAAAGATCCCATGCTAACTTTGATCTTATGATGGATGGGTCATTATGCTCTCCATTGATGTTCATTTTTTCAAGACCATAGAATTTTCTCCCTGGTTTGAATGTATTAAACGAAATTTTAATTGATTTTTTGGCAGCACCCCTTGACGTATTTCCTCTTAGTCGTACACCTACTTGTTCTAACGTGTCTTTGATTTCTGAACTTGTAAAAATAAATTGTGCCTCGTATTCTTCATTACTCCAAGGATCATTGGCAATTGCTTCGATAAACGTCTCATCAATGTTAATATCGATTCTTGGTACCTCGTCATCTACAAATACTGGACCTGGCTCAGGGTTTAGAAATTGTGCATTCAATGAAAAAGAAATGCAAAACATAAAAGTAAAAAATATTGCTCTAGTCAATGATGGATATTTTAGTTGTTAAAATGCTATCCGAACTTCTAAGCTCAAGAAAATAGATCCCACTTTTAATGGCTGGGATGACGAATTCAGGACCTAAGTTGATTTTTAATCCATCGATGGAATACAAAGCTATAGAATGAAATTTGACATCATGGTCTATTTCAATATTTAGTTTTGTGCCTGCCTTAATTGGGTTTGGAAATATGCTGCCATTCAATGTAATATACTCATTTACGGAAGTGAAAAAACCTCCTGGGGGTGTTATCTTTTGAGAAGTATAAATTTGATATTCTCCAGGTGCAAATGTGATATTTTCATTTACATTGGTGACATCTATTTCCTTTCCTGTGAAATACTCATACCAAACACCTTCGTATGGAAAATTTGGATTTACATCTGATGCTGTAATTCTAAAATTTGCAAGACTGATTAAGTCAAGGTCTGTATGGTTAATATGTACAGATTTAACGAAGGAGTTGCCATCCCTCAATTGATGAGTCCCTTCCAAAAATACCTGAGGGAAACTATTCCGTAAGAAGGTCAAAGCAGCAATACGGTCATAGAGAGAAGCACGTGATGAATCATCTTGGTAATCCCATCTGATTGGTTTTGGATCCAAACGACAATCGGGATTGATGGCCCCATTGACACATCGATTGATGGAGTAGTCGTAACCTAGTTCTCCAAATTGCCACAACATTTTAGGTCCTGGGATACATAAATAAATAGAGCTTGCCGCAGCAATTCTTTCCATTCTTGTTGTAAAGTCTTTGGTGCTGTATTCCGAATTTTCATTTCCATATTCTTTTAATTTGTAGCCCATGCGTTCTTCGTCATGGCTTTCCATATAGGCAATCAGATTCGGATTTTCCCAACCACGCTCTGTATAGTCAGACCATTTTAAATTTGAGCTATAGCCCATTGCTGCCTCAGCATAATCGTGGGTTGCATTACCCCATAACATCATCCCATAATCTGATAGATTAATTTCCTCATCGTTATCAGCAAAGTGCTCCATGATCACATAAGATTGAGGGTCAATAGACCAAATATGATCGGAGTAATCCTTAAGTATGGTTACTCGGCTTAAGTCAAATTGTGACATTGCAGCAGCATTGGTTCCTGAAAATTTTTGTGTCAATCCCTTTGATAGATCAAATCTGAATCCATCAAAATGAAATTCCTCTATCCAATAAGTAAGGACTTGTTTAACCCATTGTCTCGTAAAACTACTTTCATGGTTAAAGTCATAACCTACATTGAAAGGATGTTTGGGTTCTTCATTAAGATATGGACTATCTTCTGAAGGTCTAAATTCGGTAGGATTCCAATACATTTGACAAAGAGGACTTTGAGAAAAGGCATGATTGAATACTACATCCAAAATAACAGCAATTCCTCTTTTGTGCGCTTCATTGATGACTGCTTTTAATTGTTTTCGGCTTCCATAATATTTATCAACAGCCATATGGAAACTAGGGTTATATCCCCAGCTCTGATTTCCTTCAAATTCAGAAATCGGCATGAGTTCAATTGCCGTAACACCTAGGCGTTCTAAATAATCCAAAGTGTCTAGTAGAGATTTGTAATTTTTATCTTCTAGAAAATCTCTCATCATGATTTCATAGATTATGAGATTACTTTGATCCACTCGATCAAAATTTTGATCCTCCCATTGAAAAATATCTGGAATTGTATCAAATGCAGTAACTATTCCTGAGGTCATTCCATCTGGATATGGAGGTAATTCCGAAAGCACATCAGCGGGAACAGTGTCATCATTCCATGGGTCTAAAACAACCATTGAAAATGGATCAGCAATGGTGATTCTTCCGTCTATATAATACTGATAGCTATTCTGACCATTCTCAAAAGCGGACATTGGAAGTTCTATCCAAAATGTATTCTGGTTTTCTGCTTTTTTAAGCCTGAAATCTAAGTCTACCTTATATTCATTGGCCGGACACAATAGAAAGACTAATTCTTTGTTTGGTGCTGTCAATTGGAATACATAACTGCTGTCGGAGTAATAATTGATACCGTTTTTAATTCCTGAAGGCGGATTCTCCAATACCTCATTTGGGTCTAACACAAAATAAGTTCTGGTAATTGTTATTTCTTCTGCACTGTTTGTGATTATGAATTCCAATGTGTGCTTTCCTAATCCATCTGCTAAAAATTCTAATCCTACGTTGTCGGTGAGTGAGTTGTATTTGGTTATCCCATTATCAATAATCTCAACATTTGCTGTTTGACTTAATTCCATTTGAACCAAAAATGATTCGCCCTGATAGACGATGGTGTTTTCTTTTGGATTGATCAAATTGACCAACAGGCCCTGATCGGGAGGGTATATATCCAGAAAGATATCAGACCCATCGGTGTCTCTGCCAACAATACTACCATTGCTATTTCGAAAAACAAATGCTAATTGTTCGACAATTTCTCCAGGAGATATGCCATAGTAATCTTCAATATTATAGCTCAAAGAATAAATATCATTTCCTTCAGAAGTCATTAAGGTATTATTATCAGGAGTACCCCAATTACCTTGCACATGTTGCCAATCACTAGGATTTGTAGATTCATTGGTTATCAAACCAGTATGCGCATAGACATTGCCTGTAAAGCCTTCTAAAGCAGCATTTCCTTCCGATGCATCAAAGTATACAGTGATATCATCCAGTTGGGTTGGGAATGGTGGTTCTGTCCAAACTACTTCAGCTGAAGATTCTACCTCATTGCTTTCGAGAATGTTAATGATCGAATTGATTTCCACTTCAGTTATACTTTGATATTTACCGGAAGGCCAGTGGATAACCAAGCTATCAATTTGTTCAATATCATTCAGCCCAAAATGAATTCTAGAAGAATTCTGTGAGCAATAGCCAGATCCAACAATAAGTTCTTTTGTCCAACTTTGACCTTGGGCAAACAAGCATACTTTGGCTCCTATTGCTTGTCTATTGGATATAGTTCCTTCAAGATTAATACTTAGGAAGTTTTTTTGATCTTGAATATTCTGAAATATTTGATTTCCATCTTCTCCTACATTACATACAAATAAATCAATCAACCCATCATTATTGAAATCTGAAGTAGCTGATCCATATGATGCATACATGTTTTGCAAATCATCTACTTGATCGCTCATCGAGAATTGAAGATTACCTTGATTGCGTATTAACTTATTACAGAAATATTCATTGTTGACAGGGTAGTGTCCGTCATTAGCAACATATAAATCTAAAAGTGAATTATTGTTGCTGTCGAAAAAATTTGTTCCCCAAGACATGCCCCGATCTTTCAAACTTTCAATGGTATTTTCAGTAAAAATCCCAGGGCTATTTTGTAGATATAAAACATTTTTGTGCAAATTAGTAAAGTATATATCTGTTAAGCCATTGTTATCCAAGTCAGCGACATCTACACCCATGCCTTGGCCTTTGTAACCAGTATTACTTTCTGATGTTACATTGGTAAAATATCCCCCATCATTTCTAAATAATAAATTTCCTTTTTCCCCATCTAAAGTTTGATATAAGTCTTGGTCTCCATCATTATCATAATCGAAGAAAATGGCTCCCATCGATTGTTCTAAATTACTTATCCCTGAAGGCACAATATAATTTACAAAGAAATCTCCTTCATTGCGATATAAAATGTTTTCAGCATTAAATTGAGCCAGATAAATATCAAGATCTCCATCATTGTCAAAATCTACTGCATTAACTGATTGAATGTTGTGATTTTCAAAAATGCCGTAAGTTAATCCAACCTCTTCAAACGAACCGTTGGTATTCTTGTATAATTTACTTCTTTCAAATTGATTTGCAACAAATAGGTCAAGGTCCCCATCATTGTCAAAGTCAATCCAAATACTGCCTATCGTTTTACCATCATCGGCAAGACCTAGTAATTCGGCTTTTTCAATAAATTGAAAATTTCCGTAATTGACAAACAAAGAATTTGGTCCATTTTTTCTGCTAATATAAATGTCCTCAAAACCATTTTTGTCAAAATCACCAATCGCAACTCCTCGATTTACACCACCTTCATTAATGGCCAATTCAGCACTTCTATCAATAAAAGATTGACTACAAATACTAAGGGATGCCAAAAGAAAAGTTATTGCAGATAATAATTTCATACTGATTTTTTAATATCCAGGATTTTGTTGCAGATTAGGATTTGCCCCAATATCTGCAGCTGGAATAGGAAATATATTTCGGTAATTGTCAACCTGTGTACCTTCCATGACGCCTCCTTTCCATTGCCACACGTAATCGCCATCTGTAAATTGCCCAAATCGGATGAGATCTGTTCTTCTATGGCATTCCCAATACAGTTCTCGCGCACGCTCGTCCAAAATCAAATCAAGACTTAATTCTTCTGGAGTCACGTTTGCGGAAGCGCTAAGGTAGGCCCTGGTTCTTACCGCATTAAAATAATCTGCAGCTGATTGAGTAGCGGATCCGCTGCGAAGGATTGCTTCTGCGGCCATTAAGTAAAAATCGGCTAATCGAAAAACAGGAAAGTCGGTATCTGCGTGTGTGTTATCAGAACCTGGGGTCCCATCCGAATTGATATTTTTAAATTTATTCACAGCGTATCCATCCGTAAAGTTAGTCATATCAACAATATCTAAGGTCTGCCCATCAGAATGGAATAGCGGTCTTCTGTCAAAACTAAGAGAAGTAATTTTATATGTATAATCGGGCCTGTTTAGGTATAAAAGTATTTCCCATTCTCCAGCTTCAATAGGGATATTCGCACCATCAAATTGTAGCAAGCCATTAAAATCGTTATCACCTAAACTAAGAACCCAATCATCGTTGGCTCTAAATTTAATTTCTCCATTGCTCGTGACTAAGGTAGCGCGCATAGCGTTTTTCTCGACATCAAATTCCAAGTCGATATCTTCATCCCATCCAACATCCGTCGCATCACCAAGCACTCCCCAAGTCTGTAGATCCATTTCGTAACTATTGTTGTTTAGATCAACCTTGATGTAATAAAGACCAGCTTGTGGTACGTTAATGTTTGCTCCAAATTGTTCTAGACTTCCATCTCCACCATTGTCTCCAAAGTAAGGTGCATTTTCGTCAGGAATTCTAGTGATTAAAAATTCGCCATTGTCTTCTGGAAAATATTTATATCCTTCGAAGATATTATCTGAATTAATCGAGGACAGAGCATTATTGGTATCACTATAATCAAAATCCTGAAAAGAGCCAGGTGTGTATATTTTGGGGTATTGCACAGTGTTCCCCGGATTTGGATTGACATACACTCCACCTAATTCTCCAAACTTCTCAATCAGCTGACGGGTTGTTCTTGTTCCTCCCCAACCTCCACCGACTCCTGAATCAGCAGGATTCATCGTGCCTCCAATCCCCGCATTGATAATAAAGGTCGTTCCTCCCCAGGTTCTAGTATTGATTCCATCATAAGCAATAGGGAAGATGATTTCATCTGAGGTGTGGTTGTCGGCCAAAAATAGATTTTGATAATTTGGATCTAAAGTATAGCCTGCGTTTATGATTTTTTCACAATATTCCAAACATTCTATATATTTAGATTGACCAATATAAACTTCTGCATTAAGATAGAGTTTTGAAAGCAAAGCCCAAACAGCACCTTGGTCAGCTCGTCCGTATTCGTTGGTTCGCACAGGTGCAATGCTGTTTTCAATATCAAGCAATTCTGATTCTATATAATTAAATAGGTCATTGGCATTGGTCTGCTGAGGGAAAAATGCTCCAACCAAATCTTCTTCTGTCACAAATGGAACATTTCTAAACAGGTCAAGAGCATGCCAATAACTGAGTGCTCTTAAAAATCTTGCTTCTGCACGAAATCCTTGAATTTCGGTTTGTAGGGATGGAGATACACCTCGCCCATTTAATTTTTCTTCGGTTGTCTCTCTTAGGAATTCATTACAGATGGGAATTTGGTAATAAATTCTACTGTACATAGCAAAAATAAATCCATCCTCACCAATCCAGTCTTGTTCATGAAAATCTTTGATGGTTTGATCATTCCAACCAACGACAGCTTCTTCTGTGGTTAATTCTTGGTGATACCACAGCATTCTAAGATATTGACCAAAGCCTTCATCTATACCTTCGATATCGCCATCTCCAGCCGGTCCTTGTTGACCAGTTACAGCCAGTCCCGCGTACAATTTTGCAAGTACTTTTCTGTAAGAATCTTCAGATTCATAGACTTGTTCGGAAGTTTGAACATCTTCATCAATTGGGGTCGTGTCTAGATCTTTAAAGCAACTAGTGATCATTATGCTCAAGGCAAATAGGCCTAGTGCTAAATATAATTTCTGTGAATTCATTGTCTTCATTGGGTTATCATTTAAAAGTTAGCACTTAATCCAAAAACTAATGTTCTAGGTCTCGGATAAACATCATTATCAATTCCATCATCGATTTCAGGGTCTAAACCTTGGTACTTGGTCATCAACAAAGGATTTTGAATGGTAAAATAAATGCTATTTACAAATGGGGCTAACTCGGACAAGTCGGCTGATAATGTAATATGGTCTAGCCTTAAAAAAGAAGCATCTTGCACAAAGTGATCAGAAAAAGTGACATTGTTTTGATTTTCGATATTTAAATCTACACCAACTTGATGAATATTATATAAGACACCTTGACTCGAAACCAATCTTTTTAGATTGCCTATATCAGTATGCACATTATTGAATACATAATTGCCAGTTAATGCTCTTGCTCCAAAAGAAAACCCAAATATTTTATAATTGAAATTACTGGTTAGCCCAAAGCTATAATCTGCTGCCGGTTTTTCTAGACGATAGAAGTCATTGTCAGCTCCATCACCATTTCTGTCCACAAATTCACCTTCTAATAGGTTTCCTTGCTCATCATATAGTTGTTCTTTCACATAAAATGAAAATGGTGCATAACCAACAGTATGGATTTGAATATTTGATCCTACTCCGCCAGCGACACCGCCAACTTGAATTCCTTGATAACTAGGATCGTCTGATGCGGTAAGTTTCGTAATTTCATTTCGGTTATATGATGTATTAAAAGCAAGATCCCAGCTAAATTCTTTGGATTGAAGAGGGCTTAAGAACAGAGAAAGTTCAACGCCTTGATTCTGCATGTTTCCAACATTGGTGGTAATAAAATTGGTCAAATTTGTTCCAGCTGGGACAGGAATTCGATTGAGAAGATCCTTGGTGTCTCTTTGGTAAACATCAAGAGATCCAGAAAGTCTATCAGGTATAATTGAGAAATCAAGGCCTAAATTTATAGTAGAAGTCTCCTCCCACTTAATTTGAGAATCATATCCTTCAGGTCTAAGCGTAAGGACTTGTTCATCTCCAAAAGGGTAGCTTGCATTGTCAAAACTGAGTGTATACTGAGGTAAGTATGCATATCTGTTTCCAATATTTTCCTGTCCTGTAATTCCCCATCCAGCCCTAACTTTTAGACTGTTGAATAGGCTGTTCTCATTGTTTAAAATTTTGTAAGCTAAGGCAGCTGCTGGGAATAAACCCCATCTGTTTTCTGATGAAAATCGAGAAGTCCCATCTCTTCTAAGACTTAAGGTAAGGAGTAATTTTTCATTATAATCATAATTAATTCTTCCAAACAAAGAAACCAAGAACAATTCATCTGCATTCCTTCCAGCTGATTGCGTCGATGGGGTTCCTGCTACATCTGAGTTAGAGAAAGACTCTTCAAACTGGAATCTTTGCCAAGAATAACCACCCATTAAATCAAATCCATGTTGACCTTTGTTTTTGGTGTAGTTAAGATAAAATTCTAAAAGGCTGTTTGTTTTTTGTTCATCATAAATATTATTTACCCCACCTCCAGTTAAAGCATTAAACTCAAATGCAGCATCTGTGGGAACAAACACTTCGCCATTAGATACTGTTTTATCATAGGCTAGGTTTAAATTTGCTCTTAAGTCAGGGAATTGGGGCAGACGATAATCTATACTTCCATTCATTACAATCCTATTTACCTTTGAATCATCTTGTCTTTGATTTAATTGAGCTAATGGATTTTTTGGAGCAATGAATTGTGGTATACCTTGAGGATCGAGCCAGGTTGTATATCCTCCATAGACACTTTCGGAATCTAGAATTTCTTGTGTAGGGTCAAAAGCTAAGGCATTTCCGATGGCACCTCTATCAGCAAAGTGATTTTTAGACCAAATACCCTTCAGTCCATAATTAACTTGTAAGGTGTTATTAAAAAATCCAGGGTTGATATTTAGTCCAATTGAATTCCTTTGATAGTTGTCGGTTTTTAACACTCCATTTTTGTTGAGATATCCAAGACTTAAACGATATGGTATTTCCTTTAATCCTCCAGACAAATTGATATTGTGTTCTTGTCCAATAGCAGTTTGGTAAATTTGATCTTGCCAATCAGTATTTGCCGACCCCATGGCCATAGCTTCATCGGAGTCTTCTCCAAATCTATTGTTGATCAAATCTCTATATTCAATCGCATCCAGAACATCAACTTTGTTTGTGATTTTGCCGAAGCTGAGATTGCCATTGTAGCCTAGATGTAATTTCTCTGAAGATTTCCCTTTTTTGGTAGTGATTATTATTACGCCACCTGCAGCCCTATTTCCATAAATGGCCGTCGCAGAAGCATCTTTTAATACAGTAAAAGTTTCGACATCATTTGGATTTATAACATCCAAAGGGTTTCTGTTTCCTGCAATTTCTCCATTCTCCAAAGGAACTCCATCAATCACGATCAGTGGATCATTGGATGCATTCAACGAAGATTCTCCTCTAATTCTTATTTTGGATCCGCCTCCAGGATCTCCATTGGTTGTGATCGAAACTCCAGCTACCTTTCCAGCCAATAATTCTTGGGGACCTGTTAGTGCCCCACGATTAAAATCTTTCGAGTTGACACTTTGAATGGCGCCTGTCGCATCATCTCGCTTAATGGTTCCATAACCAATGACCACAACTTCATCCAATAATTCTCCAAAGCTCATTTCAATATTAAATTGACTTTGGGTTCCTACAGAGATCTCTTGATTGGCATAACCGGTATAACTAACCAATAAGACTTCTGAATCATCTTTGACCTCTAATCTGAAATTACCATCTAAATCTGTTGTGGTGCCAATTCCGGTAGAATTTAATATAACAGTTGCCCCAATCAAGGGATCTCCAGTTTGTGCATCTGTAATATTTCCATTGATGGCTCTTTGGCCGAATGAAATTGTGCCTATTGTGAGTACTAGTAAAGTACTCAAAATGAAATTTGGTGTGAGTTGTTTTCTTCTCATATTGGTTTATTCCGTAAAAATTTGGAAATCTTGGTTTTGGTAAAAATAAAAATTTGTACCTTATAACGCGAAATCTAACTCCGAAACAAATAGAATTTTTAAATCATAAATATTTAGCATGTTAAGAAATTTACTAACTATTGTTGGTCTTGTTTTTCTTTCTCTTGGATTATTTGGTCAGATGTCAGTGGGTATCATTGGTTCTGCAACACCTGGGGGATGGGATGAAGATACCGACATGACACTTATTAATGAGATGGACAGTATCTGGTCCGTTGACATTACTTTATTTGATGGGGCTGTGAAATTTAGAGCTGATGACGATTGGGCAGTCAATTGGGGTTCATCAGATTTTCCAGCAGGGATAGGAGAACAGGATGGATCTGATATTCCAGTTTATGCAGGCGATTATACAGTAACATTAAACACAAAAACTGGAGAATACTATTTTGATGTGGATAGTGACATTGGAATAATTGGAGACGCTACACCAGGTGGCTGGGATGACGATACAGATATGTTCAAAGATCAAACTGATTCTAACAAATTTTTTATTATGATTGATTTGGTTCCTGGAGGAGCTAAATTTAGAAAAGATGATGACTGGGCTGTTAACTGGGGTGGGCCTGATTTTCCTACAGGTGTTGCAACCGCAGATGGCGACAACATTCCTGTTGATGCTGCAGCACCTTACTTTGTAACCTTGGATACACTCACTGGTGATTATAGTTTTGAGTCCATGGTTACCTATGAGACCATTGGTATTATTGGTTCTGCTACGCCTGGCATGTGGGATGAAGATACAGATATGAATCAAGATCCGAATGATCCTAATATCTGGACACTAAGCATGACTTTAACCGATGGTGAAGCAAAATTTAGAGCTGACAACGATTGGGTAGTAAACTGGGGGGCTCCAGATTTTCCTACAGGAACTGGTGTGATGGGTGGAGATAATATCCAAGTTCTTGCTGGTGATTATTTCATCACATTCAATTCTGAAACCGGTGAATATAACTTTAAAGAAATTGTAGAATATGCTTCAGTTGGAATTATTGGTGATGCTACTCCTGGTGGATGGTCTGATGACACTGACCTGGAAAAAGATCCTAACGATGTACATATGTGGAGTACAAGATTAGTTCTAGGTGATGGAGAAGCAAAATTCAGGGCTGATGATGATTGGGCAGTAAACTGGGGTGCTGGAGACTTTCCTGCCGGTGTTGGAGTTCAAGATGGTGCAAATATTCCTGTTACTGCTGGAGATTACATCATCACATTTAATTCTCTTTCAGGATCTTATAGCTTCACCGAAATTGTTGAGTATGGCACAGTTGGGCTAATTGGTGTTTCTGGTCCTTTTGGAGATTGGGAAAATGATACTCCTTTAAATAAGGATGCCAATGACTTCAATATCTGGACCCTGAATAGTGTTGATCTTATCGACTTTGATGAAGCAACAGATGGAGGAGTAAAATTCAGAGCCGAGAATGATTGGGCAGTCAACTGGGGTGCAGAAGATTTTCCAACAGGAATTGGTGTAGGTGGAGGACCAAATATCCGACCAGTGGCAGGAACTTATAGTATTTGGTTTAATTCAGGAACAGGTGAATACATTTTTGGCGATCCAGTTTCTACGCAAGAAATTGTTAGTCCATTAGAGATCAATCTATTTCCTAATCCAGCAAATAATCAATTAAATATAGATCTAAGTTCAATCAATTTTGAAGGTGAGGTAATCTTAAAGATTATCAATATGAATGGTGGACTTGTTAAAACTATAATACGAAATGATAATGATCTAAGCAATATTAATATTGCAGAATTAGCCACAGGTCAATACATGTTAAGCATACAAAATGACAAATATATAATTGGAAAAAGATTTTCATTAATAAGGAATTAATGGCCTTATTTAATATATTTTATAATTGGAGAGATCAATAATCATTGGTCTCTTCTTTTTTATTCCATCTTTTTATTCTAAGTGTAAATATTCCACTTGTCAAAGTACAACCAATCACGATGAACAAAATTCTTTTTCTATTAATAATATTGCTCTTTTCTTTAAGTACTATTGCACAAAATCAGAAACATCGACTTTTATCTGACAAGCTTGAAGTTGATTTTGTGGATGGTGGAATATTTTATAATGGCGGATGGACAGCTGATCCGCAAATTGAATTAGATGCACATAAGGTCTTAATCCATGATACCATAAAAAAGATATCTTTCTATTCTGAAATCGATTCGATTTCATTTTATCTCAACCCTGATACATGTTTTGATTTTGATATCGTTGTAAAGGATGAAACAGCAAAAACTAGGATTTGCGCAGATAGTCTTTCATTGCCAAAGCTAAATTTTACCAATGAAAAGTATGAAACAAATGAAGTTGATACCATCGATATTAAACTTCGAGAAGATAACAGGCCCTATTTATACGGCCATGTGAACAATTCTAAAAAACTTAGTCTTCTTTTCGATACTGGTGCGGGAAGTAATGTGCTCGATGCAACGAAAATGTTGCCAAACGATGTACAACTTTCATCTAAAATAGACACTATAATCAATAGAGGTATAGATGGAATAACTAAAGTCGTTAGAAGTGTTGGAAATGAAATTCAGATTTCTAATTTTAAATGGGAGGATGAGACTTGCATCGTAATAGATTATAGAAATGCAAAGTTTGATGGAGTACTGTCTTGGAAAGTTTTTGAAAATGCCATTGTTGAAATAAATAATTCTGATCAGATTTTGGTCGTTCACAAAGACCTTCCTGATAATATTTTGGAATATTCAAGAATTGAAATGATGAATTCGCATGGAGTTCATTATATTCCTGTGACATTCAGACTTGGCAAAGAAAAGATTGTCGATTGGTTTGAGTTTGACACGGGGTTTTCTAAAACTTTGAATGTTAATTATGAATTCTCTATCAAACATGATTTATATAATAAATTAAAATTATTACACAAAGATCAAACTTCTGGTTCTGCTAGTAAGGATATTTCAGTGGATAAGGTCTTACTACCAGAATTACATATTGGCGAATTTGAAATGTATCAAATTCCAATTTCATTGGTGGATAAAATTGAGCAAGGAATAGACCATAATGGTTTGATTGGAAATGCCATCATGAAAAGGTTTGATTTAATCATTGATTATAGAAATAATTTCCTTTACATCAAGCCTAACCGATTAATCAATTCGCCTTATAAAATAAAGACCAACTAAACCACAGTAATTATGAAACTTTAATTTTTGACTTTTGCTGCGTATTTTACTTTTAAGAACAATAAGCTAATTAATTCACATCTTTAGAATTTGTGTTTACTAAAGCAACGCGTTCTCTGACGGCTTTTCGTGTTCACCAAGAATTGTTCAATTCCACCTTTGGTTCTAAATCCTTTATTCACTTCCGTAAATTAGTATCCTGGATTCTGATTAAAGGTTCCTGCAGAAAGATCGACTTCAGTTTGCGGAATAGGTAGCAAGCCTTGTGTGGCAGAATTGAAACTTACATCGAAAATGATATCATCGCCTTCATAATTGGGCCCTAATTGACTTTGGTTACTTAATTCTGAGGATGCGGTAGCTTGGCCTTGGCGTAAAAGGTCAAAATATCTTATTCCCTCCAATGCGAATTCCAATCTTCTCTCTTGCATAATATTTTCTTGGCTTACAGGAACAGAAGGAAGATCAACTCTTGCTCTTACTAAGTCTAAATACTCCTGTGCATTAGGACTGCCTAGCTCAGCCGCCATCAGTAAAATATCTGAAAATCTAATCACTCTAAAATTACATGTTCTATTATGTTCAAATTGTCCATCTGAACCCCAATGTTCAGCATCAGAACTATATTTTTTGCTGTAATACCCAGTATGTTGGTAACCTTTTACCAAATTTCCATCAAGTTCTTCTTGAGTCAAAATAGTTGCATTAAATCTTGGATCATCCGCCATTGCCTGTGCTAGTTTTTCAGTAACTGGAGCAAAACTCCAACCTCTATTCCAATTGGTAGATCCTGTTACCCTTGGTCCTTGCATCTGTGCAGCTAGGTTGCCTTCACTTCCTCTTAGATATCCCCAATCCCACCAAGCCGGACTATCTCCATGTACAATTTCAAATACTGACTCGGTGCTGAATTCCGATGCCAGCCTGAATATTTCTCCATAATCAGCAAGAAGTTCATGTCCGCTATTGGAAATGCAATCTTCAAGATAACTCAATACAACTGCTTGATCAATATTCTGACCATTAGCCAATAGGTTTGATCCGTAAACTCCACTATAAAATAGATATGTTCTTGCCAAAAGTCCTTGTGCTGCCCATTTGCTCACTCTACCTTGTTCATTGTTTGGAATGTTTGCGGGTAATACATTGATTGCATCCACCAGGTCTGTAGCGATTTGATTATAGGTATCTGTTGGAGTTGCTTGTGGTTGATTGTATTCCGAAGGTCCTTTTATTGTTGCTGTAAGAAGTGGAATATTTTCAAAGAATCTCACTAATTCCAAATAAAAATATGCTCTTAAAAATTTGCACTCTGCAATGACTCTATTCTTGAATTCGTCGCTAGCTTCTATTAAGTCTATTTTTTCAAGTAACAAATTTGCTCTGTAAATCCCGGTGTAATTTTTTAGCCAAACGGAGTGTACTAGACGATTACCTGTTGGTATAACAAACTTATTAAGTTCGTCTTCATCAAGTCCATCATTCGCATCTCCTCCACCTGCATAGGCATCATCGGACAAAATATCTGATACGGTTAAAAATGGCGCCCACGAAACTCCAGGTGAAGATTGATATCCCAATGCATCATATACAGCAACCAATGCCTCCATTGCATCAGATTCTGATTGGTAAAAATTTGATGATACAACTTGATCCAATGGCTTTCTATCCAAAAACTCTTCACCGCAAGAAGTCAAGGAAATTATAAATGCAAAGCTTATAAAATATATCTTTTTCATCGCAAATAGATTTTGTCCTTTTTTAAAATGTTACAGATGTTCCAAATCGGATGGTCTTGGATTGTGGGTAAACTGCACGATCTATTCCAAAGTCAAATGCATTTAATGCTCCACCTGACCCGAATAGTGCACCAATCTCAGGATCAACCCCAGTATATTTCGTAAATGTTAATAAGTTTTCACCAGATATATAAATTCTAAATAATTCAGCTCCAATCTTTTCTCTTATTGTACTTGGCAGTGAATAACCCAATTGTGCATTCTTTAATCGCATATAAGATCCGTCTTCGATATATAGATCAGAAACTCTGTAGTTATTATTGTTATCAGCCCAAGTATATCTTGGAGTAGAATTTGAAGTTCCTTCGCCTGTCCATCTGTCCAGAGCACTAACCGGTCTATTGGTTAATCTCAGATCTTGTCTTTGGGTACCATTGAATATGTCATTCCCATAGGTTCCTTGAAGAAAAATGGAAAGATCAAATCCTTTAAAATCTACTGAAGCATTAAATCCAAAGGTCATGTCTGGATTAGGATTTCCAATGATGGTTCGATCATCATCATTGATTATTCCATCTCCATTGAAATCTACAAACCTTACGTCACCAGGAACAGCATTGGGTTGGAGCACTTCACCATCGATATTAATATGACTGAAAACTTCTGATTGATTTTGGAATATTCCATCTGTTTGATATCCCCAAAAATATGCAATCGGCAAGCCTTCTTCAGCCCTTGTAACCGCTCCCGCTAATGCCCATCCAGCTCCATTGATCACTTTTTCTGAATTTCCAATGAAAGTCATTTCATTGATATTAAATGCTCCATTGAATCCAATGAAATACTTGAAATCTCCATTGACAGATCTCCAATCAATAGACCATTCGATACCTCTATTCTGGACACTACCAACATTTGCTATGGGACCATCGTTACCTACATGTCCTGGAATCGGAATCTTTTCAAGCAAACCATTGGTGTTCTTTAAATAATAGTCAAGAGAAGCTTGCATTTTGTTTTCAAATAATCCGAAATCTACTCCCGCATTGTATTGTTCTGATTCCTCCCAACGTATGTCATCATTTTCCAAAAAGAGTGGGGATGAGCCGATAGCAGTTCCACCTCCAATTCCATAGCCTCTTCCTTGATTGATGGTTGATAAAAATTGGAAATCACCAATTTCCTGATTGCCATTTACACCCCAAGAAGCTCTTAATTTTAGGTAATTGATTGGTCCAATGTTTGTAAGAAAGTCCTCGTCACTGGCTACCCAAGCAACACCAACAGAAGGGAAGATACCCCATCGACTGTTTGATCCAAATTTTGATGATCCATCTCTTCTTAGGATAGTCGTGATGGAATACTTATCCTTAAAGCTATAATTAGCTCTTCCGAAGTATGAAAGTAGGGCAGAATGTGTAGCTCCTCCATTTGCAGTCCATACCGTGTCAGTCGCTAAATTTAGATATACATTGTCTGGATCATTGACGGGCACTTTTGCGTTGAATCCAGAAAGATCTTCATAATTAAATTCACTTGCTGTGGTTCCTGCAAGCAGTCCAATGGTGTGTGCTTCATTAAATGTTTTTTCATAAGCCAAAGTGTTCTCCCATTGCCATGTGAAAAATCGTTCTATTCTTTTGTTGACAGAGGTTTTGTTGTCGTTAAGTTGTGCACCATTAAGATAGAAAAGTGGTCTGAATCCATCATTCAAGAGATAAGCCATATCTATTCCTAGGCTGGTTCTGAATTTAAGATTTTGAATAGGTTCTAACTCCCCAAAGATATTTCCAACAATTTGATCTTTTCTGGTTTCATCATTGTCAATTTCAATGAGGGCAAGTGGGTTTACAATTTCTGCAGCAACATATTTTGAGATACCGTAAGTATCCCCTGTATCATTTCTTACGACAGGTTCAAGATTGTATGGATATCCACTAAGTTCATTTTCATCTGTTTCAAATACAGGAGTTAATGGATCTAAATTTAAAGCGCTACTATAAGCTCCATTAAAGGATTGATTGGTGCCGATTCCTCTTTTGATCAAATGAGTGTATGCTAAATTGTTTCCAAAACTTAGCATTTTATTGACCTTATGATTTGAGTTAATTCTTGCAGTGTATCTATCAAATTGCGATTTTTCTCCTCCGATTATACCTTCCTGAGAAAAGTAAGAAATACTTGATGCAAAGGTTGATTTATCATTGCCTCCACCAACAGACAATTGGTGATTTTGCATTGGTACATTTTTATTAAAAAGCGCATCTTGCCAATCGGTATTATAAGCAGATATTTCTAATAGATCAAATGGCTCAGAAAACCCTCCATTTCTTGCGCCCTCATTCATCAGCATTTTATAATCATCTGCTCCTAACATGTCTAATCTATTGACGGTATTCTGCAGGCCATAATATGCATCATAGCTGATGTTTAATTTTCCTTTTTGGCCCGATTTTGTGGTGATTAGGATTACGCCATTGGCTGCTCTAGCTCCATATATTGCAGAAGAAGCTGCATCTTTAAGGACATCGATGGTTTCAATGTCTCCAGGATTCAAATAATCAATACCACCCACAGCTAAACCATCTACAATATATAGTGGCTTTGCATTCCCAGTTGTCCCGATTCCTCTGACTCGGACGGTTGGTTCATCTCCCGGCTGTCCTGATTGAGCAGTTACTTGAACCCCAGGTGTTCTTCCTTGCAGCGCTTGTTCAACACGTAGAGTAGGTGTTGCTGTTATATCGTCATTGGAAATTCTGGCTACAGCACCGGTGACAACTTTTTTCTTTTGACGACCATAACCTACGACAACCACCTCCTCTAATTGGTTGTTATTAATCCCCATTGATTCTTTGATAATTGTTCTTCCAGCAATAGCAACTTCCATAGGGGTAAACCCAACGAAACTAATTAAAAGTGTGTCATTTAAAGAATTGACATTTAGTGAAAAGTTTCCATCTAGATCAGTTATTGTTCCAGCGTCTGTACCTTTTAACAGGACTGTAGCTCCAATGATCGATTCTCCTGTTTCACCATCTAGAATTGTACCTGTTACGGTTTGATTTTGACCGAATATGCTTAGACTTAGCATCAATAGTAAAATACTAAATGAAAATTTCGAAATTGTCTTTGACATTTCTCAGTATATTTTTATTGGTTTTAATTTATTTACGAAAGTATAGATTGGATTCTATGATTCGCTAAACACTCTTACATAATCCACTTGCATCCTAGTTGGAAAAATCGTTGTTTCATCTGGGCTGCCAGGCCAATTACCTCCTACAGCAACATTAAATATCATGTAAAAAGGATTTTGAAACTCTGTCCGATCTGAAGTTGTGATACTAAAAGAATGATATTCAATATCATCTACAAACCACTTGATTTCTTGTTCATCCCATATGATGGTAAAGACAAAATATTTGTCTGCAAATGTTCCTTCTGACAAAGTGTAGGATTCTGGTTGATCAACTGTACCGTTGTTATCCCAATATACATTTCCTCCAATTGTTTTTTCTCTTCCTGATCCACCAATCATTTCCATAATATCTATTTCTCCGCATTTAGGCCAACCTACTGCAGGTTGATTCGTTCCTAACATCCAAAGAGCAGGCCAAAGACCTTGACCCTTTGGCAGGGTAGCTCGAATATCTATTCTCCCATATTGGAAGGCCTCTTTTCCGCGAGTTACAATCTTGCCAGATGTATATTCTCTTCCTCCAAAATTTTCTTTCCTAGCTTCAATGGTTAGGACTCCGTTGCTTACCCAAACATTTTCTGGTTTGTAATATTCTAATTCATTATTGCCCCAACCACAAAGATCAGGACATCCAGTACCTATGTCGTAACCCCAAGAATCCTCATCTAGACTTGTTCCATCAAATTCGTCATTCCAAACCAATTCATAGCCTTCATAACTAATTGGAGTAGAATAGCCTAATCCGATATCAACGGGTTCGTCTGCCGCAACTAAAACCCTTTTTTCTTTGGAAATATACCTACCAGATGAGCCATAGGCTCGTACCTGAATATTATATGATCCTGACTTTGCATAAGTATACTCATAAGTACCTGAAGAACTTATAAACGGAACTTCTGTGCCATCGTCCATGAAATAATGATATTCAACGGCATTTTCAGCAGTTGCGCTTACCACAACAATGCCTGTTAAGTCTTCATAGACTAAAATATCTAAATTAAGATTAGCCGGATCTCCAGGATTATCATTGTCAGGATTATTACCATCATCACAAGCAACTATCGAGAACATTATTAATGAAAAGACAAGATGTTTCATGTTGTTGTATTTCTAATGTAAAGATGTTCGTATTAAGATATGAATAAAAAGCAATGAAGACCATTGTCTTCATTGCTTTTTATTATTGGTGAATTATTCAGAAACTAAAGTAAACGTCCACCAGGCAGTTCCATCTCCAGCAATATCTACAGCTAAAATGATTTTTTCATTTGTATCACTTTTAACATAATCAAATACTTGATATCGTACACTGCTTTCAGTTGGAGGTGCCATTTGATATTCTCCACCGTTGTATGCTTTCGGAAGACCTATAAATGCACCAATACCATTAACAGTGACAAAAGACGGATCTCCATTTTCTCCTACCTCTACTTCGAAACTGTGAAGACCTGAAGCCCAAGCTGAAGCATCTTCTGAAAGCATATCTTCTGCAATACAACCTGCTGGATCTACACCCATATAAGCTTCGGCCCAAACTTCTCCAGTTGCATCATATTGAAATTCGCCATTGGTTCTGAAGGTATATTCATCATCAAAAGTGCATGCTCTACCATCAACATCATCTATGGTGTTTGCCCACCATTCTCCACTACCTATTCCAGGACCTACGGCCAGTGCACCAGCTTGAGGATTTAATTTCCAAGTTTTTGCATCAGATCCAGTTAAGGTTTCGGCATCAAAAAATGAATTAACAGAGATAATTATTGTGGAACTAGCTACGCTGCTAGCTTCTGAATTGGTAGCAGTTAAAGTTACAGTATAGCATCCATCTCCTGAATAAGTATGGGTTGGGTTTTCCTCTGTTGAGGTATTTCCATCACCAAAATCCCAAAGATAAGAATCTGCATTGGTAGATGTGTTCTCAAAACTAGCAGTACTTTGATCAACAGATAAAGTAAATCCTGCAACTGGTAATGCCGCTCCTAATCCAGGTTCGTCATTCGGATCATCGTAACTGACCAAATTAAATTGCCAATATCCACCATCAATGGTAGTTTCTAAAGACAATTTATCAATGGGTCCGTCTGTTTCTAATTTGACTATTTTGTACGTAACTGCATTTTGAGGAGTTAGTACTTCAGCGTTGGTTCCAACTTTTGCTAGTCCGACATGAGCACCAAGGCCTTCTAAAGTAAGCGTTCCATTTGCGGCATCAAAATCGAAAGTGAAGTCACCAGGTCCCCATGCTGATAGATCTTCTCCATTTGGTCCTGTCATGTTTTCTGGTACTGAGGCATCTACACATCCACCAGCAACATTATCATTCCAGACACCACCTTCTGCCCATACTTCGCCTTTTGGATCATAGGTGAAAGAACCATCTACATTAAAAATGTATTCCTCTTCCATCATACAAGGTCGATCTGCAATCTGATCAACACCACCAAGTGACCACCAAATTTGTGATCTATCTTCGGGACCGACAATTAATGGAAACTCAGCTTCTGCTTCGTCTGTGTTTCTTGATAATTTCCAAACCTTACCAGATTCTCCTGTAATTTTCTTCACCTCCTGATTTGGATCAGTAATCGTAATTGTTTTTGAAGATTCTCTGGATTCAGTTCCATTACTTGCAGTAAGTGTGACAGTATAATCACCTCCAGCAGCATAGCTGTGTGTAGGGTTTTCTTCGGTTGATGAATTTCCATCACCAAAATCCCAAGCATAGCTTGTCGCATTTTGCGAGAAATTTGAGAATACAACTTTTAAGAAATCTGCAGCATCAATTTCAAATTGAAAACTCGAAATTGGAGCATCAGGGGTTGGGGTAGGCATTGGCTCATCTTTTTCACAGGAAGTCATGAGAAATACCGAAAGTGCCAAAATGGCAAGTAACTTTGTGATTTTCATAAAATAGTTTTTTGATATGTTTCAGCTTATTATTAAACAATGATTTCTTGATTTCTGTTTAATTTATGCTGTTAATGTTTGTACTAAACATTATTTCTTTAAACTTATTGTAAAAAGAACAATAAGCTAATTTACATAAAATTTCCGAATTTTATGCTGTATTTATTCATCTATTTGAGATAAACTTTTTTAAGATACATCATATAATTCCATCCTCTTAAATTCAACCAACAAATCGTCGATCGATTTTAATCCCAGAGACTTTAGCTTCTGCATTCTAAGAAGTTAGTTAATGAACCGAAAGTAACTTACTTTTGCAACAATGAGCGACCAAAAATTTAATAACTGGAAGTTATCGAAACAATTAAAAGCTGCAATAGCAGAACTTGGTTTTAGCAAGGCAACTCCTATACAAGCAGAGTCATATTCTGTAATCTTGTCAGGGAAAAACGTTGTCGGTATTTCTCAGACGGGTACAGGAAAAACTTTGGCCTTCATGCTTCCCATTCTACAAGACCTTAAATTCTCGGAACAAAATTCGCCACGAGTCCTTGCACTAGTTCCAACGAGAGAATTGGTGATACAGTTGGTGAACAATATTAAGGAATACAGCAAGTATAAAACTGTCAGAGTCATTGGTGTCTATGGTGGATCAAATATCAACAAACAAAAAGAAGCTGTTGCTGGAGGAACCGATATTATAATAGCCACTCCAGGCCGCTTGTACGATATCGTCATGCACGGAGCATTATCGCTAAAAACGATTAAAAAACTGGTAATAGATGAAGTCGATGTAATGTTAGATCTTGGATTTCGTTTTCAAATCAACAACATTTTTGAATTGCTTCCTTCAAAACGCCAAAATATTATGTTCTCGGCAACCATGACCGAAGAAGTTGATACTTTGATTCAAGATTTCTTTGTTAAGCCCCACTATATATCGATTGCAGTGAGCGGAACACCGCTTGAAAATATTAAACAAAGCTCCTATGCAGTTCCTAACTTTTATACCAAAGCAAACCTCTTAAGTTTGTTGTTGGAGGACAAAGAGACATACTCTAAGGTTTTGGTTTTTACTTCAAGTAAAAAGAATGCCGATCGATTGTTTGATAATCTAGAAGAAAAATATTCTAATGAAATGGGAATTATTCACTCTAATAAAACTCAAAACTATCGACTTAGAAATATCGAATCCTTTGAGTCTGGAGAATTTAGATTTTTAATTACAACGGATGTAATGGCGCGTGGCCTCGATTTAGAAAAGGTCACCCACGTAATCAATCTGGATACACCTGCCTTTCCTGAAAACTATATGCACAGAATTGGTCGAACGGGAAGAGCAGAACAGGAAGGGTGTTCGATCTTATTTTATACAGAAAAAGAATATGAAAACAAATTGGCTATAGAATTATTGATGGATTATGAAATTCCTCAACTAACCCTTCCGGAAAATTTAGTTTTCTCACATGAACTCATACCCGAAGAAAGAAAAAAAACCAGCGGGGAAAGTAATTATAACCGTAATGACTCAAAAAAATTATCAGGCCCTGCATTCCATGAAAAGAAAGAAAAAAATAAAAAAGTAAATCTAGGAAGTAAGTGGAAACGTATTGGTTCAAAGAAATATAAAAAACCTCAAAAAAGAGGGGATAAGATTCAAAATATGGCCAGCAAGAAAAGTAAGAAGAGAAAGTAGGTTGTTCGCTTTGCTCACCCTCAGACTGAAGATCGTTTGCTGGGCTCACGATCCGACTTTATATTTTCAAACAAACACTTCTCTACCGGACAATGATCACCTTTTGTTCTGCGATGCTTTCTCCATTGGTGAGTTTTAGTAGATAATTCCCTGTAGGGAGATAAGAAATATCCAAACTAGTTAATTGATCAGTTACTTCTGTACATAGGACTTCAACTCCTATTTGATTGTAAAGAATGATTTTTCCTTTATTGATTTGAGATTCAACATTGATGAAGTTGGTTCCTGGATTCGGAATGACTTTTAAACGGAGAATCTCAGAATTGTTTTCATTAGACGTGATTACTCCTTCACTCAGTTGCATTTTGCTCGCTTGAAGGACCTCAATGTCCTGAAGATTATCAGGGTTGTATTTTGAAACCATGACAACGACAAACATATTGTCTAAATTAAAATGATCCGGGATTTCATATTGAAAACTGGTGTTTATGCTTGTATTTGCATCAGGGTTAATTAATTCGTCAATTTGGGAACCCCAAGCGCTGTCTCCAATGTGTCTAACAACATTTCTGTGTTGGTAATTCCATATTTCATTTCCTAAACCATAATGAGGATGACCTTCTACATTATTGTAATAATTGTCTTGAGGTTCGCCGGTAACCATATCTTCTACAATGATATAATTAACTCTGTATTCTCCTTGAGCAACATCTGTAAAGAAATCTATGGCGACATCAAAAGTTAACTCATTCGTAAAGGCATTGGTTACCATGTTGTTGATGCCAATGGCAATAATTTGATCTTCTTCTAATTTGGCTTCTATGACATTTCTCCATTGATTATTGGGTGTAAATAAACCATTGTCATACTTTCTGTCCACAAGTATTGAGGGTACACCAAAAAGATTAAAGTCAAACCATAATTGATTACTTTCCTCATTGTTTAAGGGGTTGCCTTCAAAGGGTTTGTAGTGGGTGATCCAAATAGCATTTGGGTTATCATCTACAATATCTTGGATGATCAACGACGCATTTGGGCAATTACCACAGTGGGAATTTGAGAATTTTTCAACCAGAACGGTTTTTTGCGCAGTCGCTATTTGCGTAAGCGCCAAGAAAAATAAATACAACAGTGAAACTCTCATCTTAAAATTAATTTGTTTCAAAGATAAGTTGAAAATGAATAGATGCTAGTCTTTATTAAGACCATGTAAAGTGAAATTTTAATTAATTCCCATTTGGGCAATCCTCTATTCTTGCTTCAAAAACAGCACCTTGCTTTGATTCGAAACCTGGATCCAGGTTTATCTCATTTTCGGATTGGAATAATACATCACTGGTGGCATTGATCAAGCCTTCTGCATTTAAGACTTGTTCTGCATGGTAAAGGCCACTTAAAACTGGGATTTCATGTTTATTCAAAGTCAGTTGATCACATGGATCCTCATAAATTCCAATGCGCATTTCGGAAAAACCAAAACAATCACCTCCATAATTTTCTTCAATCGTAATGAGAACATATCTAGCCTCTGCTCCATTTAATTGTGGACCTACCTCTCCTTCATAAAAGCTACTTGCGATGGCTTCGGAAACAGTGTGATTGATTCCCCCTTGCCAGGATGAGGTATTAATGCCATAATCGATAATGATGTTTTGCATTCCTTTATTTGTTTCCCCCGGATAATTATAATTCCAAAAATGAAATTGGCCTAATGCATAGGTGCTTCCTAAGTCATACATGATCCAATGCCCAGTCCCTCTTGCTGGATTGGGGTTACTGCTTGGACTGCATGATTCCCACGAACTGTGATCCGAGCTATCGTGTCTGTCAACAAAACATTGCCCAAATGAATGTAAAGCCATGAACATTAAAATCAAACTTGTTAGGTATGTTGTCTTTTTCATTTCTTCGATTTATAGGTTTAGAAATCCAATAGGTGGATCATCTGATCCTATGGTATAAAAATGATCTAGGTTTGGAAATATATCTGCAAGGTCTGCATTGTTAACTCCAAACCACATGGCAAGCTCAGCAAAGTATTCATCACACGAAAGTTGTGGGATCAAAACGCCACCTCCTACTTCGATTGAATTGTTTAATTCGAGAGAAGGGTAGTTGCCATAGATATTACCACCATTTATAGGTCCACCCATGGCCATAACATTTCCTCCCCAAGCATGATCGGTTCCATTTCCGTTAGATGTCAATGTCCTTGAGAATTCTGACATGGTAAAGGTTGAAACGCATCCAGAAGTGCCAATTTCTTCCATTGCGTCATTGAATTCTTTCATGGCATCACTTAGCACTGTAAGCATTTCATCTTGATTGACAAGAACTTCGTCATGATGATCCCAACCTCCAAATTCAACAAAAAATATTTGTCGTTGTACTCCTAAGGTATCACGTGCAGCAATGGTTTTTGCAATCATTTGCATTGATTGAGAAACATCATTGTTTGAAAATTGCGTGTTAAAATCTGATACTCCATCTATTGCTGTGCTAAATTCTTCATGGGAATCTCTAGCCACCTTAATGATGTCAACATATGTTTTTTTATACATGTCTGCATAAGCTTGATCAATAAAATGATCTACTGAGTTTGTTATAATTTGCTGCCTGGAGTTGGCTCCATTATAACCTTCTATTCCAATCGCACCATCATATGGATCGATAACATATTCGACAGTACTATTACCTTTTTGAAAGGTATTGGTTCCAGCCAAGGAAATGTTCATTGAGATATTTGAATTGCCATTCATGGATTGAAGAAGATCGGCAGTTTTACCGCCCCAACCAACAGCAGTCCTGTCATGAGGTATAGATGTTTGCCATTGCTGAGCTTGATCAGCATGAGAAAACAATCCAAGCGGAATATCCACAGATTCGTCGTAGTATTCTTGTTTTGTGATTGGTTGTATCAAAGTCCCAATATTAGAAATGAATGATAATTTGTTATCATTGTACAAGGATTGAATTCCTGTCATAGCTGGATGCAATCCATGATTTGTTCCATTCAAAGGAAGAATATCATTAAGCGGAATGGCCAGATTTGATCTTGTTACAGCATAGTGGTTGTAAGCTGTGGTTTCTGTTGGTATCAACATGTTAAATGAATCATTGCCACCTGATTGCATAATACAAACCAAGGCTTTGTAATTACCATCTGCTAGGCTACTAGAAGCGGCTGCTGCCGCATTTATTTTCTTAAGGTCCAATAATGTAGATAGTAAGGAAGTTGAACCAATTGCTGCGCAACTAGCCTGTCCTAAAAATTTTCTTCTTGATATTTTATTGTAATATTTTTTATTCATGTTGATTATTTTTGGGTGGCAAAATCTGGAGAAATCATTAGGATGTAGAGCATTATTAAGGCATCATCCAAATCACTCCAATTTAGGTCAATAGCTGCTTGTCTAATTATGTTTCTGGTATCATCCGAAATTTGACCTAAGCCCAAAATGATTTCTATATCGGATAAAAATTCCTCGATGCCATCATTTTGTATTCTGTTAGAAAGGTGATTGTCAGATAGGCTAACACCATTTGGTCCAAAAATATCGTCATCTTCCCAATCATATAATATGAAATCCCAATTGGTCCAATCATTTACTTTGTTGAGATATCCAATGGAAGTTTGCGTGTTAAATATCTGAAACTCCGGAGCAACCAAATTGGCATTACCAATCTCTCCCAAAGGTTGATAGTCTGGAAGATAGAAATTAAAAACAGTTGGAGAAGCCATCGGTTGTTGGCTCATTGCATTATTTTGTTGCACGCCTGCTTCCCAGAAATTATTTGCCACATTGTCCAGCGGAAATGCTTTAAGTAATGAAGTTAATCTTAAAATCGGCTCCTTTAATCTACCTGGATTGTTTATTTCTAATGCATCACAGCTTCTTGCTTCTGGGTCGAGAAGAATAGCTTTGATAAAAGCTAGCATATCACCTCGGACGCCTTGTCCATTGTTGTTAAATACAGCGGCTGTTCTTGCAATATAAGCTGGACTTGGATTTGATTTTACAAGTCGTTGAATTAATCGTTGCGATAAAAACGGACCAACATTCTCGTGATTGAAAATGTAATCTATAGCGTCTTCGATGTCTTCCATTCCTGATTGGCCTGCTGGAATAGTGTAATCTCCTCCAAATAAAACTTTAGGTCCGGGTTCGTGTTCCTCATCGTACATCATCATTGGGACAGTTCGATCTGTTGCCCATATTCCTAAGCCCCAAACTGGGAGTCCATTGGTCCAGTCAACCCAATCTTGGATCCCTCCTGCACCAAGTCCAGTGAACACTTTGGCTAATTCCTTGATGTCGTTGTTGTTGTAGGTAGGAATTTTTTCTCCATTGCCATCGAGTTTGTAAGTTCCATTTAAATTTAATTCGTAGAGCCCAATCGAAAATAATTGCATAATCTCTCGTGCATAGTTTTCATCTGGATGAATATTATTGGGAGTGTCGGTTTTAGGATTTTCAAAATGGCTTAGATAATATCCCATGGCAGGATGCAAAGAAATGTCCATTAATAAGTCTTTATAATTACCTAAACCATGGGTTTGAAATATATCATAATAGCTGGCCAATGAGTAAGCCCAATCCCTGAGGTCTGAGTTTATTGAAACCACAAAAATTTGGCTTAAGGCGTAAGATATTTTTTGTCTAAACTGATCATCTTCCGTCATCAAATGTTCAAACCAAGTATAGGAAAAATGAGGATGATACGGACCAAATATATCTGTTACACCATATGCCAGCTGAGTATCATATATGTAATTCCAAATGTCTTCTAATTCCAACAAGTATTCGGAAGTAGGCAAGGTAACTTGATTATCAATCCATGTTTCGAAGCCGACTGCAAGAACATCATCGACATCCTGCATATTACCACCAAAACTAGCTTGTGCAAGAAATCTTGCAGCGTCTGCACGTTTTGCAGTCAAACCATCTCCATCTATTGTTTTGATGGCATTGTTTCCACTACTACTCGTGACACTAATTCCATTTGCGTGGCCACCACCAATATAATCGGTATATTGACTAAAACTGAAGTAATGGAGTAGGGTGAAGAGAATTACAATAAAATTGATTCTTTTCATTTTGTTTTTTTGAGGGTAAAGAAACTTGAATTGATACTGCAAAGGATGAGCCATAAATCTAATGCTTCCTCATTGGTATTTTATAGGGGGAAACACTCATTTTATAACTTTCAGTCTCATTGTTTGCTTCCGCAAATGGCAAAATCCTTTAGATCTACGAAATTTATTAATCAAGTATGGGGAGAAAATTAAATGGCTTAAGTTAGAAATAATATTTTTTTAGAAAAATTATGTCTTTGATAAGTTGGAATAAATGTAATCTGTTGGTCATTAGGATTAGTGTCTTAAATAAATTTCTTAAAAATCAGTAAGGATATTGAATCATTTATTATCCTGTTAGAAATGATGATTAAATGCCTCCTCCATAGCAAAAGCAAGGAGAAGGCATCTTATAAAACCAACTTAAAAACAAATGAACGTTTTCTGTTATTTTAGCAATGTAACATCACCAAATTTTTCATAAAGTATTGGGTCCTCACAAGTGGTATATTCTAATTCAATTCTCCATACAAACACTCCAGGATTAATATCCTCATTTTGAAAGAAGCCATTCCAAAACTCTTCATTGTTGGTTGAATCAAATAATTTATTTCCCCATCTATCGAATATGGTAAAGCGATAGGAAATGACATCAATTTCCTCATGAAGGAGTGGCTTTAATTCTTGGTTGCCGTCACTTGAGTCAGGTGTAAAAATGTTTGGCATATAAGCAGGATTTTGAACTCCATGTTCTTCATCAAATTGAATATCCCAAATTTGAGACCGAATAGAACAGCCATCATTTATTTCTAACTCGTATATCCCAGATTGCCCCACGATAATACTTTCTGCAGTCTCTCCTGTGCTCCATTGATAACTTATTTCTGATGATGGATTTATAGCAGAACTGATCAACTCAACCTCCTGTGTGCTGCATTCAATGACCGGGTCATTAAATTCGATATCCGTGGTTTCAATTTCTTCAATGGTAATCTCTATTTCTGTTGGACAAAGATTTTCGTCTTGAGCGAATATAGTATAATCGCCAGAAGCTAAGTTTTCAAAAAATGGGTCCGCTTGGAAATTCAAACCATCTATTGAGTAACTTAAATTTTCAGTATTTATAAATTCAACCCAGCCATTATCTTGGCCAACACAAGATGCTTTAGTGATGATGTCAATGGCAAATGGTTCATATCCACCAATGGTAAATGGCAATTCAAACACGCAATTGTCAGCAGTTTCTACATATAATATGTGATCGCCAATTTGTAAGTCTAAAAACTCTTGAGTTGTGCTAAAATTAACACCGTCAATTGAAAATTCTAGATTAGTTTCATCAGTAGTGATGAAAATTGCACCCAAATATTGTCCAGCACAACTGTCATATGTCTCAAGGCTAAGTTCAGGCTCAGCGTAGGCATTTATTTCAAATATTTGTGTTCCACTACATCCGTTTTCATCAAAGGTATAAAGTGTGTGCTCTCCAACTTCTAAATTATTAAAAACGGTGTTACTGACAGGACTATTTGGATCATCCACTGCATAGGTCCAATTTACGGAAGTGTTATTATCAATTTCTAATGACCCACTAGCCATCCCACTACATGTGTTTTCTGTTGTGAAATCTGGAATTGGTATATTCATCAGATCAATTTCAAAATTGTATTCATACAAACAACCTTCAGGGTCTACTACATATAGAATATGCGAACCTGCCGAAAGATTGTTGATAGTGGTAACTTCCGTCATATTGCTTAAATCATCTATTGCAAAGGATAAATTAGAAGTTGAATTATTTGTGATAAAAAGTGAACCATTTGATTCCATTGGACAAGTGCCTTCCGATGTATAAATAATGTTGGGTACTTCAGATTCAATAATTTCAAAATCATGTTCTGTTATGCATCCATTTTCATGATAAGTAGTTATCGTGTAGTTGCCAGCTGCAAGATTATTAAAAGTGTTTCCATAGTTAACGGTTTGACCACCATCAAGGGAATAATTTGTCGTGAATAATGGGTAATTGATCACAGTTACTTCACCTGAATTCTGTCCTGAACACGAATTGCTGGTCATAAGTTGAATTTCATCAATTTCATATGGCAATACTTCTAAATTAATGGTTGATTCACAACCATCAGCATCTATCATCGTAATAGTCTCTGTGTCGTAGGCGCTGTACAAATTATTCTCATATTCTACCTGTTCATTGGGACAAGTAAAAAGCGTTAAATCAAAAGTTGAGCTAGTGCAGTCTTTGTTAAGAGGAAAATCTTGGTTTAATTCCTCTATGCATGACTTTAGTTCAAAGTCATAAAATAAGTTGCCTTGACCGCTATTGAGAGAAAGTCCGGTAGTGTCAATTACAACCATGCCAGTTGTGGTGGGCAAAGGATCAAATTCGTAGAATCCATTTGCATCAGTATTGGTATTTCCGGTGCTTGTGTTACCAGAGAAAAGGTTTACAGGTACATTTTCAAGTAATTCCTCACCTGGATCATGAATATTATTATTGTTGCTATCGATAAATACTATGCCCGACAATTTTTGATCTTTAGTTTCTGGGCTAATACTAAGAATGTCACTCATAACGGTACATCCGTAGGTGTTCTCTAGCAATACCTGATAATCACCAACTTCGTTAATTTGTATACTAGGAGCATTGCCCTCAGACCCAACAATTGCTACACCATCTAGAAACCACTGGTATGAAGTTGACGAAGAGGAATTTGCTACGCACAAGGTGTCTGGAAAACAAAGTTCTTGACAACCAGTTAGCATTCTATCAATGATTGGGAGTGGGTTAATTCTCAATCTATTACTTTGGCGAATACAGCCAAATTGATTGATCGCTTCTGCAAAATATTCACCAGGGCTGGTTGTTTTTATCGAGTTTCCTTCAGCACCATTGTTCCAAAAATACCTAAGATCAGGATTTGGATTGATGACTGAAAATGTAAACTCAACTCCCTCACAGAATGTACTTTGATCGGATTCAATATTAAATGCATCTGGTATTGGATGAACAATGACTTCAAAAGGTTCTGAGGCTATTTGACATCCACTAGTCGTATGGGTTACAGTTATTGTGTATTCATGATTTCCAACAGGTAAGCCGCTTGTTTCATTTGCTTGTAAGAAAGAATTTGTTTGGCCTGATGACCATTCATATGCATTGGCATTTGGTATCCATCCCACAAATAACTCAAATAATTCATTTTCACAGATTTCTAATTGTTCGTATTGACTATTGTAATTAAAAGTACTTGGATCATAAACGTATCCTTGGATAACAGGATTTAGAGGTCTTATCACATTGACCAAAACAGGTTCTGGTATGTACTCACAACCATCAAAGGAGCTTACCGTTACCATGTAGATACCTGCCTGATCTGTGGATATTGTTGAAGTGGTCTCTCCGGTATTCCAAAGATATGCAATACCACCTGCTGGTGCATCTAGGTTCACTTGTTCACCATCGCAGATCGGCATTGATTTGTCCATGTTTATTTCTCCTGCTAGGAGATTATCAAACACTTCAATGGTTTTTGCTACTTCGGTTCTACACCCATAAATATTTTCTCCGAAAAATGAAACATTGTAGCTGCCTGCATTGTGAAAATGGTGTAAAGCATGCTGACTGACAGAATATTGATTAGGATTATCATCAAAATCCCATAAATATATTGGAGTAGTTCCTTGGCTAAAAAATTGGACAGGTTTATCCGAACATGTACTTGTTGAATAACTAAAATCAACCGCTGGGCCTTCATGGACGATGACATTCTTTTTTATCTGAGAAATGCAACCTGTATTGCTGGTGGTTGTCAGCGTTACTTCAAACATTCCACCTGAAGTAAATTCATGTGTAGGATTCGGATCGGAGGATGTATTATTTAATCCGGAAGAAGGATCATCAAATTCCCAAAGGTAATTGCTAATCGAATAATCAGGTAAATAATTACTTAAATCGATAAACTCAATGGGACTATTTGAGCAACCAGGGATGTAGTCGAAATCAGCAACCATTTCCACAGTTACTACATCGACGAACCTAGCAGCACATGTTTCAGTAGGGTCCGTAGCGCTTGGAACTGTTCCTGATAGTTGTACCAAAAAGTGACCTGCTTTCGAAAAACGGTGACTTGGATTTTCCAAAGTAGAACTATTTGAAGCTCCACTATCAGGGTCTCCAAAATCATAAGTTAGGGATCCTGCGATATATGCTACTGAGGTGTTTGTAAAGTCAAAATCATCACACCTTGTTCCTCGGTTATAACTAAAGCTTACACCGCCATCGGGTCTACAATCACATCGACTCTGTACACATTCCAAATTCACACCCATTTGATTGGTGCATCCATTTTGATCCGTCACCTCCAAACTGTAATTGTCTTCATCGTTAATTGTGATTTGTGAAGAATTACCACCAATCGGTAGGCCATTATGATACCACTGATAGGATAGACCTTCATTTGTTGAAAGCGCTTCAATTAATGCTGTACCTCCAGGAGTACATAAATTTCCCCATTCTGTTGAGGAAATATTTATTGGTGGCGCATTATAAGAATCAATGTAGATTGAGCTATAGGCTTGACATCCATTAATGTCATAAACTTCGATTCCATAATATCCGGGACCAACATCAATCGGATTTGAATCTCCAAGAAAAGTCCCAAGCTCATTGAAAACTCTGAAACTTCCTCCGGTTGGTGGGTTTACATTAATTTCTCCAAATTGACCTTCGCAAAGACCATCAGGATTTACTACCGCGAAAGAAAAATCTGTTATCGTAATGTCCAAATTGTAACTATTACCGCAGTATTCCGCGACCAAGGAATGAATACCTGTTTCATGCCATTGTACGGAAATTTCTCCATCTGCAAGCTCGAGGATTGACCCCGCATCAGAAGGAATGGTGTTCCAGGTTACATCAAATCCTTCTACTCCCTCGAGTTTATAATTACTGAATGCATTATGACAAACTATGTTGTCACCAACTATAGAACTTGCATCAGCTGGTGTATAATTTTCTGTATAAACTTCTGATGTACATCCAGTTTTAGTCGAAAACACTTCTACGCTTAATTCAAATGGACCTGAACTAGTCCATTCTACGAATATATCCTCACCTTGTAATTGTTGTAGGTTACCACCATCATTAATTGTCCAATGGAACTCCAAATTACTTTCTAAAACCTTAACCGAATATTGATATCCTTCACCCAAACAAACATATTCTGGTCCTTCAATTAATGCTGGAGTATCTGGCTGAGCCATGACAATAAATCCAGTTCTAAATTCTTCATTGCAAAAGTCATCCGTTTGATTGACAGCATACAGTTCATGATAACCCGTTCCATATGTTAATTCAACATCAGCAAAGTTTTGTCCTTGTGCCAAAGTATGAACGTTTTGATCAGGAGTAATTAAAAACCAATCAACCGATGCATTATTGTATCCTGAAAAGGAATTGAAATAAGCTGTTTGACCTTCACAATATTCTGCTTGGACATATAATTCAAATGGATCTTTAATGACTACATTTTTTGAACCATAACTGCTACATTCTAAGGTACAATTGTCTAAGTCAAGCTCAATTAAAGCATTTTTTGAAGAAGCAAAAGTTGGTAACCACTTTACCTTTATTTGGTTGGTTCCTTGTCCTTCAACAATTTGACCATTGCCTCCAGTGATCTTCCAATTATAATCAGTTCCTTGATATGGTGGAGCATAAAAAATACTCAAGTCATCAGAACAAACTTCATTAGGTCCGTTTATGATTATAGATGGATCTATGATTGGAATTAATTCAAAAGCTGCTTGGGAACAAATATTTGCATCGTCACACGAAATCGTTGACAAACCAACAAATCCAACAGGTCCTGAACCCCAATTTAGAGTTATAAAATTATCATCATCTGCACCTCCTTCCAAAATACTTGCATCTCCTTGAATGTCCCAAATGTATTCTCCACATATATCACTCGCAAAATAGGTGACTTCTGAGTTGGAACAAATGGTGCCTGTACAATCTATTGTTGGACTTATAAAGTCAATCACATTAATCGTGATTTCTGTTTCAACTTGGCAAAGACAATCTGTGGTTGCAATAAGTGTAACTTGATAACTGCCAGCTTGCTGGTAGCTAAATTCTGCAAAAGGGCCTTCGGAAACTTGACCATCGGAGCTTAACCATGTAAAATTGGCAGCATCATTACTTTCTGATTCTAGATATATAGTTTGGTTTTGACAAACAGAGCTCAAATCAATTTGGTTATTGGAGTGAATGATGGACAATTGAGGTTTTGGCATAATTTCAATACAAGTAAAACTTGTATCTCTGCATCCAGCCATAGTTTCTTCAACCAGCATAATGCTTCCAAAGCCTTCATCTGGCCAACTTATTTCAATGCCATCATTTGTAATATTGGTGTTATTGGCACCTTCTATAAACCATTCAAAATTGCTGTCATCAAATCCAAATGCATTATAAAATACTTGAGATCCACCACATACTAAGCGACAGTTTTCTGAGTTCGGAAGATCTTCTTGAAAATTAATTGAATCTTGTGTTTGGCAAATTGGAATTTGTGGGTATCCAATATTTGGTGCTGGAAGTTCAGATATCACTACCATGAGATTAGCTAAAGAAACAGTTGGATCAAATCCACTAATTCTGATATTTCCTTCTAGTACATCTTCCCAACAAATTTCAATTTCTTCACCCTGGTTAATATCAACCAAACCACCTTCTACCGTCCAAAAAGCAGGGCCAGGTTCGTTTAAGCTATAAGTATAGCATTCAAAAGCACAAACATTCGTAGGACCAGAAATGGCAAGTTGGCTTAATGAGTAATTTTGAGCTGAAAATAACAGAATTAAGATCCAGAAAAAGCGCATTCTAATTGATTTAGTTTCTTAATAATCGATCTACTTTAGATCATACATGTCATATATCTTTGAAATCTTAAAACGTTGCGTAGAATTAATATATATTTTTTCATTCCAAAATATTTTGCATTTTGGTCTTCTTTAATAGGTAGTAGATTTAATATCATTGATTTTGGGATTTCTTGCAACGAATTTGCTTTTCAAAGCATCTTATAGTAAAGTAGTTTGCTGAAAAAGAGTTAACTTATACTTGATTTCTATTTTTAACTTGACATATGAAGTGCCAACCCCATATCATAGGTAGTTTTCTTTTGTTGATACTAGCTCAACAATTGATGTCACAATGTAATGTTAATCCCTCTTGGGATATTTCTCCCAGCAATTTAAATGTTTCCTTTAATAGTTCCGATTTTCCTCAAGGAACTGTTTGTCCTGGATCAGACCCTATCATTGATCCAATAGATTCAGGAATACCAACAGCCATTCCAAATGATCCATCTTTTGATTGTGATTTGTCACAGTTAAATATTTCCTACTTGGACTCTTATTCTTCATCTGATCCTGCTAATGATTGTACGATTACTATACAGAGGCAATGGAAAGCTACTTACACACAGGCAAATGGAGGTACAGGTAATATCGATGGAATTCAAGAAATTCAAATTGTTGATGATGTTCCACCGATTCTGACTTGCCCTTCAGATATAACCTTGGCTTTTTTAAATGGATGTGATGAAAGTGATCCAAATGTAGAATCCATATCAGGTTATTCTTATGGTGCTTCAAATGGCTTGTCAGGCACTCAATTCGAAATTCTAACCGATGGACAAGCTTTTGATAATTGCGACACTGAATTAGAAATTTCTTTTATTGATGGTCCAGTTACATCATATCCTGGAAATTGTCCAAGTGCATTTATTAGTTGGGTCAGAACTTGGACAATAACAGATAATTGTGGGCTCATGGATCAATGCGATCAACTCATTGAAGTATTTGATAGTGAGGTTCCTGTTTTTACATCAAATCTTCCCGACTTTGATGAGAACATGATGATAACTGCATGTGATGTTTTTGATCCTAATATCGAATTACTAAGTGGGTACCCATTTAATGATGCCACTAGTACAAACATCGACGAACCTGATTTCGAAGCACTTGGGGGATTTGTTGAAGATAATTGCAAGGCGGGATACGGAATTAATTATTCCTACTTAGATGTTTACTTTGATCTACCAGGAAATTGTCCAGGTGAAATCGGTCAAATTTTTAGAGTATGGACTGCGACTGATCATTGTGGTAATATTGAAATAGATCGTCAAGAGATATTTCTTTTTGATAATCTTGGCCCAGAGATTACAAGCTGCCCTTCAGATGTAGAAATTGTTGTAGATTCTCCAGCATCCTGTGATCAAAACAACCCAGATATTGAAACAGTTTCTGGATTTCCATTTAGTTTTTCAGGAACAATCTTAGATAACATTTCTTTATTTCAAGGCAGCGCAATAGACAATTGCGATGGGCAAAACTACGCCCAAGTAAGTTACATTGATGAAGTAACTCAGTCAGCTTGTCAGTCTGGTTCTGATGTTGCCTTTGAGATTGCCAGAACTTGGATTGTAAGCGATGCTTGTGGAAACGAAACGACTTGTGAGCAACTCATCCAACTATTAGATAAGCAACCACCTGTGTTATTGCTTGGTGCCGATTATTTTTATAATCAAGATGTAATCAATCCAAGTAACCCAATGTATTTTGAGACTGTTGCTTGTGAGCAAGAAGTGGCATGGGAAGATCCAGTACCAGCTGACATTTTTGATAATTGCGAATCCTTCGATGAATTAGTTATTTGGAAGAGTCACCAATCACCATTTTTATTTAGGGAAGGAACAACAGAAGTAACTTATGTTTTTCGAGACAACTGTGGTAATCAATCGGAAGTGACTTGGGAAGTAACCGTAGTCTGTGTGCCTTGTACGCCTCAGAATATTTATTATCTATGCACTGATCCACCTACAATATGTGATTTTTCCGAGGTCAACACTTTTAGTTCATGTACTCCAGCTCCAATTGGTCCTGAACCTCTTAGTTATTTATGTGATGATACTGAATTTATTGAGAACCCTTCTTATTTAAGATTTGTAGCTGGTGAGGAGAGCATATCTATTATCTATTTGGTTGAAAATTGTGCCAATGATGAAGGTCTTCAAATTGCAATTACCGACCCCTGTGACCCATTGGCTTGTTATCTTGATGATAAGCTGGAATGCGTCACAGGCTTTGGAAATGTAACTGCAAGTAATTTAACCGTTGGCAATATATATCAAATAATAGTCGATGGTTGTAATGGTGATCAGTGTGAATATACAATATCAATTAATACAGGTCCATTTCTTTTGCCCGATTTTCAATCTGAACCTCCAGCGGTTTCATCTTTGACATCTCTTTCCTGCCATCCGGATGATTTTCGATTTTGTGTGGGTCAACAGGTTTCTTTATTTCCTGATGGTTATGAAGATGCAATTTATAATTTTTGCTGGTCCATTGATAACCAAAATGGCGTCGTAGCTTTAAATGATCAACCCAATTGTGGTCAAGCTGTCGTTGGAACACAGCAAGGCATGAACTTTTCTTGTTCCAATGATTATTCTACCTGTGGCCCTTTGGAAATGCAATTCAATGAAGTAGGTACTTACAAAATTTGTTTGATTGAAGTCGAGAATGGGTGTGATCATGTAGATCTCACAGATTACTGCTGGCAAATAACTGTTGTTCCTAGTGGTCCCGTTGATTTTGGAACTTTTTCTGTGTGTCAATCGGAAATGCCATGGTTCGTGGATGTGCTAGGTCCTAATGGTGAGGCATGGCCTGGACCTCCAATGGATGAAGGACAAATGACCATTGTGGACACTGATTATTGCGGATGTACTTATGAATATATGATTGAAGTAAAGGCTATATCTGAATCTCAAGGAGAAGGTGATATAAGAGTGTGTTTTGAGGATCGCGAAAATTGGCAAGATCCACTATTAGATGTAGATTGGGAAGATATAATGAATGGATATGTTCCAGACGCTATGGGTGCCGAAGTTTTTGTTGACAATGGTTCTTCTCTTGTTAATTATGAGGGAACATATTGCGATACCATGGTATTTTATAATGTCTATGTCTATGATGTTCCGGGAGAAATCAAAACGACACCCGGCCCTGCATGTGATGCTATTCTAAATTTTGAGATTGATACACTTTTGTTTCCAGAATTTATTGATGAAGATGAGCTCGACTTTACTTGGTTTAATAATAATGAAATAGTTGATGTTGGTCCTACGATTTCTGTTGACGAAGAAGGAATCTATATATTAACCATAGAACTTGAAATTGATGAATGGACAACTTGCACTTATGAGTTTGTCGATACAGTAACACTGAATACTCAAACACTTGGTGAACCTACATTTGTCTTAGCGCCATCTCAAACATGCCCCAATGCACTCGATGGATTAATATTTTCGGTTCCAACTTCCACTCAAGCTAATTATTCATGGATCGTTGAAAATGGTTCTTTTATTCCAAATATAAGCACTGATCAAATATCCGTAGATATAGATGATCCTAATTTGCCACTGGTTGTTTCTGTATATTCTACAAGTATGTGTGGTCAAAGTCCAATAGCAACCACAGAGTTAATGGTAGTAGATGCACCAATCATCGAATTATTACCATTGGAGGATATTTGTATTGATGAGGTGGCAAACATAAGCTCCAACTTGATTTCTGGTTCAGTTGAAGATTATTATTGGTTTATTGATGATACATCTGCTGAATGGAACATGATAAACTCCAACACACAATCAACCATTGAAGTTTCTTGGCCGACTGCTGGAGTTAAAACCTTTAGCCTATATGTTGTTGATCCGGGGAGTTGTGAATCTGAAATATTAACAGCGCAGGTGAATGTGCTTGATGTATTAAGTCCTCCTCAGGTGAGTTGTACGGAAACTACTTCTAATTCTGTAACGATTAGCTGGCAAGATAATATACTTGGTGATGGCACTTCCGTAAATGTGACCTCTGGCCAAACTGGAGTTCAAAATGGTAATGAATTTATTGTCGAAAATTTGACAGCTAATGAAATCGTCTCATTTGAATTATCAACCTTAGGTCAAAATCATCCTTGTGGAAATTCTGTTAATGTAGATATTGAATGCGAAGCATCAGCATGTAATTTAAATCCAATTATTGAAAGCCCAGCAACGGAGATCTGTTTGGATGAAAATTCAATAGCTATTCAATTGATAGAAACAAATGGCTTTCCAGGAGGAGTGTGGAGTGGAGAAGGGGTGAGTGCAACAGGCCTCTTTGATCCAAATAGCTCAGGCGCAGGCACTTTTGAAATTGAATACCTAGTGGAAGATGAGTTATTAGATTGCTTCACGAGCACATCCCTCCAAATTATAGTTTCTGAAAGGCCTGTCGAAGAGTTCTTCCTGAGTATAGACACTGTTTGTATCGGTGAATTGATAGAAGTAGATTTTAAAAATACCAATGGATACCAGTATGAATGGGAGTTTGATGAAGGTTCATCAAATCCTATGATTAGTGGATCTAGTTTTGATTTAAGCTATCAATCATCAGGTGATAAACTGATCCAGCTCAAAATCTCTAATGGTTTAAATTGTGAATATGAAATTGCGTTACCTGTTTATGTTCGGCCAGAATTTACTTTTGAGGGAGTTGTCTGCGTCGAACAAACAACTAGTAGTGTAGAGTTTGGGTGGCCAGATGAGGTTGGAGAATACGAAATAACTGTAAGCATTAATGGAGAAATTTTAGAAATTATAATCAGTAATGAAAATATATACTTGGTAAATGATTTATCTGAAGGGGATTTAGTGGAGATTTCAGTTCTAGCTATAGACCCAAATGGTTGTCAAAATTCAATTGACATTGCCTCCTGTGTTTCCGTAGCTTGCCCGGATTATGAAGTTGTGATCACTGCAGAATCACAAGTTGAATGCTGGAATCAAATGGGGGTTGAGATAGAATTAAGTCAAGTAACCTATGACGAAAATGGGATTGAGCTTTCAAGTTCTGGAACTTGGGAAAGCCAATATGTAGATCAAAATTCTGGTATTTTTACTGCACCTGGCCCAGGAATTTATTATGTTCTTTATAGTTACCTAGATGATGAGTCCAATTGTTTTTATAGCAATGAAATAGAGCTATCTATTTTAGAGGAACCAAATGCAGAATTTTATTTAAATCAGTCAATTGTATGTGCTTCTGATGCTATTACAATAAATATTAATGGGGAATACAACCAAGCTGTAGAATTTGGATGGAATCTAGATTTAGACCCGAGTATGTATTTGTTAGAGGATAATATGGATGGAAGCTTTACGCTGGAAATATTTGAATCAGGAAATTATAGCATAGACTTACAAGCCATTGTTGGCGATTGTGTTTCAGAGATTTTTTCTCAAAATATTTTAGTTGAAGAACCCCCAGTTTTGCCTAACATATTTTGTGATTCAGAGATTAATTCGATATTGTTTTCTTGGGATGAAGTGCCATGCGCAGAAATGTATATTGTAACCATTGATGATAATCCACCGATTACTCAAACCGATAATGAGGTTTTCATTGACGGTCTTAATGAATCTCAAGAGGTTAATATTGAAATCGAAGTCATATCAAATTGTGTTTGTCCATTTGATGGCTTAATAACAATAAACTGTAGTTCTCGAGCCTGTGAACCTGCAGAAATTATGTATGGAAATAATATAGAAACAAGTTTTTGTCCCAATGAAATCCCTGAACCTTTTCCTTTAGAGCTGTCAATAGAAGGTGCAAACATTTTAGGAACTGGTAGTTTTGAGTGGACGAGTGAATACATAAATCAAAATGGGTTGGTGGACCTGACGGGAGAAATTCCAGGTATATATAATATCGAGCTTAGTTATGTGGAGGAGGGATGTACTTATTATTCGAATATAGAATTTAGAATTTTCGAAATTCCAGATGTAACCATTGATATTATGAATGCGCCATGCCCAGATAGTGAGTTTGGATTGGTTAATATTTTCCCTGAAGGTAGTGAGTCATTTACCTTGAGTATAGATGGACAAGAAATAAACCCAGGTCAACTCGAATTAATTCCTGGTTCTTATGAATTGGTTCTTACCAATAATGACAATTGTTCATTCTCAGAGCAATTTGATGTGGGTGCAGCTTTGCCACCAAGCCTTGAAATTAACGGCCCAGGATTTATTAGAACTGATAGTATTGGGTTTTTTAATGTTCAGTTTTCTGAAATTGCAGATAGTTTGTTGTGGACTATAAATGGTGAGGATCTTCTTTTTATTGATTGTAGTCTTTCAGACTGTGATGAATTAAGTTATTCAGCTTCTGTACCAGGTGAGTATGAACTTTGTTTGACAAATTATTATGGTCAAAATTGTGCTGAAACAAGTTGCCATTACTTTGTTGTTTCTTCAATTGCAATAAGCAATGTCTATATTCCAAATATCTTTAATCCTAATAGTGGCAATGAAGAAAACAATACATTGAATATTTATGTTACGGGATTTGATGTAATGATAAAAGAAGTAAATATCTACGATAGGTGGGGGAATGTGGTTCATCGAAACAGCTCAGAAATGAGTGTTTCATCTGGAGAAAAAGCTTTGATTTGGAATGGGGAATTTAGCGGTTCTGATTATTTGCCCGGTGTATATGTTTATAAAGTTGAAATTTCAATTGATGGAATAGATGATGTGCTTGTAGGTGATATAAGTATCATTGATTAGATGGGGTAAAATAAATCCTTAGCTTCAAATGCCTAATAGTCTGGTGGAATTAATAATTTAGAGACTAACTATCTCGACACTATGAAAGATGCCATTCAGATTAGCTTTACAAAAGCAATAACACCTATAGCTTTTTTCTTTCTATTGCTTATTTATGGTCTATTTATTCATCCGGTTTGGGTTGGAGGAGAAATGCTTCCTCTCGAAATATTGGTCCTTCTTGCCATTAGCTTTGGATCTGTATATATACTTTATATGGGTTACGACTGGAATACGATTCAAAAGCACATAGTAAGGAAAGTATCAGAATCCTTGCCTGTTATTTTTATTCTCTTTGCCATTGGGGTTTTGATTGGAAGTTGGATGGTATCAGGTACGATTCCTATGATGATCTATTATGGAATATCGATAATAAGCCCTGATTGGATATATATTTTTAGCTTTATTATTTGTATCATATTCTCATTGTTAACAGGGACCTCTTGGGGGTCGGCAGGAACGATCGGTGTTGTTATGTTGGGAATTACTCAAGTTTTTGGAGCCAACATTGCAATTACTGCTGGCGCTGTTGTTGGAGGTTCTTTTTTTGGAGACAAGTTATCCCCGTTATCAGATACTACAAATATTGCTTCATTAGCAACCGGAGTACCATTGTATCAACATATTTATTCAATGTTGTTCACAACTGGACCTGCAGCCATTTTAGCAGCTTTAATATATATCTATCTTTCACCAAGTATGGGAGGCGATGTAACGCAAGGTGGTGTCGAAAATTTTGTTTTAATTAATGATACCTTAAGAGATTTAAGCAGCATTTTTAATTTTAATTTAGTCTTGCTTCTTCCCATGTTAATTGTCATTTATGGTACAATAAAAAAGAAATCTATTTTCCTGACATTACTCAATTCTTCTTGGGTAGCAATGCTTCTAGCATTTATTTTTCAAGACTTTAGTCTTACAGATGTGTTTGTAGCATTTAAGTCTGGATTTAATACTTCAATGGCTTCTGTTTCAATATCTGATGATTCACCGGTTTTAGCGATTCTAAATAGAGGAGGTTTGTATAATTTGATTGAAGGGATTGTTGTATCCCTTCTTGTTTTTACTTTTATTGGAGTTCTTGATGTGATCAATGCAATAGAGATAAGCATTCAATCGATTATGCAGAAAATCAAAAAACGTTATCAGCTCATTGCAGCAGCATTAACATCAACATGGATAACCAACCTTACAACTTCAAATCAGTATGCCACGAGTTTTATTATTGGAACTGCCTTTGGAAAAAAGTTTGATGAGTTAGGAGTAAATAGAAAAGTGTTAAGCAGATCCATTGAGGATGCAGGAACAATGATGGAGAACTTAATGCCTTGGACGCCCACAGGTATATTTATGGCAGCAACTTTAGGCGTTGCTCCTTTTGAATACGCTCCATATCAGTTTTTATCACTCATTAATATTGTCATTGCATATTTCTTTGCCTTTACTGGCATTGCATGTTTTTACAATGTAAGAAATAAAGAAAATGGATAAAAAGAAATTTGGTCCGCGGACATTACTTTGCCATGATGATAAAGAATACTTGTATAATAAAGGGGCAATTGTTCCACCTCTTTTTCAGAATTCTTTATTTGCTTTTGAGGATTGGGGGTCCATTGATCAAGCTTTTGAGAATCCTAATGAATCATACATCTACAGCAGGTTGCATAACCCAACTTCTCGTATTGCCGAAAAAAAAATAGCGGCAATAGCAGGTGCAGAAGATGCAAAATTAACAGCTAGTGGGATGGGGGCAATATCTGCTGCTATTTTGCATTTTGTTGGGCAAGGAGATCATATCGTTACGGTTAAAGATGTGTATGCTCCGACAAGTACTTTTATCAATACCTTCTTAAAAGAAAAATGTGGAATAACTTGCAGCTTTGTAGATGGTACAACTGTGGAGTCCTTCAAGGAGGCAATTAACCAAAATACAAAACTCATTTATTTAGAAAGCCCGGCTTCTATCACAATGAATTTACAAGATATAATGGGTGTAGTGAAGTTGGCGAAATCTAAAGGTATAAAAACGGTAATTGACAATACTTGGGCGACACCTTTGTTTCAAAAATGTATTGGAATGGGAGTAGATATTGAAGTTCATTCTGTTTCAAAATATTTGTCTGGTCATAGTGATTTAGTAGCTGGAGTCATTATTGGTAATAAAAAAGACCTTGACGAAATTTTATTGAAAGAGCACGCTCTCCTTGGACCTAAAATGGCCCCTTTTGAATCCTGGTTATTGCTTAGAAGTTTAAGAACTTTTCCTCTTAGAATGAGAGCGCATCAAGAAGGAGGAATTCAACTTGCACAGTTTTTGGAATCACATAAAAATGTAAGAAAGGTATTATATCCTGGACTTGAATCTTTTCCGCAATATCAACTTGGAAAAAACCAAATGTTAGGATATGGAAGCTTAATTAGCTTTGAATTAAATACAGATGATTTGTCAAAAATTAAAAACTTCATTGAGAAATTATCGTTATTTCATCTTGGTGTCAGTTGGGGAGGACATGAATCCCTAGTCTATGCTCCAGTAATTAGTTATGCCAAGGAGTTGCCTCCTGATAGGTTTGAAGCAATGGGAATCGTTCCTGGTTTAATTAGGATATCCGTGGGTCTAGAAGATCCAAAAGACCTTATTAATGATCTTAATATGGCTTTGAATTGTGTAAGCTAGTATGTATTGGCAATAATTTACAATTAAACTAGTAACTTAAAGCGTCTTAAAATAATGCAATAACATTGCAATAATCAATTTCCATGACTGTGAAATCAATTATTCAGTCTTTAATCATTTTTCAATTGTGGACTACCATATTATATGGTCAGCTTCAATTCAGAAATCTCCAAACACAGGATGGATTATCTCAAAGCAGTGTAGTCGCAATTGAACAAGATCAATTGGGTAATCTCTGGTTTGCTACACAAGATGGCTTAAATAAATATTATGGAGAATTTGAAATATTTGAACATCAGTTTGATGATATAACAAGAAAGTCTCATCATACTCTAGGTAAATTATTTGTTGACCATTTGGATAGAGTTTGGATGATTGAAAAATTTGGTAATCTAAGTTTCAAAGAAGGAAGTCAGGTAGTAAATGTTCCTGAATTTGGCAAAGTTGCAGAAATAACCCAAGATAAGGATCATAACTATTGGCTTGTTTCTAGAAAAAATATAATCTATAAAACAGACATAAACCTGAATCTTATTGATTCAATAAAATTAAATTGTCAGGCGGTTTATGATCTTCAAAAACATCCTAATAATGGTGTCTTAATAGCAAATGATCAGGGATTGATTCAATTAACTGATAATTTACAACAAGTTGTCATTTACAATGGTCAATCGGTTTCTGACATTCAAGTTAAAAATGATCGTATTTATTTCTCTCTATTTAGTAATGTAGTATTTGTGAAAACAAGAGAAAGTCAACAGGCAACTAGATTAAATATTGGGCTTGATCAAGAAGTAGTTATTTACTCAATCTTGCTAGATAGCAAAGATAAATTATGGATAGGAAGCTATGGAAATGGCTTGTATGTTTATGATATGATTACAGAAGATGTTGCTAACTATGTACCCATAAAAACAAATCCGTACTCATTCAGCTATCATGATGTATTAGATATTTTTGAGGATGAGTTGGGTACGATTTGGATTGGAACGGATGGTGGAGGTATCTGTTTTTATGATCAGTATTTGCAAAAATTTCATTTGGCAAGTAATATCACTTTACCTGAAAAAATAAATGTAGATGTTGTGAGGGCGATTTATAGTGATGAAAAATTTATGTCCTTGGGTATTTCTGGTAAAGGCTTAACCAGATTTGATAAAGTTAATAACCATTGGAAATCATATAACAAAAGTGATGGACTTTTTAGTGATAGGATCATGGCTTTGGAAGGTGACGGGCAAGGGGGGCTTTGGCTTGGAAGTCAGTTCGACGGTTTAGCTCATCTTAAGTTTGATAACGAGATAATTCGTTCACATGAGAATTATCTTGATTCAATGACAATTTGGAACATTTTAAAAGGTAAAACACCAAACTTATATCTTGGAACTCAAAGTAATGGCTTAATAACATTCAATACTGAAAACCACAACTACTTTACAAGTTATCCAAATAAGGAGTATAGGAATGATTTCAGTATTAGGTCCTTAACTTGGTTGGATGAAGAAAGAATTATGGTTGGAACAGATGAAAATGGTGTTTATGAATACCACGTTTCTCAAAAGCTTTGGAAGATAATAGGTAAGGGTATACTTCCAAAAAAAATTAAACACGTTTTTGTTTTTGGAAATAGATTATTTGTTTCAAGCAACGGATATGGATTGTATATCTGGGATTTAGAAAATAACTCTTTGGTTGCCCACTATGATAATAAAAATGGTCTTCCAAATAATGTAATTTATGGTGCATTAACAGTTGATGGTAAAGAGGTTTGGGTATCATCTAATCGAGGACTGAGTAGAATTGATATCTCTGATTTTGATCAAACGAAAATTAAAAACTATGGAATAAGCATGGGCCTTCAGTCATTAGAGTTTAATACAGGTGCTCATTTTTTAGACTATAGCGGACATATGTTTTTTGGTGGAATTAATGGGGTTAATTGGTTTCATCCGCAACATTTGAACTCCAACCCTTACCCTCCTAAAACCAATCTTTTATCAATAGCTGTAAAGGATGATGTTTTCCAAGCAAGCGAAAATGTTCTTGAGCTTCCTTTTGATAAAAATTCAATCAATTTTCATGTTAGCTGTATGGCACATACCTTACCGGAGGAGGCGGAATTTATCTATCGATTAAAAGGATTTGATGAAGCTTGGAAATATTCAAAAGAATCCAGATTTGAATACATGAATATACCACCTGGAAACTATGTTTTTGAATGCAAATCTCGAAATTACGATGGGGTAGAATCTATTCATCTACTCCGACAAAAGATAAACATTAATCAAGCTTGGTATTTAAGCAATTGGTTTAAATTAATGATTGGTTCCATTTTGTTTTTCATTTTATGGAAGATTCGAAATTCTGAAATGAAAGCTTTAAGGCTAAAAAATGAAAAGGAATTGGAAAAAGAACGTAATGAGCGATTGAAAGAAGTAGGAGAGGTAAGGAAAAAGTTCTTTACAAACATCTCTCATGAAATACGGACACCGTTGACAATTATTAATGGATTGGTAGATAAGATCAATGGTAACAATGAAATAAAGTCTATTCTAAAGAGAAATTCAACTAGTCTACTTGAATTGCTCGAGCAACTATTAAAGGTAAATAAATTGGAATCAGCAAATCTTGTTGTTCATGAAGAAAAGATAGAGTTAATAAGTTTTCTCAGAGTAATTACGGAAGGATTTGCCTCTTTAGCCAATGATAAAAATATTAGCCTAAATTTTTATTCAGCATTGGATCAAAAATTAATGATTATCGATAAATCCAAATTGAAACATATTGTTGAAAACCTTTTGAATAACGCAATAAAGTATACTTTAGACTATGGTAAAGTAATTTTAGTAGCAAATATTGAAAAGAATGAAGTAATTATTGACATTCAAGATTCAGGAATCGGAATAGACAAAGAAGATCAAAAGAAAATATTTAACAGGTATTATCAAATAAAAAAATCTGCGAATAGTGATCAATATAAGGGAGGTATTGGGGTAGGCTTGTCAATTGTAAAAGATTTGATATCAGCAATGTCAGGAAGCATCAATTTAACATCAAGATTGGGTTTAGGGTCAAAATTTACAATTACTGTACCTTTTAAAAGTGTAAATCAGGATAGAGATTCAAAAGAAAATTTGGCTATTGATGATTCAGAGAATAAAGCCTCCATATTGCTTGTAGATGATAATAAAGATTTGGTTTTTTACTATGAAAAAATATTAAGTAATAACTATCATACATTAAAGGCATTTGACGGTAGTATGGGAATTGAAATTGCTGAAAAAATAATACCTGATCTTATTTTAACAGATTTAATGATGCCTAATACAGATGGGATAGCCTTGGTAAAAAAATTAAAATCAAATAAAAATACAGATCACATCCCTATTATCGTACTTTCTGCAAAAACCAATAAAGAATCAAAACTTAAAAGTCTGGCAGCAGGTGCAAATGCAATTATGCACAAACCTTTTGACGAAGAAGAATTGTTGGTCCGTATTGAAGGTCTGCTTAATCAACGTCATAATCAACACAAAGAATTTCAGCTGACCTTCAAGATTGAAAACCCTAAACAAAATTCATTTATTGAATCTGTTGGAAATATTATTGAAGAAAATATCAGCAATCCTGAATTCAGTATTCAAAATATTTGTGATAAAGTGCATTTGGAGCGTAGTCAACTTTATAGAAAGGTAAAAGCAATTACAGGGTTTTCACCCAATGAATTGATTACTAAGAAAAGAATGGAAAAGGCAAAAGAATTATTGTCTTCAAATAATATTTCATCCATAAAAGAGGTAGCGATAGAAGTAGGGTATTTTGACATTAGCTATTTTTCTCGTGTTTTCAAAAAGCACAACCAACAAACCCCAAAACAGTTTCGTGATTCGTTGATGTAATTTAGGCATTACTTTACTTCATTCAGTTTTTTCAAAATCAGCTAAACATCTAGTAGAAAAACATTAGTAATTATAATGAATGTACCTAAACGCCTCTATAGTCCTATTGTTTGCATTATTTATCCTGTTTGGAATTAGTATTATGATCTATCTTGCTTTTACAATATTAAAATAAGGAAGCGATTTAATATTGGATAGAACAACTTAATACAGCTGAGAAATTTTTTTTCTCAGCTGTATTGTTTTTTAAGTTTAAATTATCAATCTGACAGTTTTGGATTTATAGTTTTCCCGTTTATTCGTTGAAAAATGAGAAAATATGGCCTTGAGGACGACAATTAAGGAATTGTGCAACATTAATCCTTTCAATTACATCAATTGTGCAATCATTTTTGTTCGATTTATAGCAATTTGGATAAAATGATTAATTTATCAAGTTGGTGAATTTAATCATTTTGACGATCGCTAGCCAATAACCTTGCATAGCCCTGCAAGCGATTTTTAAACAACTTCAATACGACCCAAAGCAATTAGCTTTCGGTCGTGTTTTTTTAATTAAGAATTGTTAATAGCTTTCAAAAGAATTAAAGACCAAGTTTTAAGCATTATAATTTCCTAATCTTGATTATTGTGTCTCAGTATTGACGCTTTATATTTCTTTATCCATTCGGTCTGTTGCCACAAAATACCTGGGATCATCTATATTGATTCTGATGTATTCCTTCCACTTTGGGTTCGCTTTAATAAGTAATTTTTTGCATTCTGGACTTAGGTGTACCAATTCAATTTGTCTTCCTGAGTCTATGTACTTGTTGGCTAGATTCCTAAGAGCTTCAAGACCAGAATGATCGCTTACTTTCGATTCTATAAAATCCAATTCAATCTTTTGGGGATCATTCTTAATATCAAACTTTGCATTAAAGTTTTGAACTGAACCAAAGAAAAGCGGACCCCATATTTCGTAAACCTTAGTGCCATCTTCTTTCATTTTTTTTCTTGCCCGAATCATTGTTGCATTATTCCATGCAAAAACTAAAGCTGACATGACCACACCAGCGATAACTGCAATTGCCAAATCCTGCCAAACTGTAATAAGTGATACAGCAATAAGAACAAAAGCATCTGATTTTGGAATTTTATTGATAATTCTGAAACTACTCCATGCGAAAGTTCCAATGACAACCATAAACATAACACCTACTAAAGCTGCAATTGGAATTTGTTCAATTAAACTTGACCCAAAAAGAACAAAGCTTAAAAGCATTAGAGCTGCAACAATTCCAGAAAGTCTTCCTCTACCTCCTGATTCTACATTGATTATTGATTGACCAATCATAGCGCATCCACCCATTCCACCAAACATACCACTAAGTATGTTCCCCATGCCTTGCGCAACACATTCTCTGTTTCCACTTCCTCTTGTATCTGTAAGTTCATCAATTAAATTCAATGTCATCAAGGATTCTATTAAACCTATAGCAGCAAGCAAGAATGCTGTGGTTATGATCATTTTCCAATGGGGTCCAATAGTACCTATCATTTCAAATAGTTGAAATTGAAGTGTAGGAAGCCCACCATTTAATCCAGTCCCACCTCCATCTTTGATGAATGAACCCACTGTGCTTACATCCATATTGCCTAAAATGGTTACAGCGGCAACAACTATAATGGCTACTAAGGCAGATGGGATTTTTGTGGTGAGTTTAGGGAGTAAATACATAATTGCCATAGTAAGTGCAACCAAAGAAAGCATTGTATATAATTCGGTTCCTTGTAACCATGATGTCCTTCCATCAATAGTTTCTTTGAACATTCCTAATTGAGATATAAAAATCACTATAGCTAAGCCATTTACAAAACCCATCATTACTGGATGAGGAATTAGTCTAACAAATTTGCCTAAGCGAAAGACACCTCCCATGATTTGGATAATTCCAACAATCAATAAAGTAATCAATAGCCATTGTAATCCTAGATTTGGAATTACTGTATCCAAAGTTTCACCGACAATATTTCCTTCTTGAACTAAATGCACCATCACCACTGCCATCGCTCCAGTAGCTCCTGAAATCATTCCAGGTCTACCTCCAAAAATCGCTGTTATAATACCCATGATAAACGCACCGTAAAGTCCTACAAGTGGATCTAAGCCTGCAACAAATGCAAATGCTACTGCTTCTGGGACTAGAGCCAATGCCACAGTTAATCCTGATAAAATATCACTCTTAGGGTTTGTACTTAAATTCTTTATGTATGCTGTCATCTTCTTGATTTCTGAATAAGTCGGCGAAGGTAGGACTTTATTCAGTCTCAAAAAGATATTTACATAATGATTTAATTTAATATGTTTGTCCTTACTACCACACTTAATAGCATACTAGAACTAGTTTTTCGAATTTTGAATGGTTAATTGTTTAGAGTGCAATAGTTCATTGTGTTGATATGGTAATTTTCAGAACGGAAAGAAATATTTTCTTAATCTAAATAGTTGAATACTTGTCGTTTTTTTAACAGGCGATAGGATTCAATCTAAATAAGGAATAACTGTTATCATTAAATTTTGCGCTCATAGAAATTATAAATCTTAGAAATAACCAATAGAGCTATGTAAAGTGTTGAGCAGCTTAAACAAAATCTTCATCTCTATACTCTTTCTCCAATTGGTTAAGTCTTAATATTTCTTCATCTCTAAGTAATTTATTCTTTTGTTTCAATTCTTTGAGTTTCATGTACTCAATTTCTAATTTGTCTTCTTCCCAATTTTGTAATTTATCTTGAATTTTAGAAAACTTGAACACGATCAGATAATGGATAAATACAGATAAGCCAAAAATTCCTACGGGAATAAAAACCCAACTATTAGCTCCAGGGGCAATTATAAAGGTTAATGTAAGCAGCAAAATTGAAAAAATAGACATAATCAATGTGTGCTTATAAAACTTCTTTTTACGTTTTACTCTTGAGGTGGCTTTTCGATATAAAATTATGTCATCAATCATTTGAAATGATTAACAATGTGTTATATAATCTTTTAAACAAAGTCTCCGTTTCTTTCCTTTTTTTCAAGCTCTTTTAGTTCCAAATATTCTTTATCGCTTAAGATGTCTTTGATGTCTTCTAATCGCTTCAATCTAAGGTATTCTTTTTCTAATTCTCGTTCTTCCCAATCTTCTCCCATATTTCCAACTCCCGGAATTCCAAATACTGTGATAAAGTGAAGTAGGACAGATAATCCCATTCCTAAAAGTGCAATAATTACCCATAAGTAATTATTCGGAGTTACAAAAAATGAAAATAAAACGAGGAAGATACTGACGGCACCCATGGTCATAAAATGTTGATAAAATGCCTTTTTTTGCTTTACCTTTTTCTTGGCTTTTCTGAGTAATGGATCACTGTTTGTCATATTACAAGATAATAGATAAGGTAGATATTTCATAAATAATTTGTGGTTCTTATTGCTTTTGGAATATCATTTTGTCATCATTCTGTATTTTTAAAAATTGTCAAAAAAAATAATTTTTTCAAAAATATTTTTGTTCTATCAATTTTCTCGCTCTTTTGAATGAGCGTCCAATGATTGTTTTATACAATGTTTTCTGATTTTTTTCGATTTTTTCAATTTCTAATGGGAGATGTATTAGCGTGACATTTATTGTCTTTTTAAAATGCTTACCCATTTACATGAGGTAAACCTAGTCACATTTCGATTCGCTCAAGTATATAATGTTTGCCGGCAATAACCATTTAATGCCTAATTGAAATCAATGGGCTATAATTTAAAAAATTTAAAAAATGAAAAATTCAATAATGATATTCATGAACCTTGTTTTTATCTGTCAACTAGGTTTGGGTCAATCTCATAAGTTAGAAACTGAAAATTGTACTTCCCTTATTGTAATGAGTTCTTCGGAATCCAAATTTAACAAAACATACATTTTGGAAAAAGAAGCGGAAGATGGGGTATGGGAAAGTATTTCTAGAGTTAATAGTAAGGCCTCAGATTTAAATTTCTCCATACAGGAAAATGGTACATACAAGGTTACAATTCAAAGTCCAATTGAGGGAAGAATTCAAACCAATTCCACATTGGTTGATTGTCGGGATGCAAACGGAGATGACTCCACCGTATTGGTCTATCCGAATCCAACAAAAGATATTCTTTACATATCCATTGAGTATGATGAAGAAGATATTTATGCATACCAAATTTATAGTAACATTGGACAATTGTTGAAGTCTGATAAAATCAATGAGGCAAATTCAACACTTTCAGTTTTAGATTTACCAGCTGGGGTGTATGTGATACAATTGACAAAGAATGATTTTTTATTTAAGTCATCAAAACTAATTATTAACCCTTAAAATAATATCATGAAATATTTACAAACAATTATTTTAATCCTTTGCGGTTTTCATTTATTTAGTCAATATGGTGATGATGGATATACAATTAATCCAAATATGATTACCATTACTCAGTCTAGTACTTTTGAAGATAATTTGGCGTATTACGCTATTGATGATAGTCCAGAAACAATTTCACAAACAAAGGAAGAGGAAGTTGCGTGGTTGCTCTTTGAGTTTGAAGAGCGACAACAAATAACTGAACTCTCATTTAAATCAAATGAACTATCAGAATTTTATATAGTATTCTCAGAAGCACCATTTACTTCACTTTTGATTGACGAATTGTTAGAGGATTCTTGGGTGGATTATATATACGTTGAAGATGAAGTGAATGGCAATACAACACTTCCTGTTCCAAATTTGAACGCAAAATATATGGCGATCTTACCTACACAGTGTCACACGACATTACAATTTAATAATATGGTAATTGCTACTAATGGCTTTGGCGCAGGAGGTGGAATGATGGAAATTTGCAATAATGGAATTGATGATGATTTAGATGGGAGAATAGATTGTGAAGATACTGAATGTGGTGTTGGGCGATGGATTACTACAGAAAATTGTCCAAGTTGTTTTGCTTGCGAAGATGGACGAATTTGTGTTTTGGGTAGAGTTGGAAATGAAGTGAGTATTAATGGTGGTGCATCCGTACCCTTAACGGTATTTAGTATTCCTCC
>JAHDIE010000003.1:87497-98235 GCA_020630955.1 Saprospiraceae bacterium
TTAACTACAGGTGCAAGAGTCGGAGCAATTAATAAATGTTTTACTGTAACAAGTGCTGATTCAAACCTAGAGTTTTTAGCTGCTTGGGTTGCAAATAATCCTGACCATCCAGCTCCAGATAACCCTTTTTTCCAATATACAATAACTGCAAATAATGGAGGAAATGCTTTACTTTTCGATTCTGGATTAATTTCTTCGGATAGTCCAATCCTAACCAATGGAAATGGTAACTGGAGATATTTGCCTTGGCAATGTTATCAAATTGATCTTAGCGCTTTCATCGGTACCAGTGTCTGCATTGAGATTATTTCTTCAGGATGTGGATGGGGAGCTCATCCGGCGTATGCATATGTGGATTTTGTTTGTGATGAAGAAGACTTAAGTCCTATTGATCCAGTTTTTGTAGAGACAGATGAATGTGGAGGAGAAATAATTACAGTTACTGGTAGTGGTGATTTCTTTGTATCCTCTAGTTGGACAATTAGTCGTGTAGATGTTGATGGAAGCAACCCAACTAATACCATCACAACAGATGAAGTAATTGGACAAATTCCTTCTTTAGTTGACATCATTGCACTTTATGAGGGAGCAACTGGAACAACTTTAAATTGCAATAAAGATTATCTAAGTGTTACTTTAAATCTTTTTAATGATTGTGCATCTAGTAATTCTGATGAGATCATTATCGATGTACCTTGTCCAAACTCCATTGGGCACCCTGAAGATGTACACATAGAATATGAAGCCATTGACGAGGTTTGTGAAATTTATGAGGATGTGATTACAGGTTATGGATCAGATTATGAATCTTCCGAGTGGAAGATAAGTATGGTTGATCTCAATGGGCAGAACCCTACAGGAGTATATATTACGAATCCTTCTACTGTTACAAATCCAACGATTTCAGGAGTAGTTGATTTTTATCAAAATGCAACAGGGAATACAATAAATTGTCTAACTCGTAAATTGAAAGTCGAGTTAATCCTGACCAATATTTGTGGTTCTACAACTTCAGAACCAATTTTTATTGATGTAGATTGTTACTCTTGGGCTTCAAATTACCCAAACGTCTTTCATAAGAATGGAACCCCTCCTAATGATAAGTTTAATTTATTTTTTCAGTCTACAGATCCAGCCAATAATTGTTCGATAAATAATGCTGAAATATCTGGCATTACTTACTATCGATTGCAAATTTTTGATAGATGGGGAAATAAGGTTTTTGACGAAGAAGAAACTGATTCTGATGGAAATATTAAAGGAAAGAATATAAAATGGGATGGGACTTTTAATGGAAATTTTGTTTTGCAAGGGGTGTATACCTGGGAAGCATACGTTAGCTCATGTCCAGTAAATAAAAAGTGCAGCTCAAGTTGGAATTATGACGCAAAAGGCAATTTGCAAGGTGTTGAAGATAAAAGTGGAAACCCGATTCAAGCAGAAGTGTTTGCAGATGCTGTTACATTCTTACATTAATCACTAAATTAAAACTAGAAAAATGAAATACTTATATATTTTATTAACATGTCTTTTTGTTTTTAGCGCATGCGAAAAGGATATTAATTTTGCTGAAAAGGAAATAAAAAATACAACTGATGCAATAGAATTGTCTCAGAAAAATCAATCAGTATTGAATAATTTCATTTCTTCTTTAGCTGTAAAGGACATAGGAGGTGACCCGAGTTTGATGAATGGTATGTTGAAGTTTGAAACCAAAGAAAGTGTAGAAGAATATTATAAGGCTTTAAAAGAAAGCAGAAAGGAATTTAACTTAAGTCAAGAAGAGGATTTAGCATTTGATAATATATCATTTCCATTCGATAAATTAATAAATGAAGAAATGGGCTTTGTATCTTTAAGAGACCATTATGATTTAATTACTGATTATAATAGTGAAGAGTTAGATCTTGGTATTGAAGATTACATCGGTACACCAATCCTACAACATTTGTTATCTGATAAGAAAGAGATTGCAATTGAAGATAAGATCATTAAATACATGCCAATGAATTTATCAGTTGCTATAGAGGAATTAAATGAAGAGGCATTGGAAGATGTACGAGAAAATGGTTTAGGTGCAACTCATCCTATGGTGAAATTCTACAATAGTAAAGGACAATCAGTGCCACACTTAGGCCCTAATGGACCTGGTCCAGATGGTCCTGGTCCAGATGGCAATCAGTGCAATGCATATTATCGTAAAAATTACACAGTTGGAGTTGGAGATGATTCAAATAAAGTAAGACTCTTCGCGCGTGCGTATAAAACTGGTTGTGTGGATAACCATGCTGTACAATATAAAGTTGAATGGGGTGATGGTACAAGCTCAACTTTTTATGGAGGCTACATTAATCATACCTATCCTGTACCAAATTTTATTACTGGAGATTGTCAAACATTTGATATCAAATTGACAATTACTTTTGTTAAAGATTGTTGGCCTTGTTTAAAAGGTAAACAATGGGTGAATGAATTTTCTGTCACGCTATGTCCAATTGATGATGTTTGTACTGATGAAGAAAATGAAAACTCTCAATCTAAAATATTTAAAACTTTTCAATATGGTTTTGATTACAGGCTATTGGGTGAGATAGGAGTTGATAATTCTATTTTCATCCCATTCAACTGGGATAGAAAAGTTTGGGCTAGAAGCACCTTTTATAAAGAGGATGGAAATGGTTGGAAAAAACATACTCCTAGTGGTGAATTAATGGCAAGAATTCATGGTAAAGCTCATTATTCGGATGAATGTATATTACCTGTTGATATTGATCAAGAAGAAAGCAAACAAGCAAAAAGTGTTTATATAGAAGATGATAGTAGCTTCACTATTTATACTCATGAAACTGGTTCTGATGTATTGGTATCAGATCATTCAGTAAATCATAGCAATGATTATCACGAAATTGTTGATTTGCCTTTATGGCCTTGATTCAAAAGGTTAGTTTATATTAAACAATGCAAAAGGTCCATCAAATTTTTAGATGGACCTTTTATATTTCTAATATCTTATATTTCCACATAAAATTGGCTATTAATTATTAAATTAAAAAGCTCACCAATTGGATTGATGAGCTTTTATTTTTTTACCAACTCAAATGAGTTAGGTATTTTTGTTTCAATAAAACTAGGTAAAGATTTACATCATTCCACCCATACCACCTGGTGGCATCATTGGAGCAGCTGCACCTCCTTCCTCTTTCTTATCACTGATTACACATTCAGTAGTCAACACCATACCTGCGATAGAAGAAGCATTTTCAATGGCAACCCTTGTTACTTTGGTTGGGTCGATAACTCCGGCTTTTTTCAAATCTTCATACTGTTCTGTTCTTGCATTATATCCTTGTGCTCCTTTCAATCTTAATACTTCTTGAAGTACTACAGATCCATCTACACCTGCATTTCCTGCAATAATTCTAATTGGTGATTCCAAAGCTTTTTTAACAATTTGTAGACCCATTGCTTGATCTTCATTTTCTACTTTGATCTTTTCTATGCCATCCATGCATCTAGCAAGAGCAACACCACCACCAACGACAATACCTTCTTCAATAGCAGCTCTTGTTGCATGTAATGCATCATCGACTCTATCTTTCTTTTCTTTCATTTCAACCTCAGTAGCGGCACCAACATGTAATACTGCAACACCTCCAGCTAATTTAGCAAGTCTTTCTTGAAGCTTTTCTCTATCATAGTCAGATGTAGTTGTTTCGATCTGAGCTTTGATTTGATTGATTCTAGAATTAATCGCAGCTTTTTTGCCTTTACCATTTACAATGGTAGTGTTGTCTTTGTCAACAGTAATTGTATTGGCAGAACCTAGCATTTTAATGTCTGTCTTGTCCAAAGCGTATCCTTTTTCTTCTGAAACAACAGTTCCACCAGTAAGGATTGCAATATCCTCTAACATTGCTTTTCTTCTGTCTCCAAATCCTGGTGCCTTTACAGCAACAACTTTCAATCCACCTCTAAGTCTATTAACTACCAAAAGACCCAGTGCTTGACTATCTACATCTTCTGCAATAATCAATAATGGTCTTCCTGATTGAGATGATTGTTCAAGAATTGGAAGAATATCTTGAACGTTAGAGATTTTTTTGTCGTGGATTAAGATTAATGGATTCTCATACTCAGTAACCATATCTTCTGAATTGGTTACAAAGTATGGAGATAAATATCCTCTATCAAACTGCATACCTAAAACCTCATCAACATAGGTGTCTGTACCTTTTGCTTCTTCAACAGTAATAACTCCATCCTTGGTTACTCTTTTCATTGCATCTGCAATTAGACTTCCGATTTCTTCATCATTGTTTGCTGAAATAGATGCAACCTGTTTGATTTTTTTAAAATCATTTCCGATAACATCAGATTGCTTTCTTAGTTTTTCAGTAACATTTTCAACAGCCTTATCCATACCTCTTTTAAGGTCCATTGGATTTGCTCCGGCAGCAACATATTTCATGCCTGCAGTTACCATGGCTTGAGCAAGAACAGTTGCGGTAGTAGTTCCGTCTCCAGCAAGATCTGCTGTTTTCGAAGCTACTTCTTTAACCATTTGTGCACCCATGTTCTCAACAGCGTCTTCTAACTCAATTTCTTTTGCTACAGTAACACCATCTTTAGTGATAGCTGGAGCACCAAAACTTTTCTGTATTACTACATTTCTACCTTTTGGTCCTAAGGTAACTTTGACTGCATTTGCCAATGCGTCAATTCCATTTTTCAATTTGACCCTAGCGTCAGATCCAAAGCTAATTTCTTTTGACATATCTGGATTGTGTTTTTATTAATTAATGTTTAAAAGTGGGAGATTATCCTAAGACAACAAGGATGTCATCTTCTCTCATGATTAGATAATCTTTACCTTCATAGTTGATTTCCTGTCCAGAGTATTTTCCGTATAGTACGGTTTCACCTTTTTTGACAGTTAACTTGTTTCCATCCTTACCAGGACCTACTGCTACAACCTTTCCTTTTTGAGGCTTTTCTTTTGCAGTATCAGGAATGATAATTCCACCGGTAGTCTTTTCCTCCGCCTTTGCTGGCTGTACTACTACGCGGTCATTGATGGGTTTCATCTTCATACCGATAATTGTTTTTGTATTTGAATAAAATTTAGGTTCATGCTTGATAGCTCACGAAATGTGCCAATTGTAATTTTAATGACATATTTTCAGTGATATATAAAAATTCTGAAATTACCTGCCAAAATGATATCTCATATTGTCATTTTGGCTTATGTTGACCTTTAAAATTGGCTTTTTAGAAGCCGGAACCGTCAACTTGGACTGATCCTGTTGCATTGGATACCATTAAGGCAGTAATAATGCAAAGAATGAATAAGGTGATTGCTAATCCCCAGGTTAATTTTTCAATGAAATCAGTTGATCTCGCTGCTCCAAACATCTGAGTGGCTCCTTGACCACCAAAAGTTGAATCAACTCCTCCACCTTTTGGATTTTGAATTAATACGACTAGCATCAAAAGGAGGCAATTTATTGCGATCAATATGGTTAATCCTGTAATCATTGCTTATAATTTATCTTTGATTGTTTCAATTTTGGCTGCAAAGAAACCACTTTTTTCTGGATTTTTCAAAGATAGCTGCTCGTACATAGCGATTGCATCAGCATAATGACCTTGATTTATTAGCAAGTCGGCCAATTGTTCAGAGGCTATGTCAGGTTTCACTTCCAAACTTGCCTCATATCGCTTTTTCTTCTTTTTCTTTTTCTTCTTTTTATGTGCCTTTTTTGCGGAGACAAGGGTGACTCCATCAATCTTGTTAATCCACTCTGTAAAAGAACTTAAATCTTTGATTTTATAGTCAGCAGGTGTCTGAGAGCTCCATCTGTATTGCTTTTTAGCTTTCACATGCTTCTTTTTCTTCTTTTTGGAATTTTTAGTCAGATCCAGGACTTCTTTTTCGACCAAAGGTCCATCTTCTTCTTCATCTTTTTCCGGAAGGGTAGGAATTTGCTCTGGAATTGATTCAGCATCATCTGAAAGATCCTCGGTCAAATCCAATATTACCTCCTTTTCCATATGGTAATTTTTCTCTTTCAGCATGGGGTCAACAGCTGGATTTGCCTCTTTGCGTGAAATTGTGCCATCTAATCTATTTAAAAACCCAAGCAGACCGCTTTCTTCTATTTGGTCAGTATTGCTAACTGGCTTAGACCTATTTTTGGAAACACTTTCTGCCGCTTCTTGTGCTCCAGTTAGAATAGAGCCGGTTACTATTGCACCAGCACCAATTGCTGCTTTCGTAATTGTAGATTCTTGATTTGATTTGTTTTGCGCTTCCGCAAATGTGTTCTGGTCATCAATCTCAACATCTCTTATATAATAACTTGAGATTGATGTTGTTTCAGATATTATGCTATCTATTATTTGAGAATGTTGTAGCTTTTCATTAACTCTTTGATCTAGCAACCCTTGCAAATATCTATTAAAAGGTTGTTTTTGAAGCTCTGTCTGTATCCATTCTGTCGGCACAGATTTTTCTAACTCAGGATTTGCTAATATTTGCTCAAGGCTCAGTGTCATCACCACAAAGTTAAAAAGCTAAGCGGCATAGCAACTATATTTTAGAAATTTTTGGACAGAAATTAATACCCTAATCTTCAATAAAACCTTAATTTCCTATTAAAACATCAAAATGAAATTGCTCAGGAATTAATATACTTGCTCCAGCTTCAATGCATAGGGTTTGGATCTTTACGTTGTTAATATTCACAATAGGGTAGAAAGGAACTCCAACTGGAATCGTAACATGATGTATGGAAGTTGGGACGATGCCTCCTGCCCAATTATTTGGATTATCCCAATCATTGTCTTGCACCCCTATCCATTGAAGCCCAGAGAATCTTTCAAGAATAAATTGACCAAATTGATCTATCTCTATATTTGTTGAAAATGAAATGGATTCAGTTGTTGCGTCTATCTCAGTTCCAGTACTTTTATATTCCCAATTAGGTCCAAAAGCATTATCAGTTCTTTGGTGCAATTTAATATTTTCCGGAAGGGTCAAAGTGATAAACTCTTCTAATTCATTAAAGTTGATAAGTTCTAGCGAAGAAAATGTTTGATTGTTGCCATAGTTATTGATGATCCAATAACTAAAACTATGTTCATTTGTATTGGCAAGTGTGTCTGGATTGATATTCAGCCTGGAGATAACAAGTTCCCCATCAGGAAAGCTCCCAGCACCAAATTCCAAATTCATTCCTACTGTAGTCTCATAATTTCCTGCGGCTGACACATTAATTTGTTGGCTCTCTCCACCTCCAACAGGTGCAGTAGAGATAACTCTTAATGAGTTCCCATGTATGCTTCCATGATTGTTATTTCCAGATCGATCATAGACCATGCCTTCTTCCTCGTTGAATTGATAATATAATTTTAAATGGTTGTCTGTTGGGATGATGTCGTCTTTTGTCAAATGCCTTAATAATCGAACCTCATTGATGTCAAGAGATCGATCCCAAATGCATACTTCATCAATCTCACCATTGAAATATCTTGATGATGATGTTTGATCACTTCCAATTCTTATTGGGTGAGTAAAGGGCTGAATAACATGGTTGGTTATTCTTGTATAAGCTTCTCCATTAAGATAGATGACAACTTCAGTAGGTGAGACAACCAATGCAACATGGCTCCAAACGTCAACGGGTAGATAAGCTCCACTACTCCAATTATATCCTCCACCATCCCAATGATATCTCAATTCGTTATTATTGGCACAACTTAATCCAGCAGTAGTTCCGTTACCTCTGCAGAAAATTATACCAGCCCAGTCATTCTGGAGTCCATTCGGTTTCACCCATGCAGAAGCTGTAAAGCTGTTTGTGTTGAGGTCTAAATTAGGAGTTGAAGAATAATCTCCATTTCCTCCGGGGAGACTCAAAGTATTCCCTGGAATAGTATCTACTTGACAAGGATTTCCTGGATCATCTTCCATTAAGTTGTCGTGCAAATTCGAAAGCCCAATTTGACTAGATTCATTAACCTGTATTTTTCTATCAAAGGACAATTGGTCTTCATTTAATAGGAGTGCAGATGATTTTGCATTCCAAGTGGACCCTTCTCCATTTTCCGATCTTGTATGAAGTATAGCATCACTACTTTGTACTAATCCTGTCAAATAATCCGCATCAATTACTTTCAGTTTTAACTCATCTATTTGACCAATTTCATTTTCAGCGGAGTAATAATTTAGTACCCAATAGTTGGAAGGACTTTCGTTGTCATTTGGATTTACATCTGGTTCAAGCTCAATTCTTGTCATGACCATTTTGCCTTCAGATTGCAGACAATCATTTAGCGTAAGCTCAGATTCTAACTCATTAAAGTCATATTGGTGAGTCCCCGGAACGATATTGACCAATTGGGCTTTACCAGTTCCAACTGGAACTGTGCTTTCTGATAGTTGGGCAGCTCCTTCAAGGACACCATGATAGGTGCCAGCATGATCGAGCACATTTGTGCCATTAATCAAGGTGTTATTTTGATAATAGGCAATAAGATCAGGGTCTGTTGGAATTATTTCTTCCTTTGTATTATGCCTGAGTTTGTATATTTCATTTTCGTCTAGCGTTCTGGTCCAAAGCGTGACTTCATCAATTAAGCCCTTGAATGATTTGGAGTAGTGCCCATAAGCTAAGTATAAATTGCTGATGTTGCCAGGCTGTAGATTTTTAGTATGTACATATTTTTGATCATTAAGATATAGCGTGGCTTTGGTCGGTTCAATGGTAAGTGCTACATAAGACCACTCATCAATTGGTATTTCAATTCCACTGTTACTACCCCAATTGTCAGCCATGCCTGGCCATTTGTACCATAGTTTACTACCAAAATAATCAAAGATCAGTCCTTCAGTATCATCACAATGGGCACACCAATCACCACTAGAGACCAAAGCAGAATATGCTTGTTGATTACCCTCAGGTTTCCACCAACCAGTTATCGTGAAGTTGGTTATATTTTCTAAATTTGCATTTGGAATGACAAGTCGGTCACCATTCTCAAAGGTGTGCAAGGCAGAACCTGCAATCAAATCTGGTTCGCATTGATGAGAAATATTAACCATGTTAGGCACAGTTCGACTGTCTGTATTGCCATTAATGTCTGTAATGGTCAAAGTAACTTCAATATCTCCATCTGTTCCAAAAACTACCTTAGGGTTTCTTTTGCTTGCATCATCAATATAACTTGGAATAGGATTGAAACTCCAAGCCCAAGTTGCTCCTTGTGGATCAATAATAGAAAGACTCTCGAATTGCACAGTGTCTTTGTTGCAAAATAATGAATCCTTGTTTACCATTGGTATTGCTTGAACTGAACTTTCATCCTGAAATGCCACTTCCCAAATGCCCTTGTCCGATGCCATCCTAATTTTATTGTCTCGATAAAAAGGTAGCATCTTGGTTCCTTTATGCTGAATGGGAAGACCATCATTTGATTGAGTCCACACACCACTGTTCTTATCATAGTAAAAGAAATTGTCATTGGTCATGGTGTAGATTTTATCACCGTTAGGACTCGCCTGATAAATTAAATCTCTAATTCCTTGATCCTCTAATTCAATTTCATAATGATTGGTCCAAGTATTGCCTCCGTCTGTTGATGAGAATATTTTATTGCCATTCGAAGAAGAATTCGATGCAAGCCAAACTTCATTTTTATCAAAAGGGTTAAGGCTAAGTGAAAGATTATTCCAGCTTCCACCAGTCAACGTAGGTTCTGGAAGCTCAATAAAGTTAGTACCTCCATCAATGGACTTAAAAGTTCTCCAATCTGAACTACTAACTCGCACCAGGACATAAATGTAATTAGGATCATCTCTACTTATTTCAAATCTTCTAGTAGCTCCAGGGAAGGTATAGGTAGATTGAAAATTTACTCCTCCATCTGTTGATTTAAAGAAGTCGTTATCCTTTCCAAGGTACACTGTGTTTGATTTGTATGGATGCCATTCTACTTCGCTTGATGAAAAATTCCAATAGCTCTGGTTAGGGTAGAGTGATAAATTTTGAGCCCCTTCTGAAGCATCATCCAAACTTAAAGGAATTTTCTTGGCTCCTGAATCACTGAAGTAATTTATTCTGTTGTCTATTGGATTCACATATCCTGTTGGGGCTTCAGAACCACCTAAAGCAATAACTTTTGCAGCCCCATAATTTTGGTGATAACTCGCATTTCCATTGTGGTATCTTCCTCCTGTCCAGACATCTTCATTCCAACCTATTCCAAATCCCCAATATTCTGCCGCTGTAATGCCGGCCATTCTAGTCTCTACAGTTTGACATTCATCATTGGAATAATTGATGCCACCATCTGAAGCAATCCAAATATCATCGCCAACTACATCAATATCCTGAATATCAGCATGCATGCTCAAGTTCCTGGTTCCTCTAATGTATTCAATGTTACCACCTTTATTTTCAGATTCACAGAACCAAATTGTACCAATCCATAGCTTGTCTGGATCAGTATGAGAAACATCAATATCAAAGTTGTACCACCCTTGATGGTATCCACTAGAATATCCTGCTACATACCAATTTGTGTTTTTATCATTTCCAGAAACATAAGGTCCACCATCAAAACCACTATCTTCTTGCCATGTTGCACCGGCATCTAAACTATAGTAAATTCCAATCCATCCGTTGTCTCCATCTTTTCCATTTGCTATAATACCAGCATAAACCCTTTCTGGGTCTGA